>JBOIDR010000004.1:41438-71485 GCA_050740695.1 Gammaproteobacteria bacterium | reverse complement strand
ACGTTGGTGAGGGAGTACCGTAACGTCCCGCCGCTACGCACCGCCGATCAGCGGCCTCTATGTCAGCTCAGGGTGGGGGGATTTTGGGGTGGCCACAAGTGGGGGACTTTGGGTGGCCGCCGGGGCCGCCCCTGAAACCGAGGGCTGCGAGGACGGCAGGGAGCGCGGCCGCGCTCGGGCCGACATGGACCGCGTGGGCTGAAAACTCGCGACGTTCTCGGTAGTTCGCCCGTAGCGCGTCAAACGATCGGCCGAGCGCCCCCCGCGCCCCGGACAGACAGGCCCGCAGGGTCCGATCGTCGTCGCGGACATCATAGGCCAGAAGGACCGCCTCCCGCTGTGCGTCCTCAGATGACCGTGAGACCAACGTGATCTCCCGTGCCATCGGGCTCGGCGGGGACCAACGTCCGGGGATCGCAAAGAACTCGCACGCGGCGGCATGTAGGATCGATGTCGCCCGGAGCTTGGCGTCGGCGCTGTATCCCGCGATATGTGGGGTCGAAAGGGTGGAGCGGCTCGCCAACTCGGGATCGATGTGCGGCTCGCCTTCCCAGCAGTCGATGACGGTGGCCATGCGCTCATGGCGTGCCAAGTGCCGTTTCAGGGCGGATTCATTCACGATCCCGCCACGCGCCGTGTTGATCAGGATCACATCGGATTTCATCCGCGACAAGGCCTCTCGCCCGATCAAACCCCGGGTAGGGTAGGGGCCTTGGCTCGCCAAGGGCACGTGCAGGGTCACGATGTCGGCGCCGAGGGCCTCGTCCAAAGGCCGATATCGGGCGTCGCCGCTGGTGTCGGCGAGGGGCGGATCGTTGATCACGCATCGGATGCCGACCGTGGAGAAAAGCCGGACGACCCGGGACCCCACCTGACCGCAGCCGATCACGCCGGCGGTGGCCTCGCGTAGACAGAGACCGCGCGCCTCGGCCAGGACCAGGACGGCGCTCATGACGTATTCGGCGACTGCCTGGGCGTTGCTGCCGGGGGTAGCGGCGAAGGCGATCCCTCTGTGAGAAAGGTACGTGCGGTCGATGTGGTCGACGCCGCTGGTCGCCGTGCCGACGAAGCGCACGCGGCTGTCGTCCAGGAGCCCTGCATCCACCGGCGTCACGGAGCGCACGAGCAATACATCGGCATGGCGGACCAGGGAGGGCGTCCACTCGCGCCCCGGCACGAGCTGGACGTCACCCAGATCCGAGAACGCGTCTGCGACCGCGGCGATGTTCGGATCGGCGACGGTGTGCATGCCGCGCCCCACTTTTTCCTTTATCTTGTTGGAAGGCGCCGTTCTGTAAGGACAGGAGTGGAGCGTGGAGGGGAGGAGAGGAGAGGGGAGGGGAGGGGTCGAGCACTCTTAGGGCCGCTCGGCGACGCCCAGGCCCTCCTTCTTGACGGGCATGAGATCGGTGCGGCTCACGCCCAGGAGCAGCGCGATCGGGCTCGCGATATAAATCGAGGAGAACGTCCCGATGACGACACCGATGATCAACGTCAACGCGAAGTCATCGATGACATCGCCGCCGAGGAAATAGAGGGCGGTCAACACCATGAGGCTGGTCGGACCGGTGATGAGCGTCCGCAACAGGGTCTCGTTGATGGAGCGATTCATGACCTCGAGGGGCGACTCCCGGCGCAGCTTGCGGAAGTTCTCGCGGATCCGATCGAACACCACGATGGTGTCGTTGATCGAATAGCCCGCGACGGTCAGGATGGCGGCCAGCATGGTGAGGTCGAATTGGAGTCCCAGCACGCTGACGAGCCCGGTCGTCAGCAAGAGATCATGCACGGTCGCGATCACCGAGGCCACGGCGAGCCGGAGCTCGAAACGCAAGGCCACGTAGACCAGGATCCCGAACAACGCAAAGATGAGCGCGAGCCCGCCGTCTTCGACCAACTCCTCCCCGACCTGCGGGCCCACGAACTCGACCTGGCGCATCTCGACGGTCGTCGGCGTGTCTTTTTTCAGGGCGTCGAGCACCCGGTTGCTGATCTCCACGCTTTGCATGCCCGCGCGCGGGGGGATGCGCACGATCACGCCCTTGGCGCTGCCGACATGCTGCACGATCGCCGCATCGAAGCCCGCGGCCGCGAGTTGTTTGCGCACCTCGCCGAGGTCCACCACGCGGTCGTAGGCCACCTCGATCAGCGTGCCGCCGGTAAAGTCGATCCCGAAGTTCAGGCCGCGCGTCGCGAAAGCGATGAACGACAACACGAACAACACCACCGACAGACCGATGGCGACCCGGCGTTTGCCCATGAAGTCGAGCTTCGGCGTGGTCTTGAAGAAATCCATGAGGGCTCCGGGGTGACCGGTCGGTATCTAAGCGGCCTGCCTCTAGACCGCCAGCCGCGCCAGGCGGCGCCCGCCGTACATTAAATTGATCACGGCCCGCGTGCCGCTGACGGCCGTGAACATGGAGGTCAGGATCCCTAGCGACAGGGTCACGGCGAAGCCCTTGACCGGCCCGGTGCCGAAGGCGAACAGCACGATACCCGCGATGAGGGTGGTGGTGTTCGAGTCCAAGATGGTGGCGAAGGCCTTTTCGTAGCCCGCGTTGATGCTGGCCTGGGGTGTATTGCGGCTGCGCAGCTCCTCGCGGATGCGCTCGAAGATGAGCACGTTGGCATCGACGGCCATGGCGACGCTCAAGACGATCCCGGCGATCCCCGGCAGGGTCAAGGTCGCCTGCAGGAGCGACATGAGCGCGACCAGGAGCACCAGGTTGAACACCAATGCCAGATCGGCGACGAGCCCGAAGACCCCGTAATAGACGCCCGCGAAGATCAAGACCAGCACGAAGCCGACGGTGGCGCCCCGCACGCCCATCTCGATATTGTCCTGCCCGAGGCTCGGACCGACGGTGCGCTCCTCTATGATATCGATGGGCGTGGCCAGCGAGCCGGCGCGCAACAGGAGGGCGAGGTTACGGGCCTCCTCGGTGCTGTCGAGGCCAACGATCCGGAAGCGCTTGCCGAGCTGTTCCTGTATGGTGGCGATGTTGATGACTTCCTCCACGGTGCGTTTGGCCTTTACGGTCTGCCCACCCACGATCTTGGTGTCAACTTTGTTCTCGATAAACACCGTCGCCATGGGTCGGCCGACGTTGTCCTTGGTGGCCCGGCTGAAGATCCGGGCGCCCTTGCTGTCGAGGGTGATAGGCACTTCTGGTCGGCCGTCGATCGGATCGATCCCCGAGGCGGCATCGACGATGTGGTCACCGGTCAGCATCACCTGCCGTTTGAGGAGTACGGGTTTACCGTTGCGGTCCCTATACAGTTTGGCGCCGACCGGGACCTTGCCTGCCGCCGCGGCCTCCGGATCGCCTTCTTCGTGCACCATGCGGAATTCCAAGGTCGCGGTGGCCCCGAGGATCTCCTTGGCACGGGCGGTGTCCTGCACGCCGGGGAGCTGTACCACGATGCGCCCCTCGCCCTGCTGCTGGATGATGGGCTCGGCGACCCCGAGCTCGTTCACGCGATTGCGCAAGGTGGTCAAATTCTGCTGCAGGGCGAGCTTGCGCTGTTCCTTGACATATTCGGGCTTGACCGTGAACCTGAGCGCCGGGTCCGTCCCCTGGCCTTCTTCGGCCGCGGACAGATCGGGGACGTCTTCGGCGATGGCGGCCGCCGCCTTGGAACGGCCGTCGGCATCGCGGAAGCTCAGGAGGATACCGCCGTCCTCCTCGCGCGCCACGGTCTTGTAGCGCAGTTTCTTCTCGCGCAAGAGCGAGCGGAGATCGGATACGAATCGCTCTTCGACCATGCGCCCGGCCGCCTGCATATCCACCTCCATGAGGAAATGAACCCCGCCACGCAGATCGAGACCCAGGAACATGGGCTCTGCGCCGATCGCGCGCAGCCACTCGGGGGTCGCGGAGGCAAGGTTCAAGGCCACCACGTAATCGTCGCCGAGCGCGCTCGTCACGACCTCCTTGGCCGTGAGCTGGCGCTCGGTGTCGGAGAAGCGCACCAGGATGCTGCGCGGGTCGCGTTCCATCGACAGGGGCTTGAGCCCGGCGCCCTTGAGCGCGTCCGCGATCCGCCCTTCCAGGCCGGAATCGATGGGCGCGGCGCGCACCGGGTTGACCTGCAGGGCCGGGTGGTCACCGTAAACGTTGGGCAGGGCATAGACCAACCCGAGCGCGAGCACGATCAGGATCAGCAGGTTCTTCCATAGAGGATAGCGATTCATCGAGCGGGCGACTGCCGGGGCATGCTACTAGAGGGGCGACTTGACAGTGCCCTTGGGGACCGTATTGGAGATGGCCTGGCGCTGGATCTTGACCTTGATGTCGCCGCCGAGATCGATGAGCACGAAATTGTCGCCCACGTCCATGATCTTCCCGAGCAGCCCGCCGCTGGTCACGACCTCATCGCCCCTGGTAAGCGATTCGAGCATTTTCTTCTGTTCTTTGGCGCGCTTGCTCTGGGGCCGGATCAGCATCAGATAGATGAGCCCGAGTAGAAACACGATGGGGAGCATCTCGACAAAGGCGCCCAGCCCCGAAGACCCCCCCGCTCCGGAACCCTGCGCATAGGCGTCGGCGATCAAAAATTCCATCCCACTCTTCTCTGTGATTGATTCGATGATTAGATACTTGTGTCGTAAATGTCGAACAACACCACTCAGCAAGTCCTGATTCACATACAAAGTCAATAAGCTGCAAGCGTCACGGTATTCCCTCCCCTGCGAAGCGGGGGAGGGTCAGGGTGGGGGCGAGGCGTGTCAGGCGGAGACGAGGCTCGGCCAGCGGATGACGGGCTTGACCCCCGCCCCACCCTCCCCCGTCCGCAGAAAGCGCGGACAGGGGAGGGAGTCTCCGGTTTCCCTCCCCTGCGTAGCGGGGGACGACGCCGACCGATGGATCCCGTCTTTCGACTGCTATCCCCTCGTCCTCCCGGACGGAGCGCGGATGCTCGGAGATTCGACTCGCTTACCACGTGATCCCGGTGGGGCATTATGACACAGGCGATATGCCTTGCGAGCGCCTCGTGTAGAACGACGCGGCGTAGCCATCTAGGTCGCCGGTCTCGATGGCGGAGCGCAGGCCCCGCATGAGGTTCTGGTAATAGCATAGGTTATGGTAGCTCTGGAGCCGTGCGCCCAGGATCTCGCCGGCCCGATCCAGATGGTGGAGATAGGCACGGCTATAGCCCCGGCAAGTCGGGCAGGGACAGTCCTCGTCCAGGGGCCCGGTGTCGTTGCGATAGCGACTCTGGCGGATGCGGACCACGCCGCGCGAGGTGTAGAGGTGGCCGTTGCGGGCGTTACGGGTCGGGAGCACGCAGTCGAAGAGATCCATGCCGCGGCGCACCGCCTCGACCAGGTCCTCGGGGGTGCCGACCCCCATGAGATAGCGCGGACGGTCCGCGGGCATACGCTCCGCGAGGTATCCCACCAGATCGAGCATGTCGGCCTTCGGCTCACCGACCGACAGACCGCCCAAGGCGTAGCCGTCGAAGCCGATCTGGAGGAGTCCGGCGAGCGAGCGCTCGCGGAGGTGGGGGAAGACACCGCCTTGGACGATGCCGAAGAGGAGACCCGGTCCGCTGCCGTGGGCGGCCCGGCAGCGGACCGCCCACGTGAGCGAGCGCTCCATGGAGGTGCGGGCCTCGGCCTCGGTGACGGGGTAGGGCGTGCAGTCATCGAAGACCATGGCGATATCGGCTGCGAGCGCCCGTTGGACCTCCATGGCGCGCTCCGGTCCCAGGAATACCCGGTCGCCGTTGATCGGCGACTTGAACAGTACACCGTCGGGGGTGATGGTCCTAAGCGCCCCTAGGCTGAAGACCTGAAATCCTCCGGAATCGGTCAGGATAGGCCCCGGCCAGCTCATGAAGCGGTGCAGTCCTCCGTGTGCCGCGATCACCTCTATGCCGGGCCGCAGCATGAGGTGAAAGGTGTTGCAGAGGACCATCTCGACGCCGAGCCCGGCAAGCTCCTCGGTGGCCATCGCCTTGACCGTCGCCTGGGTCCCGACCGGCAGGAAGGCCGGCGTCTCCACCCTCCCGCGTGACAGCGTGAGCCGGGCGCGGCGCGCCGTGCCCGCAGACGCCAGCACTTCAAAGCGCATGGCCGTCGATGAACATGGCGTCGCCGTAGCTGTAGAAGCGATAGCCGCTCCCGACGGCATGCCGATACGCCGCGAGCACGCGCTCCCGGCCGGCGAAGGCGCACACCAACATGAGCAAGGTCGATCCAGAGAGATGAAAATTGGTGACGAGTGCGTCCACGCTACGAAAACGATGACCCGGATAGATGAAAAGCTCGGTGTCACCCCGAAAAGGCTGCAGCTCACCCGCCACCGAGGCGGTCTCCAAGGCGCGCACGCTGGTGGTCCCGACGGCCACGACTCTTCCGCCCCGCCGGCGGGCGTCCGCGACGAGGCGGCACAGCGGCAGACCGATCTCGATAGATTCCCGGTGCATGCGATGTGCTTCCACGCGCTCGACGCGCGGCGGTCGAAAGGTCCCGGCGCCGATGTGCAGGGTCAGGTAGCCCATTGCCACCCCACGTCGTTCCAGGGCCGCCATGAGCGCTAGGTCGAAGTGCAGACCGGCCGTCGGGGCCGCGACGGAACCCGGCCGGCAGCCATAGATCGTTTGATAGCGGTGCCGATCGGCGGGCTCGTCGGGCCGACCGATGTAGGGGGGGAGGGGGGTATGACCGATCGCCTCCAGGACCTCGTACGCCGGGGCCGAAAACTCCACCTCATAGAATGCATCCTGAGAGGCGGTGTCCTGATAGAACGAATGGGCGACCGTCCTGGCGGCGACGCTCATCGGGCCGCAACCCTTCTCGCGTTCGAGCAGCATGCGCGTGCCGGGCCGCGGCGGCTTGCTCGCGCGGATCTGCACCAGTGCCGCATGCGTGTCCAAGACCCGTTCGAGCAGTATCTCGACGCGCCCGCCGCTGGCCTTGCGGCCGAAGAGGCGCGCGGGGAGGACGCGCGTGTCGTTGAATACCAGGAGATCACCCGCGCGCAAGAGGGCGGGGAGGTCCGTAAAGCGGTGATCGGCGACCGAGCCACTGTCGCGGTCGAGGTGCAAAAGGCGGGACTCGCTGCGTGTGGGGACCGGGTGCTGTGCGATGAGGTGCTCGGGCAGGGTGTAGGCGAAGTCGCGGCGCTGCATCGGGCGATGATAAACGATGCCTAGCAGCGTCTGCGATCGATTTTCGGGCCGCCGTTTCTTATACTGCGCGGCTCGGGCCGAGGTGGCGGAACTGGTAGACGCGCTGGACTCAAAATCCAGTGGGGGCGACCCCGTGAGAGTTCGATTCTCTCTCTCGGCACCAAGTAAAACGCGCTATTGCAGGGCTGGGAGTGCCGACAGGGTGCGCTGTGCGCACGCGGATAGGTCGCGTAGGGCACATGCGCCACGGTGAATGACCTGCTCTTCGACGGGGCGCAGGCAGTCAGCAGATTACTTACGCGGTATGGTAGGGCTGGGAGGCACGGTGGTAACAGCGAACTCCCAAAACGTTTCCCGAAGTTCCGTGAAACGCATGACCAGGACCCTACTTATCTGCTCCGTCCTGTCGGTCCTCACGGCCGCCGGCGGGTGCGGGGAGGACCGGCCAGGATCCGCACCACAGGCCCCCAAGATCTCGGCAGGTTTCAAGGCCTATGTCGATCCCGTGACCGGCGAGACCTTGGAGCGTCCCCACGAGATGGCGCCGGCTCTGGAGCTCGATGACACGCACGCGACCTCCGCGCGCGGGCTCCACGAGATCGTGTCACCCGAGCCGGGCGGTGGCGTCAGCGTCGATCTGGAGGGGCGGTTTCAAGTGCCCCTGGAGGCAACCGTCACGCCGGACGGACGCCCATCGATCCGACACCGTGACGCGCCGGCGGCTCCTCGAACGGCGCCTTGAAGCCGGACTCGGGCCGCGCCTACCAAAACTGGTATGGGACGGGGAAGCCGAGTCATGGGGCGTACCGCGCGGCTCCTCTGGCTCCTAATCCTTTTCAGCACCGCCATCATCGGCCCCGCCCAGGCGGCGGCCGACATCAGGATCGTCAATCGCGACGGGCGCCGGGAGGGGTTCAGGGACCGGCGCGCGCCGGACGTGGATTCTGCCAACGGCCTTAACCCGGGGACGACGCTCGGGCGGCAGCGCCTCATCGCCTTTCGTGCCGCCGCCGCCATCTGGGCCGAACGCATCCAGAGCCCCGTGCGGATCCGGATCGACGCGCGTTTCGATCCTCTGGGCTGTAACGCATCGAGCGCGGTCTTGGGGTCTGCCGGGCCGACCACCGTGCACCGCGACTTCCGCGGGGCACGCGTCGCGAAGACCTGGTATGTTCAGGCCTTAGCGAATGCCCTTGCCGGGTGGGACCTCGCGCCGGGGCAGAGCGATATCCGCGCGAGATTCAACAGCGCCGTGGGCACGACCTGCGCCTTTCCCGATATCTGGTACTACGGGCTCGACGGCCTGCCGCCCGGAACCAAGATCGACTTCGTGACCGTGGTCCTGCACGAGATCGGGCACGGCCTGGGTTTCCTGTCGCTGGTCGATCTCGCGACCGGCGAGAAATTCATGGGCCTGAACGATATCTACATGCGGCGGCTGCTAAACTCCAGGACTAGGCGGCGCTACCCGCAGATGACGGACCGGGAGCGCGTGCGCGCGAGCCGCAGCGTCCAGGCCCTCAGGTGGACCGGCCGGCGAGTGGTCGCCGCAAGCACGCTCCTCGGCGATGGAGTGGATCCACGTGGGCGAGTCCAGATGTACGCGCCGAGGCCCCCGGAGCCCGGGTCCTCGGTGTCGCACTTCAGCACCTCGCTCTTCCCGAACCAGTTGCTGGAGCCGTTCTATACCGGCCCGGACCATGTCCCGGACCTCGAGCTGCCGCTTCTGCGCGATCTCGGCTGGAGGCAGGCGGTCCAATCACTCACCAACAGCGCCGTGGTCGGCGCCGACCGCGATGTCAACCCCGCGAACAACCCCGCGGCCACTACCACCAGCGTGGATGGGGTGCCGGCGGCGCTCCCGTGAAGCGGGCGTCGCCGGGGATCGACTACTTGGCGGGATCGATTCAGCGCTCCACGATCTCGACGAGCGGTGACTCGGCTTTCATGGAGGCCAGGATCACGCGGTGGAAACGGCGGGTCAGGGCCAGCGCCCAGCGTGCCGCCTGGCGCGCGACCACCGCGATCTCGTCATTGTCCACCATGTTGATGAGGGGAACCATCGTCGCCTTCCCGGCCCCTTTGAGCGCCCCTTGCTCATCGGCGAGCAAGCGCGCCACGAGGTCCGGCGTGATGATGTCGCCGGGTTGAGCACCGGTGATGGCGGCGATGCGATCGACGCGATGCGCGATGTCCTCGCGCAGGCGCTCGCCGATGGCGCGCGCCGAGACCACCGGGATCACGGTATCGACCGCCTCGGGGAGCTGGGGCTCGTCCGGATCGGGGGCCTTGATCCATCGCGATCTTGCCCCGTCGGCCTTGATCAGTGTGACATCGAAACCGGCGCTTTCATGGATCCTCGTCACCTGCTCGGGTGGGAGGCCCGCTAGCCGGTCCGGTTTGTCCGAGGGGCGGGCGAAGGCCACGATGCGGTGCTCTCGCGCCTCTGCGACGAGCGCCGGGAGCGCGCTGGTCCCGGCGACGATCACATGCGCATCGAGGTCTTCGGGGAACGGCGGGATGGCCACGGTCGCGGTGATACCGATACGACCTAGGTGGGCCCGCGCCAGCCGGTAGAGGGTGGTCTTCTTACCCCCCGCCCCGACCAGCGCCACGATCCCGCGCGTCGCGGCCAAGGCTTCCAAGAGCGCCTCGCGATCTCCCTCAATCCAATCACTCACAGACACCGACCTGCACGGACAGGATCCGCGGCAGAAAGCTCGCGAGCAGCTCCCAATGCGTACCCAGATCGCGGCTCGCGAACAGATGGCCGCTGGAGGTGCCGAAGTAAACGCCGCAGGGGTCGAGGCCGTCGGTGGCCAGTGCCTCTCTCAGAACGGTGATGTAGACGTGCTCCTGCGGAAGCCCCCGGGTCTGTGGCTCCCAGCTCCGTCCCCCATCACGGCTGCGATAGACGCGCAGCTTGTGTCCAACCGTGGTGCGCATGTGCTGGCTCTCCTCCGGGATCACGAATACGCTGTCGGGATCGGAGGGAGAGGCGGCGATCGCGTAACCGAAGTCGCTCGGGAGGCCCGCGGTGATCTCGGTCCAGCTTTCGCCCCGGTCGTCGCTGCGATAGGTGCCGTTGTAGCACTGCCGGTAGAGGCGCTCGGGGTGGGCCGGGTGCATGAGCAGACGGTGGATGTTATGGCCGGTCTCGGGACAGGGGCTCGGGAGGTTGTGCGCCCGTACGCCGCGGTTGATGGGACGGAAGCTCATGCCACGATCGTCGGAGCGGAACGCGCCACCGGCCGAGACCGCGGCATAGATGCGGTGCGGATCGGCGGGGTCCACGTAGATCGAATGGACCGCGAATCCCCCGCGTGCCGGCTCCCAGGTCGGGCGCGTCGGGTGATCGTTCAACCCCCCCACGGGCTCGAAGCGCTCCCCGTGGTCCGTGCTCACGAAGAGACCCGGCGGATCGATGCCGGCATACATCATCCCCGGCGCATCCCGAGGTCCCGGCGCCAGGAACCAGATGGCATCGAGGGAGGATCCCTGGCGACCGGGCGCATGGCAGGGGGCGCGATCGAGGGTCTTCCAGCTCCGCCCGCCGTCGTCGCTGCGATGGACGTGAGCCCCCCAGATCGGGTGGTTAGCCGCAGCATACCCGCGTCGCGGCAGACGTGGGTCGAGCCAGGCATGGGACACCTCGTAGCCGGCGATCCGGGGCCCCTGGATCGACCATCGCCGCCGATCGCGATCGGAGCGAAAGCAGAACAGACCCTTCTGAGTACCGACGAGCACCACGCAATGCCGTTCGAGTGACAGACCGATTTCCCTGGTAGTACCGAATGGTGATCTGACGCGATCCTGTCGCGCCCGTCAATCCACCCGAAAGGGGGGATCAGTGCAAGGACGTCCCCACTTTGATCACCGTCTCCCGGTCACGCGTATCGATGGTCCGCATCATCACCGGTCGTCGCCACACCCGATGGATGTATTCGAGGACCCTGCGGGCATGCTCGATGTCGAGGCCGCGCCGGTCGCCGCCATGGTCCTGGCTCAGTTCCAGGCTGCCGGCGTTGTCGAGGGACACCACCGAGATGCGCGGCGCACCGAAGTGATAGCGTGGGGCCAGGAGCTCTTCATGCAGCGCGTCGATGTCCCAGTCACCGACCTTGATCTCGCCGTTGCGCCTGGCCTGGAAGCGGAACAGCCCGAGCTCACGGGCCAGCTCCGCGTCCAGATAATTGTGCAGGAAACTGCAATCGTCTTCTTCGCGCATGATGCGGCGTGCCGTGTCGAGGGCATGGTCCTCGATGATCTTCTCCCACAGCGCGAATCCCAGGTGGTAGGGGTTGACGGAGAGCGCGATCTCGCGATCCCCGGCAAACGGCCTCACCACGTCGGAATGCGCCTTCAAGGCGTCGAGATAGACATGATTGGGCAGGAAGCCGGCCTCCCGTAACAGCCGCGCGTGCCAATACGAGGCCCAGCCCTCGTTCATGATGTGGCAGGCGAATACAGGATGGAAATAATACGATTCCTCGCGTACGGCCAGGAAGATATCGCGCTCCCAGTCCTCCATCTCGGGCGCGTAGTGGGCGATGAACCACAGGAGATCGGACTCCGGGTGCGGCGGGATTGAAACGCGCGCGTGCTCGCGGGCCATCGCTGGCGGCTCAGCCTCCCCCGGCAGGGTCTTGAAGCGCTTGCGAAAGCCCTCGATCGTACGTGGCTCCCGAGCCTTTGGTTTGTCGGGGTAGCGCGGTCGTGCCAATAGCTGATCATCGTCGATGTGCTGCTCCAGGGCCAGGGCGGCATCCAAGACCGCCTCGACGCGGTTCTGGCCGTGCTCGGCGATGGCGTTCTCGATCTGATGGGCGTGAGCGGCGGCCTGCTCCACCACGTGAAAACCGACTTGTTCCTGAGCGCGCTTGAACAGCAGGTTGTTCTTCGAGAAGTCCGCGTGGCCTAGGACGTGGGCGATGACCAGGGTGTTTTCCTGCAGGCTGTTGGTGTTGGCCAGATAGGCCCGTCCGGGATTACCCGGGAACACCACTTCGAAGATCTTGGAATGGCCCATGCGGTGTTGGACCAGTTGATAGATGTAGCGCACCCCGAAGGACCAGTGCGGCATGCGCACCGGCAGGCCGTAGACCGCCACCTCCATCATGAAGCTCGGGGGGACCACCTCGAAATCGACCTCATAGAAATCGAGCCCGAGGTCGCGGGCCATGGCCTCGATGGGAGCGCGATAGGTGTCGGCGGCCCTTTGCATCGTTCAGGCGGCCTCGGCACCCGCCTGCTGTTTGAAGAATCGGCGGATGCTGGGCCAGATGTCCTCATGGCTCTGCAGGGGAAAGCTGTCGATGGGGAGGTCGACGGTGGCGAGGTCGTGGAACAGGGCGCCCATCTGCGTATCGAGGGCCTCGCTGGCGGCGTGGCTGATCTCCACGTAGCCGATGAAGTTGAGCAGGGCGCCCAGTTGCTGTAACGCCGCCGCGGTAGACTCCCGATCTTCGATGAAGTTATCGCCATCCGAGGCGTAGAACAGATAGGCGTTGTAGCGAGCGGGGCTAAAGCGTTCGTGCAAGATGTCGAGCGCCAGGGTGAAGGCGCTCGAGGCCTGGGTGCCGCCCTGGGCCGTGACGCGGAAGAACTCCGCCTCGGAGAACTCCCAGGCCATGGCCGTGTGGGCGATGAACACCGTGTTGATCTCGTGGTACTGGCGCCTGAGTCCCTGCAAGGCCCAGAAGAAGAAGGTCTTGGCGAGCTTGCGGTCTGCTTCCTCCATGCTGGAGGAGGCATCGAGCAGGAAGAAGATCACGGCGCGGGTCGCCGGGCGGCGGCGCCGCGCGAGCTGGCGAAAGCGGAGATCCTCGTTCGAGAACTCCGGCCCGTCGTGCTGGACCGAGCGGCGCTTGATGGCCTCTTTCAGGGTACGGCGCCGATCGAGCCGCGAACGCACGCCGCGTCGGTCCCAACCCTCGCGCACGTATTGCTCATCGACCAGCGCGTCGCCCGGCCGGGCTTCGAGGTTCGGTAGCTCCAGCTCCTCCCACAGCCAATCGACGATGTCGTCGATCTTGAGCTCAAGGACCAGCTCGAATCCGCCTATTTCGGACCCGCCGCCGCGGTCCCTGGGATCCAGGGGCGCCTGACCCGGTCGCAGCACGTCACCCGGTTTCACCTGGCCGGGCTTGCCCTGACCGACGGATTGCTGCGCCTCCGGATCGCGCAAACGAAAGCGGTAGTGCTCGAGGAAGCGCACCGGGACCTGCACCGTGCGGTTGTCGGGACGCGAGATGACATCGGAGTTGGCGACGAGCTCGGGGAGATGTTCCTTGACGCTGTCCCGAACCTTATCGTTGTGGCGCAGCCAATCGCGTGCCCCGCGAGAAAAGAGATCGTACCAATCGGCCTCTTTGGGGTCGTGCGACTGTTTGTCCTTGTCACTCGGGTTCATCGGCCCATGCGCCTTCGCTTACCTCATCCCGTCGAATTATACGCCTTACGAATTACGAATCGATGCAATGGCGATGGATGTAATGGCGCACCGATGTCAGGTCCGCCATTGTTTGCGCCCACCGGTCTCCGATCCCGCCTCACGAGCTTTTGGTTGTTCACACAGGAACTCGGGTCGTTCTCCTTTTTTATTCTTGAGACAGCAGGGTAGTGACATAATTCAACGCCTCCTTGGCACTGTGCTCATCATAGCCGTATTCTTCCGCGAGCCGGCGCTGCACCGCCGAGATCTTCTGGCGTGCCTCCTCGTCGGGACGGGTCGTCGAGGTCACGAGCCGGAGCACATCGCGGCGCTCCTCGAACAGGTACTGCTCGATGGCCTGGTGCAGGCGCGCGTGCGAATCGAGGGTGAATTTCTCGCCCTGCTTGTAGGCCACCATCGCCTTGCGCACCACCTCCTGGCGGAACGACACCTTGCCCGACTCCGAGATATTGATCTTCTCTTCGACCGCGCGCTTGAAACGCTCGTCGGGTGGTCGCCGCTCGCCGGTGATGGGATCGACCATCTCGCGATGGTCCAGGGCCGCCTCCACCTCGTCGAGGTACTTCTCGAGCAGGCCCTGCGCCTCCTGCTCGAAGGAGGCGAACAGGGCCTTATGGACGTCTTCCTTAACCCAGCGATTGTAGAAGTCCTTGCGGGCGATCACCAGGTAGTCCAGCCATTGGCGCTTCTGCTTGGCGTCCATGCGCGCATCGGAGTCGATGGCGTCCTTGAGCGCGAGCAGCACCTCCATGGTGGTCAGGCTCCGTGCCTCGCTCTTGCTGATGGCCTTGGACAGGGCATTGATCACGAACCGCGGGCTCACCCCCGACATCCCTTCCTCGGGTGACTCACCGCGGATCCGGTCGACCTCCGAGGGGCTCACCCCCTCGACGTCATCGCCGGCGTACAGCGACACCTTCTTAGTCAGATCGAGCCCCTCGCGCTCCGACTTGTGGACTCTTGTCAGGACCGCGAACACGGCCGCGACCTGCAGCGCGTGCGGATCGAGGTGGACCTCGCGGAAGTTGGGTGTGGCCGAGATGAGCTTGGTGTAGATGCGCGCCTCGTCCTTGTAAGACAGGGTGTAGGGCACCTTGATGATGACCATGCGATCCAAGAGGGCCTCGTTCTCGCGCTCTTGCAGGAACTTGTGGAACTCGGCGAGGTTGGTGTGTGCCAGGATCGTCTCGTCGAGGTAGATGAGCGGGAAGCGCGACACCTTGACGTTCTTTTCCTGGGTCAAGGTCAAGAGCAGATACAGGAACTCGCGCTTGACCTTGAGGATCTCGATCATCTCGAGCACCCCGCGGCTCGCGGCATAGACCGCCCCCGACCACGACCAGGCCCTGGGATCGCCTTCATCGCCGTATTTGCTCACCTTCGAGAGGTCCACGGACCCGACCAGATCGGCGATGTCGGCGGTGGTGGGATCATGCGGCGCATAGGTGCCGATCCCGCTGCGTCCGGCCTCGGAGATAAAGATGCGATGCACGGGGAACCGCATGAAATCGCCGCTGAACTCCTCCTCCAAGCGCATGCGGCAGTAAGGACACACCTGCCCGGCGATCTCGACGCCGTAGGTCTCGCGGAAGTTGCCGCGCAGGGTGTGGGGTACGAGGTGCAGTGGGTTCTCGCTGGTCGGGCAGCCCCTAATCGCATACAGGGCACCGTCGTCCGTGTGGGAGTATTCTTCCAGGCCGCGCTTCAAGAGGATCACCATCGTGGACTTGCCACCGGAGGGCGGGCCGAGCAGGAGCAACAGCCTGCGCCCGACCTCGGAGCCCGCGCTCGCGGCCTTGAAGTAGTCGACAGCGCGCTCCAGGGCATCGTCGATCCCGAACAACTCGTCGGCGAACAGGCCGCGCTGCTTGGGCTCTGTGTCCTCCTCACCGCCATTGAGACCGGCCCGACGCAGCATCTCCCAGACGTACTGGTGACTGTTGCGCGTGAGGCCGAGAGGGTGTTGCGGCAAGATCTCGCCAAGGAAAGCCGCGAACGAACCTTCCCAGTGCCGCGCCTGATGTTCCTTCGTAAACGCGGTCAGCGAATCGATGAACCGCGCCTGCGAATCGTTGGTCATGTGGTTCCCGGTCATGAGAGCTCCCTAGGGATCGACTGTCTTCCTGTGCCCCTATCCTATACCAATCCCCCGTACCTTGCCCGCCCAGGTCGCAAGTTTCTTGAATGCGCCCGCGCCAACGCGTTTCGGGCTTATCCGAAAGTTCCCTGCCTCTTCCTATCTTAGAACCACGTCTCGGGATAATAAACCCGTGCCGGGTAGGCGATCCGGAAGGTGGGGGAGGGGGGCTGCCGGGGATCAGCGGGGGGCGGCGAGGAGCGCCAGTGCCCGATCAAGCTTGCGACGCGGGGTGTAGAAGTGCGGAGACCAGCGGATGGCGCCCCCCCGCACCGCACAGACGACCCCGTGTTGGCGGAGCCTGCGGTGCAAGGTCGCGACCTCCCCGTCTCGGGGGCGGAAGCTCACGATGCCGGACAAGCGCCGCTCTGCGCCTGGGCTCAGCACAGTGGCGCCGAGATTATTTGTAAGCTGATCCAACAGATAGCTTGTGTTATTGATAACCGCTCTACTGATGGCCGCGATCCCCAGCTCCTGGATCAGCGATAGGCTCGCCGAGAAGGCGTGGGTACCCAATAGGTTCGGGCTGCCGCACTCAAAGCGCTTGGCGGTGTCGGCGACACGCCAGGTCTTGCTGTCGTAGTTACCGGGACGGGCCGTCATGTGCCAACCGTACTCGCTGGGCCTCAGCCGGTCCCAGACGCGTTCGGCGACATAGAAGAGCGCGATGCCCTCGGGTCCGAG
The DNA here is from genome assembly GCA_050740695.1 of Gammaproteobacteria bacterium. Classification (GTDB taxonomy): domain Bacteria; phylum Pseudomonadota; class Gammaproteobacteria; order JACCXJ01; family JACCXJ01; genus JACCXJ01. Next base: position 55,073 of record JBOIDR010000004.1, on the reverse strand, counting down.
CAGCCACTTGTGGGCATCGGCTACTACGAAGTCCGCGTGACAGGTCGCGACATCCAGAGGCAAAGCCCCGAGGCCCTGGATGGCATCGATACAGAACAGGATCCCGCGCGCCCGGCAGAACACCCCGAGCGCGTCGAGATCGACGCGGAATCCGCTTGCGAACTGCACGGAGCTGATGGTGAGGAGCCGTGTGTGCCGATCGCAGGCGGCCCCGAGCGCCGATTCCAGATCGCTATCTGGGGGGAGCGCGACCTCACGCAAGATCACGCCGCGCTCCGCCAGTGCCTGCCAGGGGATGCGGTTGCTCGGGAACTCCTCTGCACAGGTGACGATGTTGTCGCCGCGGGCCCAGGACAGGCCGCCGGCCACGAACGACAGCCCCTCGGAGGTGTTCTTGAGGAGCGCGATCTCGTCCGTCGATGCGGCGTTGATCAAGGACCGAAGCTGGTCCCGCAACCTGGTCTCGGTCTCGAGCCAGCGCTCGTAGTGCAACGGCCCGGAGACGATGTTCTCCTCTGCGAAACGCTGAACGGCCAGGGCGGCGCAGCGCGGCCAGGGCGAGACCCCGGCATGGTTTAGGTAGATGAGATCCTCCGGTTGAGGGAACTCGACGGCCAGATCGGCGGGGGTCACGACCAGACAGGAGTCGGGATTAGTTCGTATAATGTATATTATGTTAAATGTTACGCCGTCATCGCGAGAGCCGTGTCGCGAACTCCTCGGCCGGGAGCGCCGGAGCGAATAGAAAGCCCTGGTACCTGCTACACCCGAATCGGGATAGAAGCGCGCGCTGCGCCTCCGTCTCGACCCCCTCGGCGATGACGCGCAAGCGCAGGCTCCTGGCCATGGCGATGATCGCCTTGACCAACGCGGCATCGCGGGAACCGGCCGTGAGCCCCCGCACGAAGGACTGATCGATCTTGAGCCTGTCGAGCGGAAAACGCCTGAGGTACCCCAAGGACGAATACCCGGTGCCGAAGTCATCGACGGCGAGCCCTACGCCGAGCTGCGAGATGGCCCTTACCGCAACGAGCGTTCGCTCCTCGACCATTGCGCCCTCGGTGAGCTCCAGACCCAGGCACCGCGGCGGCAGGCCGTGCGTCGAGAGCAACTCCGACAGGGTATGTACGAAGCTCGGATCGGTCAATTGCCGCGGAGACACGTTGACATCGATTCGAGGCACCGAAAGCCCCAGTCGCATCCAGTGCTTGATCTGTCGTAGCACCTCCTCGATCACCCAGCGACCGATGACTTGGATCTGGCCGGTCTCTTCCGCGATCGGGATGAACTTGGCGGGCGAGATCCAATCCCGTTCGGGGTGCTTCCAGCGTAGCAGCGCCTCGGCTCCGACGATCCGGGTGTCTCGCGTCTGCACCTGCGGTTGATAATGGAGCGCAAGCTCACCCCTGCGCAACGCGCGGCGTAGCTCGTTGTCCAGAAACAGGCGCTCGCGCGCGGCCGTGTCCATGGCCTCGGCGAAGAACTGATAGGTGTTCCCGCCCCGGTCCTTCGCTTGATACATGGCGGTGTCGGCACGTTTGATGAGATCGGTGACGTTGGATCCGTCCCACGGATACAGGGTGACCCCGATGCTGATCGAGACGTCGACCTCCTGGCCCTCGATCAGCGCCGGCTTGGCCAGGGCCGCGATGACCTTTTCGATGACCACGGCCACCGCTTCGGCAGCGGCCTCTCGATCTCCGGGCAGGTCCAATATCAGTGCAATGAACTCGTCGCCGCCCCAGCGCGCCGCGGTGTCGGCTTCCCGCAGGCAACGCACGAGCCGTTCGGCGATCTCGCGCAGCAGAGTATCGCCCGCCGGGTGGCCCAGCGAATCGTTGACCGCCTTGAAGCGATCGAGGTCCATGAATAGCACCGCCATACCCCCTGCGGCACGGTTCGCCCGTGCGAGGGCGGTCCGAAGGCGGTCTTCGAGCAGCGCACGGTTGGGAAGCCCCGTGATCGGGTCATAGAACGCGAGCTGACGGACCCGCTTCTCGTGGCGCTTGCTCGCGGCGCGCCAGGCGGCTTCCGCAAGCGCCCGTTCTACCGCCGGCACGAGCCGCGAGAGCCGTTGCTTGAGCACGTAATCGGTGGCGCCGGCCTTGAGCGACTCGATCGCCGCTTCCTCGCCCAGGGTGCCGGAGACGAAGATGAAGGGGACCTCGGGGCAGCGCTCCCGGGCACACGCGAGGGCCGAGAGGCTGTCGTAAGAAGGCAGGGTGTGGTCGGAGAGGATGATATGGAACCCGCCCTCTACGAGCGCCGCGCCAAACGCCTCCGCGGTCTCGACGCGGGTCAGGCTGCACGCGATCCCACCCTCTAACAGGAGCGCCTCGACCAGGGCCGCGTCGGTCTCGCTGTCCTCCAGATACAGCACGCGCACGAATGTCACGGTGGGCTTGCCTCCGGACTTTGGCGCAGCGGATCCTAGGGCGGCGGACGCTCGTTCAGCACTGCCCAGAAATACCCGAGGCGTCGGACGGCCTCCGAGAACTGCGCAAAATCCACGGGTTTGACCACGTAGGCGTTGACGCCGAGCGCATAGCTCTCGACCAGATCACGCTCCTCGCGCGAGGAGGTGAGCATCACGATGGGGATGGTCTTGAGCGTCGGGTCGCCCTTGATGGTCTTCAGGACCGTGAGTCCGTCCACCTTGGGCATCTTCAGGTCCAGCAACACGACCACCGGCGAGTCGGGGGCACGCTTGGCGAAGCGCCCGCGCCGGTACAGGTAATCGAGCGCCTCCGCGCCATCGTGAAGCACCATAACCTCGTTGGCGACCCGATACTCGGCGAGCGCCTCGAGCGTGAGCTCGATGTCGTTCGGGTCGTCCTCGACGAGGAGTATAGTCGTGAGCGCGTTCATGCCCTCGCCGCCCCAGCGCGCCGCCGTGTCGGCTTCGCGCAGGCAGCGCGGGAGCCGCGCGGCAACCTCGCGCAAGAGGGCATCGCCTGCCGGCTGTCCCAGCGGATCCTTGACCGCCTTGAAGCGATCGAGGTCCATGAACAACACTGCCACACCCCCTGCGGCGCGGCTCGCCCGCGCCAGTGCGGTCCGGCGGCGGTATTCGAGGAGCGCGCGGTTGGGGGGCGCGGTGATCTGGTCATAGAACGCGAGCGGATGCACCCGCTCCTTATGGCGCTTGCTCGCGATGCGCGAGGGGGCTTCCGCGAGCGCCCGCCGGACCGCCGGAACCAGCCGCGAGAGCCGCTCTTTGAGCACATAGTCGGTGGCGCCGGCCTTGAGCGACTCGATCGCCATCTCTTCGCCCAGGGTACCGGAGACGAAGATGAAGGGGATGTCTGGGCAACGCTCCCGGGCACGGGCGAGGGCCGAGAAGCCATCGTAAGAAGGCAGGGTGTTGTCGGAGAGGATAAGGTGGTACCCACCCGCTTCCAGCGCCGCCGCAAACGCCTTCGGGGTCTCGACCCGGGTTAGCGTGCATGCGATCCCGCCCTCCGCGAGCAGCGCCTCGACCACGGCCGCGTCGCCCTCGCTGTCCTCCAGATACAGCACATGCACGGTGGTCAAGGCGGGTCGCTCCGGGTGGTCGTCCGCGCAGCCAGTCCCTTACAGCGGCGGACGCTCGTTCAGCACCGCCCAGAAATACCCGAGGCGTCGGACGGCCTCCGAGAACTGCGCAAAATCCACGGGTTTGACCACGTAGGCGTTGACGCCGAGCGCATAGCTCTCGACCAGATCACGTTCCTCGCGCGAGGAGGTGAGCATCACGATGGGGGTGGTCTTGAGGGCCGGGTCACCCTTGACGGTCTTCAGGACCGTGAGACCGTCGACTTTGGGCATCTTCAGGTCCAGCAACACGACCACAGGTGAGTCGGGGGGGCGCTTCGCGAAGCGCCCGTGCCGGTACAGGTAATCGAGCGCCTCCGCGCCGTCGTTGACCACCACGATCTCGTTGGCCAGGCGATACTCGGCGAGCGCCTCGAGCGTCAGCTCCACGTCGTTCGGGTTGTCCTCGACCAGGAGTATGGTCTTGAGCCTGTTCATGCCCTCACCGCTTGACGATACAGCATAGCACAACCGAATCGGAAGGAAGCCGGAGAATACGCCCGCGACATCCCGCCGGACTTGTCCGAGGCACGTCCGATTCACGTGGGGTCAAGACGAGGCGGCAGCCAAAAGCCGTCGGCCTTGGCGCTAGGCCGATCGATGGGGTTCGCGGCCGGAGCGACGTCCCTGTCCGGCAGGACGAAGGAAAAGCAAGCGCCGCGATCGACCTCCCCTTCCGCCCACACCCGCCCGCCATGGCGGCGCACGATGCGCCGCACGCTGGCGAGCCCGATCCCCGTGCCCTCGAACTCGGCGCTCGTGTGCAGGCGCTGGAAGACCCCGAAGAGCCGCTCCACGTAGCGCATATCGAAGCCGACGCCGTTGTCGCGGATGGAACAGACGGTCTCGGCGTCCTCGCGCCGGGCGCCGATCTCGATGCGCGCCTCGGGCCTAGTACGGGTATACTTCAGGGCGTTCTCGATCAGGTTCTGGAACACCAGCCGCAAGAGCTGCGGGTCGCCCCGCACCTCGGGCAGCTCGCCGATGGCCCAGACGACGGCCCGTCCGGCGATCTCGGGATCCAGGATCCGCCGCACCTCGTCCACGAGATCCTTGAGCCGCACCGGGCCATGCCGGAGCTCCGCGCGCCCGAGGCGCGAGAAGGTGAGCAGATCGTCGATGAGCGTGTCCATCTGCTTCACGGCCTCGGAGATGGTCCTGAGATAGCGCCGGCCCTTGTCGTCGAGCGCGGGCTCGGCGTGCCTTTCGAGCAGCCCGGTGAAGCCGTCGATGTGCCTGAGCGGCGCCCGCAGGTCGTGGGAGACCGAATAGGAGAAGGCCTCTAGCTCATTGTTGATCGCTTCTATCGCTTCGAGTTGCGTGGTGCGCTCGATGACGCGCCGTTCTAATTCCTGGTTCAGCTCATGCAGGCGGGCCTGGCTTTCTCTCAAGGCCTGATCCCGCGCCTGGATTTGCGTGAGCATGTGGTTGAAGGCGTCGGTCAACAGGCCCAGTTCATCCTGGCTATGCTTCCTCGCGCGGACGGAATAATCCCGGCGGTCCGAGATGGCCTTGGCGGTCTCGACGAGGGCAAGGATGGGGTGCGAGATCTGCCGCTGCAGCACCCGGGAAAGCAGGTAAGCCACCAATAAGGAAGCGGCGACCACCAAAACGACAATGCCGCTGTAAAGCTGGAAGCGCTCGTACATGGCCCCCATGTCGTATCTGAGGTAGAGTGTCCCGAGTCGCCTACCGCCCTGCACGACCGGCTGAAAGGCGGCCAGATGCGCCTGCCCGAAGCGATAGCCGTCCCCTTCCGGCGCGGCGGGCAAGGCGGTGGCGGCTAGGTTAGCTGGGTGTTTCGAGAACAGTTTTCCGTTCTTGTCGTAGAGGCTGGCGGCCACGATATGCCGCTCGGCTCGGAGCGCGGCGAGGATTTCCTGCGCGTCTTCCCGGTTGTCAAAGGCCAGTGCCGCCGTGCTGTTGGCGGCGATGATTTCGCCCAGTGTGCTGACGTTCCGGACCATGGTTTGTCGGAAGCTCAGCAGCTCGTAGGCTATAAAGGCCGCGCACGTCAGCAACAACACCACCCCGCTGGTCAGCACCATCACCATCATCAGCTTCCGCCGGATCGGTGTGTCTTTGAGCGGCATGGGCTAGTCGTTCCCCAAGGTTACAATCTCGGCGGATCTGAGTAGCTTGGAACTGATCTTCAAGTTGGCGGCTTGGGCCGCCTCCAGGTTGATTCGCAGCCGAATTTTGTTTTCTTCAGTGACGAAGCGGATCATCACGCCGGACAGAGCAAAGCCCTCGGCATCGGCCACGGTTAGAATGTTCCGGCCTCTCAGTCTGGCGAGAATTTGCTCCAGCCGATCCTCCTCCGAGCGGCTGATGAACAGGATATGGCAAGTGTTTATATCTTCCACGCGGCCATAGCGTCGCACGACCAAGGATCGGTCGTTCACCGTTTCACCGCGCGCGGTCTCATCCAAGTACGCGCCGAACGGGTCCCTTCCGAGCACGCCAATGACCAGCGGAGTCTGCGCGTCGGCGAAGGCTTGGGGAGGCCACTCTACAAACTGAGCAAAGTTGAACAGGAAAACGGCCTTGAGCTGATACTCCCGAGGCGCCGCTGCTTGCAGCGACAAGCCCAGTCCGCCCGAAAGCAGCAAGGCCGACAGAACCAACCAAGCCGCGGATAGACCTCTGTTGATGCGCGCTTCGTCTCCTGGCACGCTCTAACCCTCTCAAAAGCGCCATAAGAGTTTCGCAAACACGCCGCGTTCAATCTCTCTGCGTGTAATCTCTCCAAGTGTAGTCAAGGCGCCAAATTCGGCGTGCTCATCGTGCAGGAGATTTTGACCGACCATGGAAAATTCCAGCTCCGGGCTCGGCCGCCAGCCGAGGCGCACATCCAACTCCCCATAGGCCGGAACCTGCTGATTGTCGATGCGGCTCACGTAGCGAAACGCGGCGTCCAATTCCCAACGACCCGGCAGATCCAGCAACGAACGCAGGGAAAAGTAATGCTTCGAATCATTCGATTCGTTGCTGCCCTGGGTGGTGTCGGTGCTGTCGGGTTTGGGACGGAGGTCGATCCGCAATTCCGTGTAGCCTGCTCGGAGCCGCCACCAATCGGTGACTCGATAGTCCGCCGTCAATTCCGCGCCGTAGGATTCGCCTTCCAGCCCGTTGGCTACTATGACGGGAAGGGCCATAGGCGGACTGACCTGTTCCTGGCTGCGGAGGTCGTCGTAGTCGTTGTAATAGGCCGCCAAGGAAAGGGCGAGCCGGGAGAAGGGTTGAACGCGATATCCCAGCTCGTAGGCGAGCAGCTCTTCGGAGTCGAAATCGGGTCCGCCGGCGATGAGGAACGGGGGGCTGACGGGCTGAAACAACTCCCGGTCAACCCGAGAAGGCGTTCTGACCGCGCGCGAAATGGCCGACCAGAGGGTTTGCTGCTCGCTCAGCCTCCAAGCCAGCCGGCCGCTGGGTTGAAATTCAAACCCGGTGTAATCGTTGTGCTCGATCTTGGTGCCGATCGTCAGGTGTAGCCGGTCCTTCATCAGCGCCATTTCATCCTGCACGAATCCGCTGAACCACTGCCGCGAGACCTGGGGTGGGAGAAAGGCCACAATGGGGCCGTTGCTGACGTCGTCCTCGATCAACCGGTAGCCGAGTCCCCAGACGATATCGTGCCGCTCACCCAGGGGAAAGCGGTGTTGGAAATCCACATCGTAGGTGTCGAGGTCTTCGGAAATTGTGCGAGGATCGTTGCGGTGGGTCCGGTCGTAATATAACTGCAACGTGAGATCGGAGCGTTCGTAAAAGGTGTGTGACCACCGACCGATCACATTGGCCCCGCTCACGTCGATGTCATCTGCGCCCGCCTGTGAAATCCGGCCGTCGTAACCGTCTCCTTGCACAGTGAAGGCGTTGCCTTCCGACGCGTCCCAGTCCATGCGAAACCCGCCCTGGCCCATATGCCAGTCGTCGCCCCCATCCAGACCGTCGGGCAGCACGGTGTCGTCGCGGTCGAAATACTTGCCGTAGACACGGTACCGAAGGTTGGGAGCGAGCGCGCCGCCATAGCGAACGCCGCCGAAACCGCGCAACTCCGTACCGCCGCCGTCCGCCAGCAGCGCCCCTTGAGTGTCCTTCGCGTCCTTCGTGATGATGTTGATCACGCCATTGACCGCGTTGGCGCCCCACAACGTGGCGCCTGGCCCGCTGATGACCTCGATCCGATCGATGTCCTCCAGGAGCGTATCCTGGACCTCCCAAAACACCCCGGCGAACAGCGGCGTATAGACCGTTCGCCCGTCTATCAGCACCAGCAGCTTGTTGGAGAACGGGCTGTTGAATCCCCGCGCACTGATGGCCCACTGGCGCGAATCGATCTGCGCCACTTCCAGGTTCGAGGCCAGGCGCAACGCCTCGGGCAGGCGCGTCGCGCCGGAGCGACGAATATCCTCTTGCGTAATGACCTGGATGGCCGATGCCGTCTCCGACAGTCTCTCCGGACGCTTGGAAACCGAAGTCACCTCGATGTCCATGAGCTCTTCCAAGCTCAACTTTTTCAGTTGGGCCACGCCGCTCTCCGCCGGGACGCGCGCCGCGTCGCTCGACGGCGCCGGCGCCGTTTCACCCGCCCGGCAGTTCACCGCTGCCAGCGCCAACAACGAGGCACAGAGTCCGCCGGCCCAGGTCCGGGCACGATGGATCCTGCGTCCTCGTTTCTTTGCACCGAGCGCGTAGCACCCGACGACGCCGCGCCCCTGGCACGAGGAGGTGAGTATCACGGGGATGGGCTTCGAGGCCGGGTCGGCCTTGACGGTGCGCGGCACCGCGAGTCCGTCCACCTTGGGCATCTCGAGGTCGAGGAGCACCACCGCCGAGGCGCAGGCTCGCGCCCCGCGAACCGGCCGCGCCGATAGGGGTAGTCGAGGGTGGCCACGCCGTCGTTGACCACCACGATGTCATTCGCGAGGCGATAGTCAGCAAGCGCCTCGAGCGTCGGCTCCACGTCGTTCGGGTGGTCCTCGACGAGGAGTATGGTCTTGAGATCCTGCACGGTGTCCCCCGCGAGCGGCCCGCTCGCCCGCGTGTCCCCATGTGGTACCGATGCGACAAAGTGTAGCAGACGAGCCCCGATCGAATCAATGCAGCGTCTCTCCAGGATGAGCGTCCACTGGGTCCTGCCCGGCCACGGCGCCGCCACTCCTGCAGCGCCGAAGAGATGCGCAGAGAGATGCAGCGCTGCGCTGCGTGGAACGGATGCGCGCTTCGCGATGACGGTGTCTCTTGTAGCGGTCCTGCACTCGGGGTTGACAGATCGTTCGTTTGAGGTCAAAGTGCCACCCGAAGAGGATCCTCAGATTTCGTCACCCAAATGTCTCCCGACCACGTTCGCGGCGGCTATCGCCTTGGGTACCCTAGCAACCGCGGACTTGGCCAAAGTCGATTGCGAAATGACACGACTCTCGGCGCGACAGCGTTCGCTATGGGCGATTAAACGTGACGTGGCGGTCTGTGCGAACTGACAACGGTGCGCGAATTCATCATTCGTTTCGCGTATGGAATCGTACGAAGATTTTTTGTTAAGTCCGATCCGTCCTGCGTTGACGCGCAAGACCCTCATGCAACACCTTCTGGCCATGGGCTCTCCTCTGCAATTTCATTTCTGTACTCGACTCAAAACCACGTCACTTATCAAGGCCTTCCGTCGTTCGAGTACGGCAGCTGGCCCCAGTGCATCTCCTTTGCACCTCGCGGACCATTCGTCCGGGACCTGAGCCCTTTTGTTGTCTCCTTTATCTACCATGCTCTCGTCGTCTCTGCGAATTGTCACCTCCATGCAGACGATCTCTCGGAGGAGAGCCGCGCTGTCATTCGTCAAATGCGGAACGACGCTATTTGTTTTATGCGGCAGTTTCACTCTACGTGCCAAGGCTGTTCAACGGCCTACACCTATGGCTTTTGGCCATATGCCCCGCCAAAGCGCAGTATACTTCTGGAGATTCCATCTAAACTGATGCAACTGAAAGGAGGTTCATTAGGCCTCGGTGGCTCCCGCAGTCCAGTTAACATTAAATTCTTCCCACGTGCATGGCGAGCCCCCAACGATGCTGACGACACAGCTTGCATTTGGGCAGCCATTATGGAACATAATTCTACAGGAAATTCTACATATGATGTTCCGCACTTATGTGAAGTTTTTGCTGAGTGGAGGGACATCGGTACAGACAAGCTTCGAAATCGCCAGGAGTGGCTTCCTGTCGGTAGCGGCGCCTATCTCACCTGGATGCCTTGCGCTTGCCAGGTTGGCGAGCACCAGGCTTGTGCTGATGGTTGGTACCCAAGTGGTCCCAAGGTCAACGACGTTGATATCGTATCCAATGCCAATGTGCTTTACGCGCTTGGTAAGTTTGGACACCGTGGATGCACGGGCTTCGAAGATGCTGTACGTGCAGTAAACGATGGCCTAAGCTATACAATACTAACCTTTAGCAAACTCGATACATCAAGCTTGTGCTCATATTATATAAATAATAACGTCCTTCATTACTGTGTAGCACGCGCATACAGTTGCGGCGATGTCGTCGATTTGAGCCCCTCTATCAAGGTAATTACCACTGACCTCATCAATAACGCACATTGGGCCAAAGGTGGCACATGCTATTGGGGGGATGGTAATGGATTTCTCGATACGGCCTTTGCATGCTCAGCCCTATTGATGGTTGGATACGAGGGTCCAGAAATCGATGCAGGAATGACCTACTTGCTGTCCGGCCAGGATCCGGTCACAGGAGCTTGGCCGGACGAACCGTTCTGCGTTGCTAACTTCCCATATGGTGACAGGCTTATCTGGCATTCAAGCGCGCTCACGACAGCGATGGCCGTAGAGGCCATTTGTCGGTGGAAGGACAGAGGGCTACACAATGCGGACTAATAAATTGCCTGATTCCGAGACTTGAACGGACGGGTCGCCGTGATCACCGAGGCAGGTGGACGGTCGAGGAGCTGGGAGAAGGAGGCGCCGCGTCTGGCCGACGTTTGCCTTCGATCTGTGCAACCCGTCCGGGGGCTGACATGGCATGCGACACCCGATCGAGCTCTCTGACCATCACCTCGGTGGGCCGGCGCTTCGCTGAGCCACCCCGCCTCCCGGAGGAACTGCTCATGGCTGCACCGACCATGGATCACCTGGAGCTGACGGATCTCTCTGATCCGATCATGTTCACAAACCCGTTCCCGCGCTACGCAGAGCTACGCCGCAACTCCCCCGTGTCCCGCGTCAGGTCAAAACAGCTCATGCGGAAGGGCGGCTACCTCCTCGCTCGCTACGACGACGTGATGATGCTCCACACCGACAAGCGGTTCTCGAACGACGACCGTCCCGGTTTGATGAAGCTCATGCCCCGGATGTTCCGCCTGCTGGCCGACAGCATGGTCTTCAAGGACGACCCGGACCACAAGCGGCTGCGTGGTCTCGTCAACAAGGCGTTCGCACCGAAGATGGTCCAACGCATGGCGAACGACATCGATCGGACCGTCGCCGTGCTCCTCGATGATCTGGATGGCCGTGACGTCGTCGACCTGGTGGAGCAGTACGCCGTACCCCTTCCCCTGTCGGTGATCGCCGAGATGCTCGGTGTCAGTGACGCCGACCGCGATCGGTTCCACATGTGGATGCGGCGGTTCTCCGAGGGTGTCGTCGCGGGCCCGATCCAGCTCATCCGTGCGCTTCCGAACGGGCAGCGAATGATGCGGCTGTTCGAGCGACTCGCCGAGCAGCGTCGGGCCGAGCCCGATGATCGGCTCATCTCAGCCCTGGTGCGGGCCAAGGAGGAAGGCGACCACCTCAACGATCAGGAGGTCCTCGCGATGATCTTCCTGCTGTTGCTCGCCGGTCACGAGAGCACCGCGAATCTCATCGGCAGTGCCACGCTCGCGCTCCTCGACAACCCTGAACAGCTGGTGCGCCTGCGAGAGAACCCGGAGCTGATCGATACCGCCGTCGAGGAGCTCCTCCGCTACACCACTCCGACGCCGTGCGGCGCGGCCCGGATCACCTTGGAGGATGTCGAGGTCGCAGGCGTGACCATCCCGAAGGGCAGCAACGTGCTCGGGATGATCATCTCCGCCAATCGTGACGAAGGCGTGTTCGACCACCCGGACGTGCTCGACCTCGGTCGCGACCCGAACCGTCACATCACGTTCGCGGTCGGGGCCCACTACTGCCTCGGCAGCGAGCTGGCGCGCCTCGAAGGCAGGACGGCGATCGCCGCGTTGGTGCAGCGGTTCGAGCACATCGAGCTGGCCGTCGCCCGCTCGGAACTGCGGTACAAGCCGACACAGTCGCTGCGCGGGTTGCGCAGCCTGCCGATCAGGTTGCGGTGATCGCAGTGGGGGAGGCAAGTGAACAGGTCGATTACCCGATCAATCAACGAGGACGATCGAGCGGGCACATCTCCTCGGCCTCGATGCGCCGATGGCGATGAGTACTAGTCGGTGGCCTCGGCAGACGGGCTTCGGAACTTCGCGCGCGGCTATGGCGATGACAACCCGTTGTTTGTCGATTCCTGGCATGGGCCCACGACGAGGTGGGGCAGCCAGATCGCGCCACCGATGCTGTCAATGCGGTAGCCCCGGCGGCAGGCGCCCGCCCATGGCGCGCATGAGCTTCTGGAGACCGCCTTTCTTCGAGGCGCGTTTCATGGTCTTCTGGATCTGGGTGAATTGCTTGAGCAGGCGGTTGACGTCCTGGACCTCGGTGCCGGAGCCCGCGGAGATGCGGCGCTTGCGCGAGGCCTTGATGAGGTCGGGGAAACGGCGCTCGCCGGGGGTCATGGAATCGATGATCGCCTCGAGCCGCACCAATTCTTTTTCGTCCATCCGGTCCTGCACGGGCTTCGGGAGATCGGATACGCCGGGCAGCTTGCTCATGAGCCCGCCGATCCCGCCCATCCCGCGCATCTGTTTGAGCTGGATGCGGAAGTCCTCCAGATCGAAACCCTGCCCTTTCTTCAGGCGCTCCGCCAGCTTCTCGGCCTCCTGGCGGTCGACGCGGCGTTCCACCTCCTCGATGAGCCCCAGGACATCGCCCATGCCGAGGATCCGGGTCGCGATGCGATCGGGATAAAAGGGCTCGAGCGCATGGGTCTTCTCGCCCATGCCCACGAACTTGATGGGCTGGCCGGTAATGAAACGCACCGACAGCGCCGCGCCCCCGCGGGCATCGCCGTCGGCCTTGGTCAGGATCACGCCGGTCAGGGGCAGGGCCTCGTGGAAGGCACGGGCGGTCGTGGCGGCGTCCTGGCCGCTCATGCTGTCCACCACGAACAGGGTCTCGATCGGATTCAGGACCGCATGGAGGCGCTTGATCTCGTCCATCATCTCGCTGTCGATGTGCAAGCGCCCGGCGGTGTCCACGAGGAAGACATCGTAGAATCCCTTGCGCGCCTGCCCGAGCGCCGCCTCCGCGATCGCCACCGCGCCGTCTTTCGGATCGGCCGGGAAGCAGTCCACCCCGATTTCGCGCGCCAAGACGGCGAGCTGGTCGATGGCCGCCGGGCGGTGGACATCGCAGGAGGCCAGGAACACGGATTTCTTGTCCTCTGTGTTGAGGCGGCGCGCGAGCTTGGCGACGGTCGTGGTCTTGCCGGAGCCCTGTAACCCGGCCACCATCACCACATTGGGCGGCGCCTGGCGCAGGTTCAATTCCTCGCAGCGCTCGCCCATGAGCGTGGTCAGTTCGTCACGCACGATGCGGATGAGGGCCTGGCCGGGGGTTAGGCTCTGCAACACCTCCTGCCCGACCGCCCGCGCGCGGATGTGCTCGATGAAACCGCGCACCACCGGCAGGGCCACATCGGCCTCCAGGAACGCCAAGCGCAGCTCGCGCAGGGTCCCCTGGATGTTTTCTTCGCTCAGGCGCCCCTGGCCGCGCAGATCGCGGACGATGCGTGCGAGGCGTCCCGTGAGATCATCGAACACGGACTAAGGATACTCTCTGGGGATTACTCTCTGGGGATTACTCTCTGGGGATTACTCTCTGGGGATTACTCTCTGGGGATTACTCTCTGGGGATTACTCTCTGGGGATTACTCTCTGGGGATT
>JBOIDR010000004.1:0-41338 GCA_050740695.1 Gammaproteobacteria bacterium | reverse complement strand
TACTCTCTGGGGATTACTCTCTGGGGATTACTCTCTGGGGATTACTCTCTGGGGATTACTCTCTGGGGATTACTCTCTGGGGATTACTCTCTGGGGATTACTCTCTGGGGATTGCTCCGGCCAATGACCTTGCGGACCCCGCTCGTCTTCTCCGAGCGCGGCCTTTGTGTCATCATTCACGCCCTTTCACGCGAGCGTTCATGAACACCCTGGCGATCGGCCTGACCGCGATCATACTCTATGTCGCGGCGGCGGCGCGGCTCTGCTTGGAGATCCTGCGCCGTACCCGCGGGGAGCCGCCCGGCAACCCGGCCGAACGCCTGCTCGGATCCCTCGCCCTCCCCTTCCACGGCTTCCTGCTCTATCAAGGCATCGTCACGACCGGCGGCCTCAACCTCGGCGTATTCAATGCGGCCTCGCTGGTGGCCTTCGTCATGGCCACGATCATCCTGATCGCCACCTGGCGGCGGCCGCTCGAGAACCTGGCCGTCGTGCTCTTGCCGCTTGCGGCGCTTTGCATCGGCATGGAGCTCATCTTTCCCACGCGGTACCTCGTCTCGGCATCGGCGCCCGCCGGTCTACAGGGCCATATCCTGCTCTCCATCCTCGCGTATAGTCTCTTGATGGTGGCTGCCCTGCAGGCGGGGGTGCTGGCCGTCGAGGACCACCTCCTGCGCGCCCGCCGTCCGCTGCGCGCCGTCCAGGTGTTGCCCCCGCTCCAGACGCTCGAGGGCCTCATGTTCCAACACATCGGGGCCGGGTTCTTCCTCTTGAGCCTGGGCCTCATGAGCGGGATGATGTTCCTGAACGATATCTTCGCCCAGCACCTAGTACACAAGACGGTGCTGTCGCTCGTCGCCTGGCTGGTATTCGCCGTGTTGCTATTCGGCCGCTGGCGCTACGGCTGGCGCGGGCGCACCGCCATCCGCTGCACCCTCGGCGGGTTCGCCTCCCTCATGCTGGCTTACTTCGGCAGTAAGGTCGTCCTGGAGCTGATCCTCCACCGCGTCTGAAGGCGCGCCAAGCTCATCGGCAGGAGGAGCTTCGCTCCTCCCGGCCCATGCGCGCCCCTCGCCGGCGTCCCTAAACCCCTGGATCCTCCCGCGCGTGCAAGGGTTTGCAGCCCTTCGCGATTCAAGTACCATGCGCCACATCCTGAAGGGGCCGACCGCCCCTTTTTCGTGATCTCGCCTATAGAGCGGTAGGCGCCAAAACACCAATAGGGGACATCCATGTCGTTCACTCTGACCGTTCGTGACATCGCCACCGATGTGCAGAAAGAGGGCCTCGGTCACCTGAACCGGGAGGCCTTGATCTACGTGGGCGGTGGTCTCGCCGCCGTGGTGGTCATGGGGCTCATCATCGGATCCATGGCGCTCGCCTTCGCGCTCGTGTGCGGGGTCCTGGCCGTGGCGTACGGCGCGCTATCGGTGCGCTGGGTGCTCGACCATCCCGAAGGCAACGAGCGCATGCGTGAGATCGCCGCCGCGATCCAGCAGGGCGCCGCCGCCTATCTGAATCGCCAGTACACGACCATCGCCAAGGTCGGTGGGGCCTTGTTCCTGCTCATCTGGATGGCGCTGGGCTGGAAGACCGCCTTCGGGTTCCTGGTGGGTGCCGCCCTCTCCGGCGCTACCGGCTACATCGGCATGAACATCTCGGTGCGCGCCAACGTGCGCACCGCCGAGGCCGCCCGGCAGGGGCTCAACGCGGCGTTGACCTTGGCCTTCCGCGGCGGGGCGATCACGGGCCTTTTGGTGGTGGGTTTGGGGCTTCTGGGCGTCGCCGGCTACTACGGGATCCTGGCGGCGCTGACCCCGGTCGGGGCCACGGTCGAGCTGGCGCCGCTCGTGGGTCTGGGCTTCGGCGGCTCGCTCATCTCGATCTTCGCGCGTCTGGGCGGGGGGATCTTCACCAAGGGCGCGGATGTCGGCGCGGACCTCGTCGGCAAGGTCGAGGCCGGGATCCCGGAGGACGATCCGCGCAACCCGGCGGTCATCGCCGATAACGTCGGGGACAATGTCGGCGACTGCGCCGGCATGGCCGCGGATCTCTTCGAAACCTATGCGGTCACGGTGATCGCGACCATGCTGCTCGGCGGGCTCCTGGTCGAGAGCGCGGTCACGAGCGCGGTGCTCTACCCGCTGGTCTTGGGCGGGGTCTCGATCCTCGCCTCGGTGATCGGCACCTTCTTCGTCAAGATCACCGGCGACGGCAAGATCATGGACGCCCTGTATCGCGGCCTCATCGTCGCGGGCGGGCTCGCGGCCGTCGCCTATCTCCCGGTCACGGTATTCATGATGTGGGGGGTCGAGGAATACGGGTTCGTGCAGGTGTACCTCTCGGCGCTCGTGGGTCTCGCGCTCACGGCCGGTCTGGTCTACGTCACGGAGTATTACACCGGCACCCAGTATCCGCCAGTACGCCACATCGCCGAGGCCTCGACCACGGGCCATGCCACCAACATCATCGCCGGCCTCGGGGTCTCGATGAGGGCCACGGCGTATCCGGTCCTCCTGGTCTGCGCCAGCATCTTTCTCGCGTATGAGCTCAGCGGGCTCTACGGGATCGCCATCGCCGCGACCAGCATGCTGTCCATGACCGGGATCATCGTGGCCCTCGATGCCTACGGCCCCATCACCGACAATGCCGGGGGCATCGCCGAGATGGCCAAGCTCCCGCCCGAGGTGCGCGGCATCACCGATCCCCTGGATGCGGTCGGCAACACCACCAAGGCCGTGACCAAGGGCTATGCCATCGGTTCCGCCGGGCTGGCCGCGCTGGTGCTCTTCGCCGACTACACACACAGCCTGGAGCATGCGGGCAGGAGCATTAGCTTCGATCTTTCCGATCCGGCCGTCATCATCGGGCTCTTCATCGGCGGGCTCGTGCCCTACCTCTTCGCCGCCATGGCCATGGAGGCGGTCGGCCGGGCCGCCGGCTCGGTGGTCCTGGAGGTGCGGCGCCAGTTCCGCGAGATCCCCGGGATCATGGAGGGGACCGCCAAACCCGACTATTCTCGTGCCGTGGACATGCTGACCCGCGCGGCGATCAAGGAGATGGTCGTGCCTTCGCTGTTACCGGTCCTCGTGCCCATCGTGGTGGCCTTGGGGATGGGGCTCTTCATGGGCGCGGACGCCGGTCCAAAGGCGCTCGGCGGGCTTTTGGTCGGGACCATCGTCACCGGGATCTTCGTCGCCATCTCGATGACCGCCGGCGGCGGCGCCTGGGACAACGCCAAGAAGTACATCGAGGACGGCCACCACGGCGGCAAGGGCTCCGATGCCCACAAAGCCGCGGTCACCGGCGATACCGTGGGCGATCCCTACAAGGACACGGCCGGCCCGGCAATCAACCCACTCATCAAGATCATCAACATCGTGGCCTTGATGATCGTGCCCCTGCTGTAAGCCCCCTCCCCCGCCCTGTCCGCAAGAAGCGCGAATCCGATCCCCTCCCCTGCGCAGCGGGGAAGGGTTTAGGGAGGGGGTAAAGGCGCCGCGGCAACGAACGAGCTTGGTCAGCGACCGCAGCGCGGACCCTCCCCGGGAGGGCCGAATCCCCTCCCCTGCGCAGCGGGGGAGGGTTAGGGTGGGGGTGAAGCGCCCCGGTAAGGAACAAAGCCTGGTCAGCGACCGCAGAGCGAACCCCCAAAACCCCCACCCTACCCTCCCCCGTTCGTAAACAGCACGAACAGGGAAGGGAGAGTCGAATCCCCTCCCCTGCAGAGCGGGGGAGGGTTAGGGAGGGGGTAAAGGCGCCGCGGCAACGAACAAGCCTGGTCAGCGACCGCAGAGCGAACCCCCACCCTACCCTCCCCCGTTCGTAAACAGCACGAACAGGGGAGGGAGAGTCGAATCCCCTTTCATTTCGAACGCGACAACGCCTCGATATCGATGCCTAGTGTCTCGACCCGCATCCCGCCGTCCTTCCAGATGACCTTCCCGATGTCCTGCCACGGCCGGCTGATGTTTCTGTGCCGGAGGTCCCTCTCCCAATCCATCGGCACGCGTATCCTTTTCAGCTTGATCGTGAACTCGGCGTTTGTCACATCGAGCCCGACCTCGTTGCCCCAGAAGAGGGTTACTTTCTGAATCAGCCGGTACAGGCGTTCTCGCTTGATCCTGGCGGTGACGGCCACGTTCGCCCACATCGACTGCACCCTCCCCCAGTTCGGCGCCACCAGCCTGCCTTCTTCGTTGACGAACGGCAGCCAATCCTCCCGGCCGGCCTGGTCCCGATAGGTCAGCGCCAGCAAATGCTCATAGCCCGCGAAGTGATCGTGCATATAGAGCGCATGGGGCGTGATACCCAGAAAGGTATGGGAAAGACCCAAGACGGCGTTACTCATGACCGCCGGCAACCCGGCACTCTCCGGCGTCTCGGGATGGCTGCTCAGGCGATAGACGATCCCATAGTGGATGGTGCTGTTCAATTGAAGCGCGAGGATCAAGACCAGAAACTTGCTGACGCGGACCGGAAGCTGGCGGGGCGTGCCGATGTAGCGCTCGTACAGCAACCTGAATGGTTCGTCTTCCGGCCCCGGCCGTTCCGGGCGAACAGCACAGCCTTCGTCGCATACGACCCGGGCACGATGGTCGGCGATATGACGGTAGACGCGTTTGCCAAGATGATAAATCCCCGGCATCCTCATCAGCCAGCCCAGCGGCGCGAGGTATCTCATGCCGATGAGGATCCGCACGTAGGTGTCGAGCCCGAGGTAGAGCCTGCCTTTCCGGTCCAGAGCATAGATGTCCTTCAAGAGCTCATCGTCGGATATCCGATCGAGCGCTCGGTACTGCCGGGCATGGGTTTGCAAGCCTCTGAATGCAATCGCCTTGCAGACATCGAAGTGCCGCACCGTGATCACGGTTCTATTGCACAGGGGACATTGTTCATCGTAAAACACCGTGAGTGCCGGTTCCCGGACGTGCAGCGCCTTCCCGAGACATCTCCACCAAGCGAACGGGACCATCAACGCGTAATGCACCAGCATGCCGAACCCGAAGGGATAGATGTTCAAGGACAGAATGATGCCGATATGAAACGCAGTCCCAATCAGGAGCAACGGAACGCGGAAGGGACGGAGGCAGCAGACAAAGATGAATACGAACTGAAAGATGAGCAGCGCGTACCCGATGATCGCCTGTAGGGGCTTGTTGTTCAAGACCCAGGTGAAGTCGATGCCGGACATATAGTAAGGCATGGTGGCAGGCAGCCATGCCCCCATGCCGTTACGCCAGAACTCGGCCCACAGCTTGTGGACGGCGGAATCGAAGTAGAGCAACCCCAGGGAGAACAGCACCGGGATGTAGTAGCAAAGCACCGACATGTCGGCCGGCGGGACGTAACGATGACCAATGGTCGAATACTGGAGCGTCCTACGGAGCTTGTCGAGGGACAGCGCCCGCTCCGCGGGCAGGAACATCAAGAGGAAGCTCGATCCGATCATGAGCTGGTCGAACCCCCCGTCGAAGTCCTGCCACATCGGTGTGAATACCACGAACACAATCCAAAGAAGATAATTGACGACGGCCGCCAAACGGGTGCGGTAGCCTACAACCAGGAACAATGCGACCATCGCCCACCCCAGCAGCAGGTAGTGGATGATAGGAGAGGCTAGATCGACATAGGGGACCGGGTCGAAGATCAGGTGGCGGAACCAGTAAAGGAACACGACCTCCTGGAAGACCACGAGGCCGAAACCTATCCGAAAGACAGCGAGGCCGGTGGCGGGCGCGCGCTTAGCGACGCCTTGCTTGACGAGCTTCAGGATCTGCCGGTACACGTCTCTTGAGCGATCCGCCTCGTTCTGACCGATGGCGTGGCTTTGCCTCTACGGTGAAACATTAAACCCGCAAGCCGGAAGACTTGCCAAAGACCTCTGAAATATATCGTCCCTTCCCCCTGGAAGGGGGAGGTCGAGCGCATCCGATCAGAAGGACGCAGCCCGCGGCGTTCAACCCCCCACCCTCGCCCTCCCCCTGCCAGGGGGAGGGTCGGGGAGCGTGCCCTGACGACACCCGCGCCGCCCAGATCAGCCTCGCCATTGACGCTGCACTATGGCTTCCGGTGTTTTGATTTCAATATGAAGGGTTCAAACCCCCGCCTTTCAGGCGGGCAGATTTCATCTGCAGCCATGAGCGGGCATGGTAGCATAGTCTGATTGAAGAAGGGGATCCGATGGACGGCAGCCATACGGTAGTCAAGATTGAATGCCACTTTGTCTGGGTAACGAAGTATCGCTACCAAATCCTGAAGGGAGAGGTGGAGCCGTAGACGCGTCGTTCAGTCGACGCGTATCCGGACTTTCAGTCCGTAACTCAAACCCACCGGCTTTTAGCCGGTGGTTGTTTAGTTACGGTAGGCCCGGCGTCCCCCGCGCAGCACGGGCAGCGCCCGTAGCGGGCAACCGTTGGGCCACATGCGTGCCTCGTTCAGCGCAATATGCAGAGACACTGCGATTGCGCCCTATGGGCGTATGGTTGGGGAACACCTAGATCCTTGCAGATCCGCCTTGCAAGGTACTCATTGATGTCACGATGCCGCGGAATTGTGGCCGACTTCCTGGCGGCCCGCTTAACATAGACCGTATGCTTCCTACCCTCCCGGAAGAACTCGCACCCATGATGCTCCAAGTGCTGGACAAGGTCTCGTCGCTTCATAAACCTGCCGTGGTGAGGCGCTCTTTCAAAACGTTCCGGCCTCGAATGGATTCCTCCGCCAAAGCGCGATTGGCTTCCAGGACTAGCTGGATTGCCTCCAGAAGATTCTCACGTGCTTCCTCAAGGGTACCGCCTTGAGTGTTTGCGCCTGGCAATTCCTCGACGAAAGCAATATAGCCTTCTGGGACTCTTTCAAAGACGGCAGTGAACTCCATTGACTTTACCTCGGACTGATCTACTTTTACGACTGAACCTCTCCCGGGACTGACCGCGGTAGGAACGCCGCGCTTACCCGGGGGGCCCACAATAGTTTAAAGGGTCACGACGAGTATGCCAACCAAGACAACTTCGGCTTCGAGCCGCCGCGCCAAGCACTTTGGATCACGCACCCCGAGCACGGGATCACCTTCAGTATTCCGGCTGGTCGACCGAAGCAGGCTGTTGCGACAGACGGGTGGCGAGCTGGAGGGAGGGCTTATTGCAAAGTGTGCGGGGCGCGGATTCCCAGAGAGCTATGTCGCGGGGTGTGAGCACTCTCCGCCGGACATCGACAGCGCTGGGTTCGAGGAGACCGTCAGCACCGCGCAATCCAGCAAGTGGTGAAGCAGATCGGATAACACGTTCCCCGTCCTGGGGCACTTCAGGCCCCGCTCGGCGGGGCCTCTTTTTGGAAGCCACGCTGCCGCGAGGACCGTCCCCTCGATCCTGAGCGCTGACC
The DNA here is from genome assembly GCA_050740695.1 of Gammaproteobacteria bacterium. Taxonomy (GTDB): domain Bacteria; phylum Pseudomonadota; class Gammaproteobacteria; order JACCXJ01; family JACCXJ01; genus JACCXJ01. The sequence continues at coordinate 33,955 of JBOIDR010000004.1, read as the reverse complement.
TGGACTTCACGCGCTGTCCCCTAGCGCGAATCTGCCGAGGAGAGACCCGAGCGGCGGCGTGGTAGTGCCGCTAGCGGCTCAGCGCCAAGGCGGTTGCCCGCCTGGGCAGGCCTTGCTGACAGGCTGCGCGAAGTGAAAACGTTCGGTTCGAGATCAAGCGCGTTGCTGTGCCGGGTTACGGTCTCCGACCAGTAGCTACGCTGCGAGCTGGCCTGCGCTTTCCGTATGTTCTGGCGCCGCGCCCTTCGCTGTGCTGCGGTGGGCTTTTCGCGCTCCGGCACATCGGGTCGCCGCTTCGCTTTGAACCTGTCGCCCCAACGTGCCGAGGCTTGGAGCCGAGATCGCGCAAGACCTCTTTGGCATCGCTTGTGTCGGCGACGATGCGCCCTCTTCCACGTGTGCGTGGCCCTTGCTGATGAGCCACTTCTGGGTATCCCACGAGCCGTTGCTGCGCTTGCCGGCCACCCGCTCAATGCCGCCCCTTTTCTCCCACGTCCTGGGTGCGGAAGGTGGTGGGCTATACGAAGCAGCGCGCCAGTCGTATCACTAGCAAGGCAACGCTCACGCCAGCCCCCGCCCCCGCTCCTGAGGCCGCGCTGCGCCAATGAGTGACCCGGTGTCCGTCCCCGCGCCAAGCAGAGTTCCAGGCTGCCCAGGCGCCGCAGACGGGGCGTTCCCGGGAACCCGCGCGACAATCTCGTCCGCCGGCTTACACTATGCTGCGGTACGCGGCCGGCCGGCTCTTTACCATCCCTAAACGCTTCGGTTTCGATCTCCTGCGGGACATCCAAGTGCTAGCCCCGATAAATCGCGCGGGCTTGGGGGCCCGATCGCTGAACATCGAGTTGCATCGTCCTGTTACCGTATAGGATCGCACTCCCGCCTCACGTGGTGCGCTTGAGCAGCGGCCGGAGATCCGTGAGCGAGCGGGTATTGAGCACGTCGTCCTTGGAGAGCCAGCCGCGCCGCGCCTGACCCACACCGTACAGCAAGTTGTCGAAGTCCTGCACGCGGTGGGCGTCGCTGCTGATCGCGACCAGCACCCCTTCGTCCCTGGCGAGCTGACAATGGATGTCAAGCAAATCGAGGCGATTGGGCTGCGCATTGAGCTCCAAATAGCAGCCCCGCTCCCGCGCATGACGGATGATTCTCAAAATATCTACGTCATAGGGCTCGCGCCCATCGAGCAGGCGGCCGGTCGGGTGCGCGAGGATGGTGAAGTGCGGATGATCCATGGCGCGGAGGATCCGCTCCGTCTGTTTGGTTCGCGAAAGAGTGAACTGGGAATGCACCGCGCCGACCACGAGATCGAGCTCGCCCAGTACCTCGTCCGGCAGGTCCAGGCACCCTGTCTCTAGAATAGAGACCTCGACGCCCTTTAAGACCGTGACGTCCCCGAACTCGGTATTGAGCCGGTCGATCTCGGCGATCTGCCTGCGCAGCCGCTGCGGGTCGAGTTCGTGCGCAACCGTGAGCCTGCGTGAATGCTCGGTGATGGCGAGATATTCGAGGCCCCGGGATGCCGTCGCTTGCGCCATCTCCTTGAGGCTGTGGTGGCCATCGGTCGCCTTGGTATGGGCGTGCAGATCACCCTTGAGATCCCGCAGCTCCACGAGCACGGGCAATTTTCCGGCTTGCGCCGCCTCGATTTCGCCGCGGCTCTCGCGCAACTCCGCAGGGATAAAGGGGAGGCCGACCGCCCGATATACCGACTCCTCGGTGTCGCTGGATATCCGGCGCTGGCCCGCGAACACGCCATACTCGCTGATCTTGAGCTTCCGCTCCTGGGCACGGCGGCGGATCTCGATATTGTGTGCCTTCGATCCGGTAAAGTACTGAAGGGCGGCGCCGAAGGACTCCACGCCTACCACCCGCAGGTCCACCTGCAAACCGCACTTTAGGATGACGGTCGAACGCGTGCCGCCCTTGGCAACGATCTTCCGGACCTCATCGTAAGCCACGAAATGATCCATCATGCGCTGCGCATCGCTAGCGCTCGCCAAGATGTCGATATCCCCCACCGTTTCACGGCAGCGCCGGTAGCTGCCTGCGACGACGACCGCTACCACTCCCGGGCCCTCCTCGAGGTATCCCTTGAGCGGTTCGGCATACTGAGCTGCGATGGCGAGCTTGAAGCGGGCCGGCGTATCGAGGTGTTTCCCCGTCGCCCGCAGGATCGCGGCTTCGGTCTTCACGCCAAAGCCTGGCACCTCCCGTATACGGTGATCGAGCGCGGCGCGTCCGAGTTGCTCCAAGGTTTGCACGTCGAGCTCCTGATAAAGGGTACGAACGCGTTTCGGGCCGAGGCCCGGGATCTGAAGGAGTTGTGTGACGGTGGGTGGCATTTTCTTCCGCAGCTTCGCGAACGCCTGGCACTTACCGGTCTCGACTATCTCCTTGATCTTGGCAGCGAGATCCTCGCCAATGCTCGGCAGCTCGCTCAGGTCTTCGCCTTTCGCAACCATGTCTGCCACCGGCACGCCCATGGCCTGGAGCTGGCGCGCGGCATTGCGGTAGGCGCGAATGCGAAACGGGTTTGCGCCTTCGATCTCCAGCCGATCGCCGATCTCCTCGAAGACCGCGGCGAGATCTGCGTTACGGACCGGCATGTGGAACGCGCGCAGCCTCTCGCCCGCGGCGCTCGTCGACGGTGGCGAGAAGGGCCAGGCCAGCGATAAAAAAACCCGCCGTTGCGAGCAGCGCAAGCCGGTGATCCCCGCGAGACGCCTGCGTGATCACGCCATAGCTCATGGGGCCGATGACGGCGGCGAGCTTGCCGGCAAGCCCCCACAAACCAAAAAATTCGGCAGACCGTTCGGGAGGGGAGAACTGCCCGATGAGCGCCCGCCCGGCCGACTGACTCGATCCCAGCGCGATGCCGATGAGATTGGCGACGACCCAGAACCCCAGGCGGTCCTCAATCGAATAAGCGAGCACTAGGGCGGCGATCCATACCAATAACGTCGCGGCCAGGGTAGGCACCGATCCGAGCCGATCCTGGAGGAACCCGAATCCGAGCGCGCCTGCCGCCGCCGTGAAGTTGACGACGAGGACCATCCAGAGGGTCTCTTGCACGCCAAAGCCCATGACTTCTTGGGCGTAGATCGCGGCCAGTACCACGACGGTATTGACACCGCAATAGTACACGGCGAGCGTCACAAGAAAGCGAAAAAGATCCCGGAAGTGGCGGGCTTGCCTGAGCGTGTGCCGGACGCGCTCGAAGCCGATGCGAGCATAGCTTTCACCGCGAGGGAGCATCCGAGGCCGCGCGCGCTCGCGTAGCCAGACAAACGTCGGGATCGCGGCGGCAGCCAACGCCACGGCGGTGATCCACATCGTCACCGGGACATACTGCGTGCTTGTGTGATGCTGCGCCTCGGCCCATGAGATATAAGCGAGGCAAAGCCCGAGCACCAAGAGTCCGCCGAGGTACCCGAGCGCCCAGCCGTAACCTGAAATCTTACCCATCCCCTCGGGCCGTGCGACCTCGGGTAGAAACGACGCGATCAGGTTCTCCCCCGTCGCAAACATGAAGCTTGAAAGGATCACGAGAGACATGCCAAGCCCCACCTCCCCCTTGCCGACGAGTCCGAGCATCGCCGTGAACAGCACGCAGCCGACCGTACTCCAGGCCAGGAAGCGCTTCTTACACGCTCTGAAATCCGCAACCGCCCCGAGCACCGGAGCGCTCAAGAGAACCAGGAGGTTGGAAACACCCATGGCGATGGTCCAGAGGAGCGTGCCGGTTCCCGGCGCGTAGCCCATTTCCCTGCTGGCCACGGTTCCCACGAAATAGGCACTGAAGATCGCGGTGAGCACGACAGTCGTATAACTGGAGTTCGCGAAGTCGTACATCGCCCAAGCGACGATCTCACGTTGGGATGCGGTCGGCGCGTCCGCCCGCGGAGGCTCAGTGTTCTCTTCTGGTATTCCTGCCATGCGGAATATTGGCGTGAACGAAGTTTACGTGACAGCGAAGGTGTCGCAGGCAAACATCACTAAAAACAGCAGGCGTTTCATAAAAATCCTTCGTATTCTCTTTGATCGTGCGTTAAAAATTACTTTAGCACACGGGACACAAAGTGTTTAGGATTTAGTTTTGGCTCCGGAAGAAGGCAGGGGGAAGTTGAAAGTAAAAAGAAAGACCCTTAGCCGTCATTTCTATTGATCTGGTCGTTCGGTAAATTGCCGCCGCAACCATAAATTAGATCGTGACACGCCGCCAGCGGAAGCTCTTCAGGCGTGATGACCGGCCAAGAAAAAGTGGAATAGGAATTGTAAACGCCCTTTTTCGTCAAGAGGTAGAGTACTGCTTGGTTCGTGCGCTGTCAAGCATACTGGTGCGAGGCCTCATTTTTGTGGTCCTTTCTCGGCCCGAGGCGCTATGATTCGGGGCGTTTTGGCCTCTGGGGAGAGCGAGGGCCAAGGGGGAAGGTCCGCTCAGGGGCTCGGATGGACACGGAGATCGGTGGGGAAAAGGCTCGGAAGGACGAGCTGCGGGCCCAGCTCGGATTGAAGGGCAGCCGGCCCGTCAACACGCGCCGGGCGCGGCTGGAGAAGAAGGGGTTTCTATTCGAGCGCTTTTAGGGCGATAGAGGTTTTATACGCTGAAAGAATCGGTTGTTGAACCAAATATAGGAGGTGGGTGTTTCAGCCGGATAGCGAATCGGCAACTCACGCGATGCCTCCTCTAGTCGTTTGGATACAGACCGAGCCGGACATAACGGTGAGACCGACGTTCCACCGGGAATGGGTGCGCGACGATACGTGACATTGATAACCCTTGTTCCGCGCGCGCACAGCGCACCCTGTCTGCTTCTTCGCTCCGTTCAAGGACTCGCGTTGCGAGGACTTTCCAGGCGTGCTTCGCTGCATTCGCCCTTCCGTAGGCAACGACCGTCATGCCGGCTGCTAGCTTGACCAAAACGGTTCGACCTACCATAACGAGCCGAGCCACTCGTCGAGTAGATCTCTGCCGTATATCCAGTAATAGAAGCCGGCCCCGAGTATCGCATGTGAGAGGGCGATCGGCGTTAACATACGGAATCTGTAGTACATGGAGGTCCAGAATACCCCCATAACCGACGTCACGAGTGCGACTTTCAGGTCTGGTAGATGGGTCATCGCATAGCTAATTCCAGTGAGCACAATGGCGAATAGCGGCGATTGTGTAGGGATCACTGTGCGTAAGCGCCCCAACAGATAAAATTGGAAAAGCGTCTGTTGCAACAGGGCCCAAGGGAAGAACAGACCGATCGCCAGCAATAAATGCCAGATAAACACTTGTGCTAAGGCCTGATCCCATCTTCCCTGCGCATAGGCGATCCCCATCCCGAGAACCAGGAGCATCAAGACCAAACACGCCGTCACGGTCAGAGTGATGAGCCAGCACTTCCGGCGCCTCGCGCGATCGCTCATGTGGCCGTTGCCCGGTGCAAACTGGCCCCAGACCACCCGGCGGGTGAATTTTGCATTGAGACTGATTAGGCTGAGTGCCAAAAGGGCCAGCCCCACATCGATCCCCCAGGGCCGCTCGGGAAAGACGAGGAGAAAACCTGTCGCGCAGACCCCGAGGAGAACGAGCTCGATCGATAACCGACGCCGCAAGGTCATAGATGAACCAAATTAACAAGAGATCGCTTTTAACGCCATAACTGGCCACAGCTAGGGACTCAGTTCCCACATCGAGTTTCCGACTTGGTCGTCCCTGGCCACCGATGTAGCCGCCTTTGGGCCACCAGCCCCGACTCCGCCTGGGGCAAAGCGCCCTGCGCCGGGGAAGGTTGGTCAGCGCCTCTTCAAGGCCGCCAGGCGGTCCAGGCGTCCGCTCGAAAGTACCCATCCACCGTCGCCGGTTTCAGGAGGTAGCGAATTTTCTAACCCGATGGCAGCCCTGAAGCGATGCGTACCCTAGCCGTCGGCGCGAAGCCGTTGGCTAGCGGCCGATCCCCAATCATTCGATCACACGCGTCTGCCCGTGCCGGAGGACGAAAAACTCCTCCTCCGCCACACCTTGGGCCAGCCGGGCGGCGGCAAGATCGCGCAGCGGCTGGTCCAGGGGCTCTTGTGTCAGGCGCTCGAAAGTCCCCCAATGGATGCCGAGCGAGCGGCGCGCGCCGATCTCGCCGTGGATGCGCACCGCCTCCTCCGGATTGATGTGGTTGTTGCGCATGAACCAACGCGGCTCGTAGTGGCCGATGGCGATCGCGGCGAGGTCGAACGGGCCGAGCCGACGCCCGACCTCGGGAAAATCCTGCGAGTAGGCGGTATCGCCGGAGAAGAAGAAACGGAAGCCCGCGCGCTCCGCAGCCCAGCCGCCCCACAGGTTGCTATTGCCGTCCCAAGGGGTGCGGGCGCTCCAGTGGTGCACCGGCACCAAGGTCACCATCACGTCCGCCACCACGCGGCTCTCCCACCAGTCCAGCGCCACGACGTTCGCATCGGGAAGCCGGCGGCGGAACCAGCGCTCCAGCCCCAGCGGCACGGCGAAGCCGGGCGGTGCGCTATGCTGGCGCGAAAGCGCCCGCACGCTTGGCAGGTCCAGGTGATCGTAATGGTTGTGGGAGATCAGCACCAGATCGAGGGGCGGCAGATCGCGCAGCGCGATGCCGGGCGGCTGGTGGCGCCGCGGGCCGGTGAAGGGCAGGGGCGAGGCGCGCCGCGAGAACATCGGATCGGTGATGAGGTTGCGCCCGCCCGTCTGCACCAGGACGGTGGAATGGCCGATCCAGGTGACCGTGTGCCGCGTGCGGTTGGCCTGCAGCAGCGCCAGATCCGCCGCCACCGGCGAGAGGTCGACCTGCGGCTTGCCGGCCGGCGCCTTCGCTCCGAGATCGCGTCGTAGGCGTGCCAACTCCTCCGGTGTGGGTGGGACACGGGGATGATTGTTGCGGAAGCCGACGGGCGTGTGATGGGGCTTGGCCGCGTCGAAGTACGGGTTGTGCGGCTTCGGCCCCGGCAGCATGCGCACCAGGCGCAATACCGACCAGTGGTTCATGAGCCACCCCCTGCGTGACGGCGCCGCGGGACTCGGCGCTCTTCCGTTTTTCTACCACGCACGGTCACAAATCGCCTTTTCCTGATCCCCTCACCCCCAGCTTCCGCTGGGGCGGGCTCTAGCCCTCTGCCGGAGGGAGGGGGATCTAAGGAGGAGATTTATGGCCGTGGCCAGTAATGTTACCGTTTACCGTACTCCAAGCGCGTGCCCTTACGTTGCGCGGTGATATAGGTCTCCAAGGCGCGCATCTCTGCGGAATCGGGCTCGAGCTTTCGACCTCTCACCGGGTTTTCGATGCACCAGTTGATCGCGTCCCGCAACAGCGCGACCCGTCCCAGCTGCACCTGAAACTTCGGGTAGGTCTCGGGATGGGTATTCGACCCATCCGGATGGCACATATCGCAGGACACGGCGATAGTGCTCTTCAGCCGATCCGCGCTGTGAAAGATGCGCGAGCCTTCGACGGCCGCCTTGTAGGTCTCCTGCTGCCAGACCTTCACGTCCTCCCGGGTGATGGATCCAGAGGTCGCCCCCTGGCCTTTACCGATAAGACCATCGTTGGGGGCCGGGGTCAGCACCTTGTGTTTGGCCAGCTCCTCCGCCATCCAGTCGGGTCCCTCACCTCGGCGCTTCCATTGCGCCATGGCGGCATCATCGACTCCCTGCTCGGTGATGGATTGGGCCTCTGCGCCTTTCGGCGTCGCGTCGCTCCCTACTTCTGCGCCCCCCTCCCGATAGGCCGCGAGCAGCACCGCGAGCGTGGCGAAAACGAGGGGCTTCATCGTTCGCATTTTCATATCGTCTCCAAACGCTTGCCAATTCATCAATAAACCCTAGCCAAAGACATTTGAAATCTATCGTCCCTTCCCCCTCGATAGGATGAGGTCGACCCTATCCGAACCGCGACGCTCGACCCCCACCCTGACCGTCCGCCGCTACGCAGGGGAGGGAATCCGGAGACTCCCTCCCCTGTCCGCGCTTTCTGCGGACGGGGGAAGGTAGGGTGGGGGCTAAGCCCTTCAGCCGCTGACCAAGCCTCGTCTCCGCCTGACACGTCTGGCCCCCACCCTAGCCCTCCCCCGCTGCGCAGGGGAGGGACTTACCCTGGCGCTTGCAGCTGATTGACTTTGCATGTGAATCAGGAATTGCTCGAGCGGTGTTGTTCGACATATACGACGCAAGTATCTATCAGTAGCTTTTGAGATTGGGGGTCAGCGGCCCGGCGGTCTTGCCCGCGCTCGCCAGATAAGCGCTGGCGACCTGGATCGGGTTGCGATTCCAAAGGTTGTAGAGCTTATCGACCAGACCATCCGGATTGACGCGAACCGAGCCATCCCCCAGCGCGTCGTTGGGATTGAAGGGATCCGCCCGGTTCATCTGCACGGTGAGGGCGGGGAGACCCTCCGGCGCATACGGCCACGGCCAGGCGGTCGACAGCATACCGTGGAAATGGATGTTGCCGATGCGGTTGGTCAGGAGCTGATGGGTGTGGCCATGCACCACCACCACGCGACTGAAGCGGGCTAGGATCGCCTGTACGTCCTCGGCGTCGTCGGTCCAGAAGTTCCACGGGCGATAATATTTGTACAGGGGGGAGTGTGAGAACACGATGATCGGGGCATCATTGGAATAGGGCTGGAGATCGTTTTCGAGCCAACTGCGCTGCTCTGTCCCGACCTTGAAGCGACTCTGGATCCCGTTGTCGAGCCCCGCCACCGTCTGCATGCGCTGCGCCGGTGTCATACCGCGCTCGGTCCAGAAGTCATCCTCCATCACACTGTGGAGCACGACGAAGTGCACCCCCTTGTGATCGAAGGAGTAGGTAGGCTCCCCGAACAGCTCGCGCCATTTCTCGCCCATGTCCAGGAACCAGTCGTGCTCGCCCACCATCATCCTGACCGGGGCCTTGAGGTTTTTCAGGATCTGGGCGCCGAGCTCGAGCTCCAAGGGTTGCCCCAGTTGCGCGAGATCACCGCCATAGAGCACGAAATCCGGTTGCGGGGTCATGTGATTGATATCGTCCACGGCACGCAGCAACTGGCGCACGAAGCGGTCGTTGAGATCGCGTTTATAAAGGTGTGAGTCGGAAATATACGCGAAGGTGAACTCCGCCGTGCCGCCGCTCTGGGCGTTTGCCACCCGGACCGGCTGGAAGCTGTGGAAGTGAAACCCCACGCCCTGGGCCAGCGCGGCCGCGGCGGCGGCCGCGGACAGCTTGAGGAAGCTCCGGCGGTCGAGGTTCTTCAAGCCGCGCATCAACGCATCGCGCTCGTCGTAGTATCTCGTCTCAACGCTCTTGATGGTTGCTCGTTTCATGCTCTTTTCTCCACACCTATCGGACCCTGCCCATGACCCGCTCCTCGAATGGGAAGATCTCACGTTCCGCCATCGCCGTGTCGCGGAAGGGGCGCTCGGTGCCGGCCAGCTTGCGCTGTTCCCTGAAGGCGCGCTGGTTTTGCTCGGCGAACCGTGCATCGGTCAGCGCAAACATGAATTCCACCAGGGCATCGATTTCCTCTTCATTCAGGGCCAACGGTTCGATGCCGCCGTCCAGAAACGGATTTGGCTCTCCGCCTTTGTTGTAGTGATCCATCACATCCCACAGGGTCTTCATGGATCCGTCATGCATGTAGGGACCGGTCAGGGCGATATTGCGCAACTGCATGGTCTTGAAGGCGCCGATGTCGGCGCGGTCCTTGGTGACCAGGAACCGACCGAGCTCCGACAGATCGGTCTGCAGGGCCAGGCGGTCTACCGCCTGCACGCCCCCTTGCTTCCCCAGGGCTTGGAGCGCCTGGCTCGCTAATGCTTCGAAGTTTTGCTTGCGCGCCGCCACCCCGATGTTGTGAAATCGGTGGTCGGTACCGATGGGGTTCGAGGGGTTCAACTGGTGACAGCTCATGCAACGCCCCTTGCCGTTGAAGAGCACCCAGCCGCGCGCGGCCTCTTCCGAGATGGCCTCCGTCTGGCCCGCCAGGAAGCGGTCGAAGGGCGCATCGAGAAACACCAAGGTACGCTCGAAGGCGGCGATGGCCCGCCCGAGGTCCTCGTAGTTCGGGCCACGTCCATAGGCAAAGGAGAACATCTGCTTGTACGTTGGATCGTCGGCGATCGCCGCGAGCGCCACCTGCTCGTTCGGATGAGCCATCTCGATCGGGTTGAGGATGGGCAATTTCGCCTGTGCCTCGAGGCTTGGGGCACGACCGTCGAGAAACAGGCTTTGCATCAGAAAGGCGTTCATCGTGGTCGGGGCGTTGCGCTTGCCCAGGGCGCCGCCGACACCTTCCGACACCGGGCGCTGGTCGGTAAAGCCGCGGCTGACATCGTGGCACGTCGCGCAGGCCACCGTGCCGTCTTTGGACAAGCGGGGGTCGAAGTACAGCTTCTTGCCGAGTGCCACCCGTTCCGGCTTCATGGGGTTGTCGGCGGGGATCACGACCTGTCGCCAGATGTGCGGATCGACACCCGGCGGGGGCTGGGTCACGTCATGCTCGGGAAGGAGACTATCGAGGAGGATCGTCTGCGCACCCATATCGAGGGCGCCGTGGGCTCCACGCGGCCCGTCCGACCCCCCCTGCCACACCGCATCACAAGCCCCCAACAGGGGAAGTACAACAGTAAGTGTCACAAGAGCCGTTGGATTTCCCATTCTTCGGTACTGCATTGCGGATCCCCCTCAGGCGGATGAGTCAACTAGGCGAGCTCCCACGTCATGGCCCTCCCGCCTCTCGTGGTCACTCTCCAGGGTGTCCGGCCGCTTAGACCGATCCACGCCGATCCACTCGCTCCAACCTCTAGTATAGTGCGCCCTCCCGAGTTTTCGATTCCTCCCCGTTCACGCCCGAACCGCGATACGGCGCTGCAATGGACGGTTCAGCGCCTTCCTCGCAGTGCAGCAAGGGCGTACCTCCTTCCTGGGCGAAGTGGCGCCGCCCCGGGACACCCGGGTGGCATGAACATCAGGCCGCTGCTATCATGATCGACCATAAGGTGAGCGCCCACAAGACGCGAGCACCCCGGCCTCCGATCGGGGCCCGGAACCGGCGCCACGCAGAAAGTAACGAAAAAAGCGGGCATGACAAGGAACTTACGCACCTGGCTCCTGGGCACGGCGGCCATCGTCGTCGCGGGGGTGGTGGTGGGCCGGCTGTTCCTCGGGGAGCCGGAGGTCGCGGCACCCGCGATCACGCCCGCAGAGGCCAAGGGCTACTTCGGACTCCTGCCGCAGGTGGCGGAAAACCCGCAGAATCCGGTTACACCCGCGAAGGTCGAGCTCGGCAAGGCGCTGTTCTTCGAACCCAGGCTATCCAAGAGCGGCTTCATCGCCTGCGCCTCGTGCCATCACCTAGCGAGCGGTGGTGACGACGGGCTGTCTACCTCGATCGGCCACCGCTGGCAGGTGGGGGGCCGTAACGCACCAACGGTTTTGAACGCCGCGCTGCACGTGGCCCAGTCTTGGGACGGCGGAGCGGCCGATGTCGAGGACCAGGCGGCGCAGCCCATCTCGAACCCCGGTGGAATGGCCTCCTCCGAAACGCTCGTGCTCAAGCGCCTGCAGAGCATCCCCGCCTACCCGGAGCAGTTCCGGGCCGCCTTCCCCGGCGATGCCACGCCCTTTAGCTACGCCAACGTGGCGCGAGCCATCGCGGCCTTCGAGCGCACGCTCATCACCCCGGGGCGCCTGGACCGCTTCGTCGCCGGTGACGCCACGGCCTTGACCCCCGAGGAGCACGCGGGGCTCTACAAGTTCGTCGCCGTCGGTTGCACCGGCTGCCACAACGGCGCGACCCTGGGCGGCGGGTCGTTCCAGAAATTCGGTGTCATTCGGGCACCCGAGGGCCTCACCGACGCGGGCCGCTTCGAGGTCACCAAGGACGAGGCCCATCGCTTCGTGTTCAAGGTCCCGAGCCTGCGTAACATCGCCCTGACCGCGCCTTATTTCCACGACGGCTCGGTCTGGACCCTGGAGGAGGCCGTACAGATCATGGCCGACACCCAGCTCGGCACCAAGCTGAGCCTCGCGGACGCCGCGAGCATCGCGACCTTCCTCAGGAGCCTCGACGCCGATCCGCCGCTCACGGTGACGCTGCCGCGGCTTCCGGCATCGACCGCCACGACGCCGCGTCCAGAGCCCAATTGACGAAAAAAAACAAATAGTTGAAGTGTAAAAAGGCCGGGACACGTGAACCGAAACACCTCCGCTCCGGCGTTCACGAGATATCAACCCCTCGCGAGCCGGATTTGAACAACATGCTTATTTCGAGTCGACTCCAATGTTTGCCACCACCGTAAACCTGTTCAATACCTACCGCGGCATTTTCGTCCTGGAAAAGGGCCCGCAGCACCTGCCTACTTCGTACGGCCTCTTGGCCGCCATGCTCTCTGCCTACCTGCTGGCGCGTTTCGGCGTAGAGCAGTTCGAGAATGACCTCTTCCCCTCTTTCTTGATGGCGCTGACCGACACCGCCATGTCCTCTGGGATCATACTCGCCGTCCTGTGGGCGCGCGGGGTCGCCCACCGCGCGACGCAGCTCTTGACGGCCTTCGCCGGCATCGGTGCGGGGTTCGGCCTCGCCATCTTCGTGGCGCTCGGCATCATCAGCATCGGCAACTTGATCGGCGTGCCCTTGGTACAAGGCTTCTTCAATGTCGTCACCTTCCCGTTCATCCTCGTCAACGTCATCATCAACGGTCATCTGTTCCGAGCGACCTTGTCGGTCAGCCTGGCCGTCGGGGTCTTCATGGCCCTGGTCCTGTTTTTCTTGGTGGTCAACGTCACCAACCGCTTCGACCCGCACCTCGTGCGGCCGCAGGAGGCCGGGCAGATGACCACCCCGTCGCCGCAGTTGTCAACACCGCGGTGATCTCAGAGGTTGTGAAACGATCGTCGCAAGCCCGCCGAGGGCGCAACGCGAGCTCCCGAGAGCGCGTAGATTCATTCACCACAAACTCATCACCAACGACAACGCCGCGAGCACTGGGGCTCGCGGAAGGGCGGCGACGCGCGTTGTGCCCTTCACTCACTCGCGGATCACGGTGCCTACCGGCGGCCCGCCGGCCAGAGTACGGGAGAGGTTGCCGGGTACGAGGCCGTTCACAATGCGAATACTTCGGGCCAGCTTAGCCCGGGTCAGCAACTCCAAGACCGAGGGCTCGATGGGGAGAGTGGGAAGTTTCCTGCGGATCAGTTCCCCGGCGCGGATCTCCGGGATCAGCTCTGCGTGGGAGTCGGTTTTCGGGTCGGCGGTGTACAGGCCGTCAACGTCCTTCAGGAAGATCATGCTGCGTGCTCCGAAGACCTCGGCGACCAGATAGGAGCCGGCATCACTGCCATGGGGCGGCAACTTGCCCACGGACGGCGGATGCTCCCACAGCGAATAGGGCGGGATCCCGTTGAACACGGCACCTCGCGCCGCCGCCAGCATGGCGGGAAGTAGCTGCACGACAAACGGCGCTTCCAGGTACACAAAGCCGTGCTTCGCCAAGAGGCAGGAAACCATGTAGGCGTTTTGCGCGGCATCTTTGGCGCAGAGCGCCGCAAGAGCACCGGTGGGAAGACCCAGGTCGAGACCAACTGAAAAAATGTGTCTCGAGCGGATGCCTGCCCCGACGCCGATGATCATCTGGTGCCGCGGCTGGTTGGCGACGATCTCGTCCAGCAAAGGCAAGAGCGCGGAGCGGCCGCGGTCCATAATGGAGCGGCCGCCGATTTGGATCACGTTCGCATCGGGCAGAATGGCGGAAACCTGCGACTCGATTCGGGCCAGCAGGTTCTTGTCGACCAACGATTCCCGCATCAGGCGTGAGTGCACATGTTGGGCCCCGAGTCGATCTAGGCTCATTTCTCGCCTCCGTCGTGGTAAATGACGGTGCCTACCGGCTCGCCGTCGAGGGCTCTAGTCAGTTGGCCGGGCTTAAGCCCGTTGATGAATTGAATTTCTCTGATATGGCGGGCTCGCACCATGAATTCCAGCACCGCGCGTTCCACGATCAGATCGTCCAGATCACGGGCCAGCAGCTCTTGCACGCTAATCCTAGGGATATAGTTGCTGCCGGGGTCTTTCTTCGGATCGGCGGTGTAGAGCCCGTCTTCATCCTTCACGTAGATCATCTTGCGCGCGCCAAAGACCTCCGCGATGAGGAAGCATCCCGTATCGGTGCGCTGCGGCGGAATGCGGCCCTTCACCGGGTTTGGCTCCCAGAGCTTGTAAGGAGGCATGCCCTGGCAGACCACCGCGTTTCTCTCCATCAAATAATGCGGCATGGTTCCAAACCCTTCCGGATCGACGAACGGAATTCCATGTTGCGCCAGCAAATAATGGAGCATCTGCGCGTTTTGCCAGGCCACTGCCGTTCCCAGCACCGTGAGGACGCCCGTGGGGAGGCCGAGATCGATGGCCAGGCTGTAGATGTGGCGGGCCCGAGTACCGGCTCCCGTCCCCAGGATCATCTTGTGCCGTCCGAGGTTCGCGACGATCTCTTCGACTAATGGATAAACTGCGTTCCGGCCGCGATCCATGATGCTCTGGCCGCCGATCTTGACTACGTTGACCCAGGGCAGGATGGTGTAGTCTTGTGTGCCCTCGGTCGCCTGCATCAGCGCCGCGTCGTTGAGCGAGCTGTCCAGCAGTTGCTTGCCGAGCCCGGAAATCAGGGTATGGTTATCTATTTCCATCATCGATGGTTCCTGGCGAAAGATATCGACATTGTATGCGGTGGGGGTCAGGCCTTGGCGGGCTGATCAAGCCGTGTTCCGGCCGTGGCGCCTTTACCCCCACCCTAGCCCTCCCCCGCTCCGCAGGGGAGGGGATCGGAAACTCACTCCCCCGCTCCACACCAGCCGCACCCTCGCCCTCCCCCTGCCAGGGAAAGGGAACAACGTAAGTATCCAGACTGTTTCGCCGTTAGTGCCTGCTGAAGAACCGCGTTAAAATCGGTATACGTCGATCTCATAACTGTGCTCCTCTCTAGAGGCGGCATCGAGCGAACCAAAGGTCTTTTCTGCCCAAACGCTCAATTTCTGCAACGCCTCGTCCCGGACCACATCCGGCAGCGCGGCGAAGCGCGCGCCGGTGCGGTGGCGAACGAGAAATTCTCGCGGGGTTGGGTTTCGCTCCCATGTTGCCGCCCGGAGACTGAGCCGGGGAGCCGCGGAGGATCCCAGCCATGCCAGCGCTTGGTCACGGACTTGTTTTCCCTGGTGCCGTTGAACACCCATTGTTTCGAGGATGGCCGCCAGCCGTTTCTTCAGTTGCGCATCGACGCCGTCCGCCGGAGCCACCCGGTGTCCTACCACCACCGCTCCTTCGGGCCGCAGGAGGCGCCGGGCTTCGCTAAGAAGCCCGCGCCAATTTCCAGCACCGCCCAACACCTGCATGAGCATCACAACATCGAAAGCGCCGTCACGAAACGGCAACCGTTGTCCGTCCGCCTGCGCCAGACAAGGTCTGCGGGTGCTCAGCAGAAATTCCTGTAGCATTCTCAAAGACGCGTCGACGCCGACGTAAAAGTCGTCGGCCGCCACGAAGGCCTTGCCGATCCGACCGGTTCCGGCTCCCAGGTCCAGCACGCGCGCGGGTGGTTGGTTTCGCGTAGCCTCCAATATGGCCGAACGGATGGCCTCCGGCACGCCCCGGGGCAGCGCGCGGTAGCGTTCGAAGGTGGGCGCGACGGCGTCAAAGCTAGGGATCATCTGTTCAGCGATAACCTTCCGCCTGAAGCCGGAAGAGCTCGGCATAGAGCCCGTTGCGGGCCAAAAGTTGAGCATGTGTTCCCTCTTCCAGGATGCTGCCTTGCTGGAGCACGACGATGCGGTCCGCCATGCGCACGGTGGAGAAGCGGTGCGAGATCAAGAGGACCGTCTGTCCCGACATCAGCTCCGCGAACCGGTTGAAAGTTTCATACTCGGCGCGCGCATCGAGCGCCGCCGTCGGTTCGTCCAAGATCATCATCTGCGCGCTGCGAATGTAAGCGCGGGCCAGCGCGATCTTTTGCCACTCGCCTCCGGAAAGCTCGATGCCTCCAGCGAAGCGGCGGCCCAGTATTTGCCGGTATCCGAAGGGAAAACGCCGCACCAGCTCGGCCGCTTGCGACTTTGCCGCGGCGGCTGCGATGGCGTTGTCGCTGGAGAAGTCGTCGGCGCCGTTCTTTGATAACCCCGCCAGGCCGTCGAGGTACTGCTGCACCTGGCTGATTTGGCCGACACCGATGTTTTCGTCGAAGCGCAGATCGTAGCGTACAAAGTCCTGAAAGATGACGCCGATCGCGCGGCGTAGCGATTCGAGGTCGTATTCGCGCAGGTCCACGCCATCGAGCAGGATGCGTCCTTCCGTGGGATCATAGAGCCGGGCCAAGAGCTTGGTCAGTGTAGTCTTGCCGGCCGCGTTCGCACCCACCAACGCAATCTTCTCTCCGCGACCGATGTGAAGATCCACATGCCGGAGTGCCCACGTGTCGCTGCCCGGATACTGGAAGCCGATGTCCTCGAAATCCAACCCTTGGAGAATGGGGGCGGGCACCGGTCGCGCGCCGGGCAGGGACACGATGGTGGGTTGCATCCCAAAGAAATCGAACAGGTCCCGGACGTATAGGCCCTGCTCGTAGATGTTGCCGGCAGTGAACAGGACTCGTTCCGTCACAGCGCGGCTGCGGGCGAACGCGGCAGCCAGAAACGTGAGAGTGCCGATGCTGATGATCCCGTAAAATCCGCGCCACAGGATGATGGCGTACGCCGCATAATATCCGAGTGTCCCCAGCAGCGAAAGCCCGGTCGCGGCGACTCCCTTACGCAGCGCCAGCCGCTTGTTCTCTTCATAAAAGCGGTGGGCGAGCATTCGGTACCGTCCCAGCAGCCACCCACCAAGCCCAAACATCTGGACCTCTTTGGCCGTCTTGTCGCCGGCGCAGAGGGAGCGGAGATAGTTCAACTGTCGCCGTTCGGGCGTCCGGCGATAGAGCAAAGAATACTCCAGAGAGCTGAAGTGGGTTTCGCCCAGGAAGCCCGGCAACACCGCTGCCAGCAAGAGCGCCAGGAGCCACGGACTGTATACGAAAACAGCCGCCGCCAGGGAAGCCAGGGTCAGCAAGTCCTGACCCACCGAGAGCAACTGCGGAAGCAATCCGATCCGACCCGTGGTCTGCCGCTGCGCCCGCTCCAGTTGATCGTAAAACGCGGGGTCTTCGAAATGACGCAGATCGAGCGTGGCGGCGTGGCGTATGAGCTTCTCACTGATATGGTTGGAGCAAAGATCGCCAAAGAGGCCTTCGACCGCAGTCGACGCCTTGTCCAGCGTCTCGCCGATGGCGACGATGATCAACTCGAGCCCCACTAAAAGCCATAGCTGGGTCAGGTCCGGCTGTCCCGTGCGTGCCGCCACCACCGTGTCGATGATCAACTTGGCAACCCACAGGGTGGCGATAGGCACACCGGCGCGCAAAAGGCGCAGGGCCACGGTGGCGCTGGCGTATCCGCGATGGGTCTCCCACGAAAGGCGAAGAAACGGGGGGATCGAGCAGAGGGCAAGGAACCATTCCCGCCACGTGGGCACGCCACGACCCCGAGGCTCCGGCGCGAGTCCCGGCGCCGTCCTCACGGCGGTGCCGTTATCCGGTCTTTTCTGATTACGCCCCTCTTCAGCCGGTCCCGGTGATCCGCTCGTGCTCTGCTAATGGTGCGTGGGGATAGCCTCGGCTTTGGTTTTGGTTGGGCAGGGACCACCTTCGGGGCAAATCTCGACAAACTGCATCATTCCGCGATCCTCGTGCGCTAGGATGTGGCAGTGCTGCACGAACAATCCGGGGAAATCAGCAAAGCGGCTGCGCATCTTGAAGTAGCCGGGAATCGTAACCTGACTAGGAACCGTGCACTGCTGCTTCTGGGTGGTTTCGTCGAGTCTGCACCCCGAACCTTGGGTAGCAATCGGGCACTTATATCCTTTATCGGGTTGTGGCTTCTCACAGTCACGCCTCTTCCCGTCCTCGTCGATCGCCCACTCCCAGTTGCGGCCCGAAGGGATTGCCAGGGTGTCCCACCAGACGAACGGCCCTGGAAGCGCATCGCAAGAATGCTTCCGGCTCCCTGGCTTCCAGGTCTCGGGCTTGTTGGGGTCGGCGTAGCACGCGTTCTTCTTGTCGCTAGCTTCCGCGCTATTCGGATCAAAAATCGCTACCACCTGGAATGGATTGATGTGGATGTGAAATGGGTGCGCTATGCCGACCGCCTTGTTGACCAATGTCCACTCTTCGACGCTATTCAGCACCATCGATTGGCTGATTTTCTTGCTGAATAGTTGGTCGTCGATGGTGTGCCTTGGTAGATCACCGGGCGGATCGCCGCTGCGTCCGGCACCCGGCGTAGTGTCGAAGACGAGCTGTCGGTTTCTAGGGGGGGGTGGAACGTCCTTTTTCGGAACATCCTTTTCTGGAATGTCACCGAGGAAATCTGGGAATTTAGGGAAGTTCGCCTTGTCGATGAATTCCATAGACGGCTCAACCTTAGGGCCAGTAACCTTTACCGTCAGCAAAGTGACCGGTGTGCTGTCTCCCGGGGGACTTGCAAGCACCGACTGCACAACCTGAAGCGCGTAGCTGCCTTCCGTTTTCGGCGCCTTGAGAAGCAGATCTACCCGATTTGCCCCGGCCATGTTGAACTTCGCGTTCACTTTACCGATGTTTTCGTAGTTATCCGGATGGAGCTGCACTCCATCCTGCGCAGTCTGCCGCCACTCAACACAGGGCGTCCCCTCGCTGCATGGGGAGGTGCCTTTTTGAGCGATGAACTTAACGAATTGCACAAAGGTGCGTGGCGCTCCATTCACGATACGCCAGAGCTGGACCTGGCCTGGCCGCATGGTGATGAAGGGCTGGCGCCGCCCATTCACCGATAAGGGAGCCACCTGGGTGCCGGCGGGGGCGCTCAACATGTTAAGCGACGTTTCGAGTTGTTGGATCACGAGCACTTTTTCCTCGATCCCCGCGTCCGGATTGGTTTTATTGTAAAATCCTCGCAACTGGTCGTCATACGGGCCTTCGATGATTAAAGCGCCGGTCATCCCATTGCCGACATTGAGCGCCGTCGAACCGTGTTTGTGGGCGTGGTACCAGTGGGTGCCGGGGGCCTGGGCCATCTTGACCTTGCCTTGCTTTTGGTCTTCGTAGTCCGGTAGCCGAAAGCAATAGGGAAAGGCGCCAATGGAAATTTGCGGCCATTCTTTGTTGTCGATGTCCCTTTTGTTCGCCGGCCAGAGCTTGTTGGCATACGGCAGCTTCCCCGGTTCCCCTCGGTACGGCGCGGTTTCATCGTACTCCTCGAGGAGAGCTTTTTGTTTTTCTCGCCATGCCAACGGAAGGTCGTCCCATCGTGGCGGCGAGCCTTTTTTCTCGCAATCTTTAAAGATCTCGCCAAAAACGGTCTTGACGAAATCATCGGTCGGTTTGATTTTGCCTTCCTTGTCCCGCAAAGCAGGGCGTATGTAGAGCAAGATGTTGTCCCCGGTTGTGGCGGGCGTCGTATGGGTGCCATGGAAGTGGAGGTTCGCGGTGCTGGAACCGTGCAGGCAATTGGGCATCGTGTCCTTTCGCGGGTAGATGTTAACCTTGATGGTCTTCTTCGGGCCGTCCGGCTTCTCCGGGTCCACCGGTACCTGCTGGGTGCCGAACGCTTCATCGCACCCTGGCGTCTTGCCTTGCTCACCCACATCCAGCGAGGTCGGGAAATTCTTCGTGTTGATCTGGTTCAAAAAGGTGATTTGTATCAGATCGCCGATCCGGGCGCGCAATGTCGGCCCGGGAATGGGCTCTCCCAGATGGGGCCACCCTGGAGGTGGCTTGGCCGAATCCCGCGCCTTCCAGTAGTCTTCCGCATTCCAGCCTTTGAAATACCTCAGGTGCTGCCATAGACAACGCTTCCCAGACGGATCCCCCATGCTTCGATACTCATCGCTCAACATGACCACTGCACTCAGCTTGCCGTCCTTATGCTTGACCTCGGGGATGGGAATGAGGGCGCGGTCCAAAGAACAGTCCGGGGCCTGTGTTGGCTGTGCTTCTGCCGCAGATGCGAGAATCATCGCGGCCAAAAGAGCCACCGGCGACGCCCATTGACCGCTAAGCAGACCAAGCGCCGGTCGTCCTCTTCGCCGGCCGTCGTTTCTGCCATGGTTTTGCCTCTTCTCAACATCACACTCTTTCATACATCCTCCGCTCGCGGCGTTTTGCCGATGTACGTTTTCTATGGATCGGCATGGCCCGGGACGGGCTCTTAAGCTGCTTGTACCTCGATCGTTCCTGGTTCGCTGCAGGGTGGATCGCGATGGATAGAGCAGACATATTTGAGCTTGCCTTCTACGCCCGGCGCGAATGTCGGAGAAGTGTCATCTCCCGCGATCTGATATGGCATGAAGAAGGTCTCGTCTATCGATCCATCCTCGTTCTGGATGCCCGGCCAATGGGGCTGACTGTCATTGTTGGTCCAGAAGATCTGGTCTCCTAACGTGACAGCTAAAAGTGAAGGCTCGAACCTGACTCGGCAAAGCCCTGAAGGGTCGAAGCTCACTCGCCTCTCTAGCGAGGCCCACACATCCTGGGCAGGAGCCAATGTTGCCGTGTCTGGGCTGAGCTTGTTGATATAAATCTGCATCTGAAAAGGCATGAGTATCTCCTCCTTCGCACCGTTTTGGAGCAGAACCCGCGTTTTCTGCCCTGGTGGATTGATATGAGTGCCGCACTGGACCGCGGGCCCTTAAGCAGCCGGGAGATGACCACTCAATCGAATAGCACATCATCAAATGCCATTAAAGGACTCGAGCCGGCGCGGAACGCGGCCACGGCCCAGTCGACATCGGTGACCCAGTACGCCGCGGTGCCTGTCACCCCGTCGCCATAGCTGACAGGCCGGGGAGCCGGCCGAGCCCGACGAACAAGCGCCGACGTATGGCCCGACGGATCGCGGGCGTCGCGCTGTCGCTGTGATCGATTCGAATGGTTCCCCAGTTTATTCCTAATTCTTATTCTACGATCTTCTGCTTATAGCATATCTTCTAACATATCGCAAGGGGTAGGCAGCGGACCCGAAGCGGACCCGGGGCGATGTCGTCACCCGGCGGGCTGGCACCGGAGGGTAGGGGTGGAGGGGTGAGCCCGTCGATGGATGCGAAGAGGCGCTGAATGCAGCCCACCTCGGTCACCAACGCGATGATCCGCATCGCCTCGCCCGGCGGGTTATCCGGCGATTGGCGATTCGTTATGTATTGGCGATCCGTTATGTAAGGTTGTATATTTCGCTAGGTCGTACTTCAGGGCGAGGTGGCGATGCGATGCGATCCTTTTTGAACAGGTGGCTTTGCACAGTCGGGTTCATGGCTTGCTCCTCCATCGCACCCGCGGGCGAGCTCACCGTGTCGGCCGCGGCCAGCCTGACGGATGCCTTCAAGGAGATCGGCCGGGCCTTCGAGGCACACGATGCCGACACCGACGTCCAGTTCAACTTCGCCGCGTCCGACGCCCTGGTCCAGCAGCTCGCGGCGGGTGCGCCGATCGACGTGCTGGCCACGGCGGACCAGGATTCCATGGATAAGGCCGCGGCACAGAAGCTCATCGAGCCCACCACCCGCACGAACTTCGCCCGCAATACGCTCGTGGCGATCGTGCCCGCCGACCGCGAGCTCGTACCCCAGGGACTGCCCGATCTGGAACGGGACGACATTACGCGCATCGCGCTCGGTAACCCCGCGAGCGTACCGGCCGGCCGCTATGCGCGGGACGCTCTTGAGCGGGCCGGGCGTTGGCCCGCGATCGAGGTCAAAATTATTCATACGCAGAACGTCCGCCAGGCCCTCGACTATGTCGCCCGCGCCGAGGTCGATGTCGCCTTCGTGTATGCCACCGACGCCGCGATCCGCGAAGACCGGGTCCGCATCGCCTTCACGGTGGCTACGGAGGTCCCCATCACCTACCCGATCGCAGTCGTCGCAGGAAAGAGCGCTGAGGCGCGGAGTTTCTCGGACTACGTGCTGTCGCCACCGGGGCAGGCCCTCCTGGCCCGGTATGGCTTTCTCCCGCCATGACCGGGATCGACGAGGACATGGGGTCCGCCTGGACGGCACTGCTTTTGTCCCTCAAGGTGGCGAGCTGCGCCACGCTCGTGTGCCTCGTCATGGGCGTCGGTGTCGGCTATGTGCTGGCCCGGCGGCGGATCCCGGGCCGCGATCTGGTCGATGCGCTCCTGACCTTGCCGCTCGTCATGCCGCCCACGGTGCTCGGCTACTACCTCCTGGTCGTCATCGGGCGCAAGGGGGCGCTAGGGGCCTGGCTCCACGATGTCTTCGGTATTCACCTTGTCTTCACCTGGCAAGGGGCGGTGATCGCCGCGAGCCTGGTGGCCTTTCCATTGACCTTCAAGTCGGCGCGCGCCGCCTTCGAGGCGGTCGACCGCGAGCTGGAGGAGGCCGCGCGCGTGCTCGGGGTGTCGGAGCCCGCCATCTTCTTTCGCGTGAGCCTGCCGCTCGCCTGGCGCGGGATCCTGGCGGGTGTGCTCCTCTGCTTCGCCCGCGCCCTGGGTGAGTTCGGCGCCACGCTCATGGTGGCCGGCAGCATCCCGGGCAAGACCCAGACGCTCTCGATCGCGGTCTACGAGGCGGTGCAGGCGGGTCACGACGAGACCGCCCAGATGCTCGTGCTCATCACGTCTCTCACCTGCGTCGCGGTGCTCGTGGCGGCGGGGCGCCTGAGCCCCGGTCGGACCGCGAGCGAATGAGACGCCTGGATTTTATGGTCGATAGGTTTGCGTTGGAAGTCAATATCTGCAAGACGCTCCGGAGCGCCAGGCAGACCTTCCACCTGCATGCGCGTTTCAGCGTGCACGCCCCTCGGATCGTGGTCCACGGTCCCTCGGGGGCCGGGAAGAGCCTGCTCCTCAAGGCCATCGCGGGGCTGGTGACGCCGGATGAAGGCTCGATCCTGCTTTCCGGGACCACGCTCTTCGACAACGCCGCCGGAACCAACCTCTCTCCCCAAGAGCGCGGGGTCGCTTATCTCTTCCAGGACTATGCCCTGTTCCCGCACTTGACGGTGCGGCAGAACGTCGGCTTCGGCCTCAGGCGCGGGTGGCTCAATCTACACGGCGATCGCCCCGATGCGGCCATCGACTCTTGGCTCGAGTCCTTCGAGCTCTGCCGTGTGGCACACCAGTACCCGAGCCAGATCTCAGGCGGGCAACGCCAGCGCACGGCGCTCGCGCGGGCGCTCGTGGCGCGCCCCCGCGCGCTGCTCCTCGACGAGCCCTTCGCGGCCCTGGACCCGGCCTTGCGCTCGCGCATGCGTGCCGAGCTGGACGCATTGCACGCGCGACTCGATGTACCGATGGCCCTCATCACCCACGATCCCGAGGACGTGCGGGTCTTCGGCGATCAAGTCCTGCGACTCGCGAGCGGGGTAGTCGAGGCATCGAGCGCCGCGGAGGTACTCGACACGGTCGGCCCATACGCCCGTCCCACGGGTTCATTTACCGGGTGATGATGAGCAGCGAACAGAGGCCCATCGAGCTTAGGGGGCTCGTATGGATGGCGGTCGGCGACCGCAACCTCGGCGGACCCGGGCGCATCACGCTGCTCAGAGAGATCCGGGACCACGGCACCATCACACACGCGGCCCGGGCCATGAAGATGAGCTACAAGGGCGCGTGGGATGCCATCGAGGGCATGAACAACCTGGCCGGCGAACCGCTCGTCGAGCGGTGCGCCGGCGGGCGCGGCGGCGGCTCGACGCGGCTGACCGCGCGCGGCGAGCGGCTGGTCGAGAATTTCGAGCGCATCGACGCCGAGCACCGGCGTTTCTTGGAGGCCCTGAACCGGCAGGCGCTCGGGCTTGTGGATGATCTGGTGCTCATCAGGAGAATCGATATGCAAACCAGTGCACGCAACCAATTCCTCGGCACCGTCCGGGCCATCAAGCGTGGCGCGGTCAACGACGAGATCGACATCGAGGTGGTCGGCGGGCAGGTGATCGTGGCCACCATCACCCACGAGAGCGCGGAACGGCTCGCGCTCGAGGTCGGCAGCGAGACCTTCGCGCTCATCAAGGCCTCCTCGGTCATCATCGTCACGGACGAGCGCGGCACCAAGTTCTCGGCGCGCAATCGTCTCGGCGGCACCGTGTCGCGTTTGCATCCCGGCGCCGTGAATACCGAGGTCGTGATCGGTCTGCCGGGCGGTGGCCGGATCGCCGCCATCATCACCAATGACAGCGCCGCGAGCCTCGGGCTCGCAGTGGGCCTGCCGGCGAGCGCGATCTTCAAGGCCGGCAGCGTGATCGTGGGCGTGCCGGCATGATGGGATTGGGATAGTACTTTACTTTGACCGGGCGCAGCGACATAAAAAACACCGCATGCATGTCTAAGAGGAGCGCAGGCCTCCTGGTTTTTCGCGAGGCCTCAGGGCATTTCGAGGTGCTGTTGGTACACCCGGGAGGCCCCTTGTGGGAGAACAAGGACGAGGGCGCGTGGTCGATTCCCAAGGGAGAGTTCGAGGGCAATGAGGATCCGTTGGCAGCGGCTAAGCGTGAGTTCGAGGAAGAGACCGGCTTCGAGCCGACCGGGGAAGTGATTCCTCTGGAACCGCTACGCCAGCCTAGCGGGAAGCTCGTTTACGCGTGGGCGATGAAGGGGAACTTCGACCCCGCCGACTTGAGGAGTAACACGTTTACCCTGGAGTGGCCCCCAAAGTCGGGACGACACCAGGAGTTCCCGGAGGTAGACCGCGCCGCTTGGCTGTCCATTGAGACGGCGAGCCACAAGATCATGAAGGCTCAAGCAGCTTTCCTTGTCCAGTTGCAGCAGAAGCTCGGAGGCCCTCGCCAAGCTCCTGAAGAAACTGGCTCAACAACGGGCAGCAACGAACCTCCTCGACAACGGTCGTTCTTTGATGCCGAGCGGTAGGCTGGCGTAGCGGCTAACCCGCTCCATGCGGATTGAGACGACCCGCAGGGTCGTGCTCAGGTCAGGCCGACTTTCAAGAAGCCGAGACCCATATATATATATGGAAATGCTTCCGGCTGCCGCCAGCTACCCGATGACACTCAGCGGTTGGTGGACCGTAAGTGTCCCTCGGCGGGCAGGAACCGCATGCGCGAGCGTGGCAGCGCCGCCGCTTGATCGCGGCTGTGCTCCGGCGGGACATAGACGCTACTACGGCCCGGCTACCGCGCCCCGGGTCTTCGCGCCGATGATGTGCAGGACCTGGCCGCGGATCTCTCCGGCAGGGAATACCTCACTGTGAACATTGATGTAGAAAAGGCCTTTCTTCAGGTTGCTCATCTGCTTACGGCTCAGCGGTCCGACGCACCCCGTCTTGGGGCTGCCCGGCGGCGAAGGGCCGTTAGGCGGAGGCGAGATAAAGAACAGGATATCCGCGTTTTGTCCCGCCGAAGCGGGCGCGTGGAAATGCACCGCCGTCTCTGGGCCCTGGAGGTCGGTGTAGCTAATCGAATAGCAGAGCAACCTTGTTCTCGAAGTCAGGGTCAGCAGCGCCGTTCCCAGGGCGTTGCTGGTGGGCTTTGGGTCCTGGATCTCCTGGCCGCTGTTGAGCACGGCGATGAAGGTAAAGTTGGCCGCCGAGGCGACGCCCGGTAGCGCCAGGCCGCCCACGCAAGCGACGGCTTGAACGAGTCTGTACAGTTTGTGGGAGGGTGACACGGGTGATTTCTCCTCCTGTCGAGTTGTTTAATTCGGTGGTTGGTTGGTTTGTCCGGCTGTTCGTGTTGCCTACTACATGAGGAAGCGCTTTGAGCAAGACAGGCCATTCGCTTTTGCCCGATACCGGCCCTTTTAACCTAGCCTCATCCTTTGCCCCTGCATCCCTAATAATACTCCAGAGTCCACTACCGATGAGCCAAGGGCGGCCTCTTGGGCAGCGGTGCGCGCAGATGGTACCAATCTGGGGCGAGCCGCCTGCACCGCGGTTGTCATCCTCCGCCGGTCAAGGTGCCCAGGATCTCATCCATGTGCTCGATGGGGAGCGAGAAGTGTCCCTCGGCGGGCAGGAACCGCATGCGCGAGCGTGGCAGCGCCGCCGCTTGATGGCGGCTGTGCTCCGGCGGGACCACGAGGTCGTCCTCGCCGTGCCATAGGTCGATCGGGATCGCGATGTCCTGCAAGCGAAAACGCCAGGGCCGGGCCAAGAGCCTGAGGTCCTGCAAGGCACCGCCCGGGCCCTGGCGCATGGACTCGCGCAGCGAGGCGATGAGCGGGGCGCGGACCTCGGGGCGCCGTAATACCCGGCTGTCCGCCGTCGGGGCGGCGGCGACGACGATCCGGTGCGTGAGTCCCGGGCAGAAGCGCATGAAGCCCCCGACCAGAGCGCCATGCACGGGCCACAGGAGCCACGGGGCCTGGCGCGCCAAACGGAAGGCGAGCCGCGCGTGCCAGCGCATGCCGGCCGCGGCCCAGTCTTCATACACCGGCCCGAGTCCGCCCACGACCCCGAC
The DNA here is from genome assembly GCA_050740695.1 of Gammaproteobacteria bacterium. Classification (GTDB taxonomy): domain Bacteria; phylum Pseudomonadota; class Gammaproteobacteria; order JACCXJ01; family JACCXJ01; genus JACCXJ01. The sequence continues at coordinate 7,482 of JBOIDR010000004.1, read as the reverse complement.
CGCAGAGAGACGCGTGGGGATCTGAAAGGCGCAGGCCAAGGCATAAGGGCCGCCGGCCGAGACCCCCAGCACCCCGAAACGTCCGATCCCGAGCTCGATCGCCAGAGCGGCGACATCGTCCGCAAAGGATCTCAGGCTGCGTAGCGGTGCGGGGTCGGATAGCCCGAAGCCGGGTCGGTCCATGGACACCACGTGGACGCCGCGCCGGCGCGCCACCGGGTCCAGAAACGCCGCCTCCAGTCGGGAGGCCGGCAGCCCGTGAAAATAGAAGAGCGGGTCTCCGCCCCTGCGGCCGTACTCCGCGTAACCGAGCCGGCGCCCATCCGGGAGATCTACCGTGTGATTCTGGGTCCCGACCAAAGTCCGCCCTCCCCGTGATCCTTGGAGTTTAACCATGGCCGGTCCGCTCTGCTACAATCACTGCTCTTCTACGGCCGCGTCTGGCACGGGACGAGAAAACTCCAATGAAGATCGTCATCGCCCCCGATTCGTTCAAAGAGAATCTCACGTCCCTCGAAGTTGCCGCCGCACTGGAGCGGGGCATCAAGCGCGTGCGCCCGCGCGCCAGGTGCATCAAGGTCCCGATGGCCGACGGCGGCGAGGGGACCGTGCAGTCGCTGGTCGATGCGACGGGCGGCAAGATCGTCAAGAAGCGCGTCATGGGACCGCTCGGGGAGCCGGTCATTGCACGCTACGGCATCCTCGGTGACGGTACGACGGCCGCCATCGAGATGGCCGAGGCCTCGGGGCTGCCGCTGGTCCCACGCGAGCGCCGCGACCCCTTGCGGGCCACGACCTACGGCACGGGCGAGTTGATGCTGGATGCCATCGAGCGGGGGGTTTCCGCCATCATCATCGGCATCGGGGGCTCGGCCACGGTCGATGGCGGCACCGGTATGGCCCAGGCACTGGGCGTCTCTTTCCTGGGTGGCAACGGGCGGGCGATCGCCGAACCGATTTGCGGCGGCCTCCTGGAGCGCATCAGCGAGATCGACATGCACGGGCTGGATCCGCGCGTTCGCAAGACGCGCATCACCATCGCCTGCGATGTCGAGAACCCCTTGTGCGGTCCACGAGGCGCGGCCAGGGTGTTCGGGCCCCAGAAGGGCGCCACCCCGGAGATGGTCGAGGTCCTCGACAGGAACCTGCGCCATCTCGGGGCCCTCATCAAGCGCGACCTCGGCATCGATGTGATGCGCGTCGCCGGTGGCGGCGCCGCCGGGGGTCTGGGCGCCGGGCTCATCGTTTTCGCAAAGGCCAAGCTCAAACGCGGCGTGGATCTGGTCAGCGAAGCAGTCGATCTCGCCAAGCATCTGCGCGGCGCCGATCTTGTCATCACGGGCGAGGGCCGGGTCGATTTTCAGACGGCCTTCGGAAAGACGCCGTCGGGGGTCGCCAAGGCCGCTCGCAGGCTCAAGATCCCCGTGGTCGCGATCGGTGGCGGTCTGGCGGATGACGCGCGCGGCGTGTTCGAGCACGGGATCGATGCCCTGGAGGCCGGCGCGGCCCGAGACATGGACCTGGCCGAGGCGCTGCGCCTGTCGCGCGGACACCTGGAGAACGCCGGCGAACGCGTGATGCGGCTTATCGTGATCGGCGAGCGCATGGCGCAAAAGCGCCGCGGCAACGCCGGATCACACAAGGCCTGATCACACAGTGCCTGATCACAGAGTGCCTGATCACAGAGTGCCTGATCACAGAGTGCCTGATCACAGAGTGCCTGATCACAGAGTGCCTGATCACAGAGTGCCTGATCACAGAGTGCCTGATCACAGAGTGCCTGATCACAGAGTACCTGATCACAGAGTGCCTGATCACACAGTGCCTGATCACACAGTGCCTGATCACAGAGTGCCTGATCACACAGTGCCTGATCACAGAGTGCCTGATCACACAGTGCCTGATCATGACAGGGCCTGATCACGACAGGGCCTGATCACGACAGGGCCTGATCACGACAGGGCCTGATCACGACAGGGCCTGATCACAACAGGGCCTGATCACAAAAGGGCCTGATCACGCAAGGCTTGATCGTCCTGGTGCGAACCCCTCCGGGACGCGCATCGCAACGCACGCTCCCAGAACGCGACGGGTCGGGCGGGGCAGACCGAAACCTTGCATTCGGCGGTGCCAGACAAGATACTAACCGGATGATAGACAAGGGCGCCGGCGTTCCGGGGAGAAGACGCCACGAGGAGGGAAAGCCGAGTGCAATCGCATAGGACCATGGGCGAGACGCCCGTCGTGGAGGTGCCGGATCGATCTCCGGAGCCGCCGGTGCACGGACCCGACGGCGCGCGTCCGCGCGAGGCAGAGCTTGTGCCGGAGATCGGCGGGCCCCAGGGACCCGAGCCGACCCGCTACGGGGATTGGGAACGGCGCGGCCGCTGCATCGATTTTTGACTCCGTTTCGATAGACAGGCCGAGGCCGGTCGGTGGCGTGTGGCCTTAGCGGCCGAATGGTACCGGCGCGAAGGGCCCCACCCCATTCAATCAAGAGACAATCGGAGCCAACAGGTGGCTGCAGCAGAGTGCCCCGCCGGGTGCCTGCAGCCGCCCACCGCAGAGTGAATGTGATAGCGTGCTGACCGGTATGGCGGCTAAAAACACACCCTTATCGCCACATCTGCAGATCTACAAGATGCCGGTGGCTGCCCTCCTATCCATCACCCACCGCGCCACCGGGGTGTTCCTGACGCTCGGGACCGTGGTGCTCGTCTATTGGCTCGTGGCCGTCGCCCGTGGGCCCGAGGCCTATGCCGGGCTGCAAGAGATCCTGGGGTCATGGGTTGGCCTCATCTGCCTGTTCCTGTGGTCGTTCGCGCTATTCTTTCACCTCTGCAACGGCATCCGCCACCTGTTCTGGGACCTGGGCTACGGCTTCGAGATGAAGACCGTGGATGCCTCGGGTCAGGCGGTCCTGGTCGCGACGGCCATCCTGACCGCTATCACCTGGCTCCTGGTCTTCATTTACTCGGGGGCCCAGGCGTGAATCTGCCACGCCTTACGTTCAGGGGCTTGGATATCGCGGGCCTCTACGGTCGCCTGCGCGCGCTTCGAACCAAGAGCCCGGCCTTGCACCACTGGTGGTGGCAGCGCATCACGGCGGTGGTGCTCGTGCCCCTGAGCCTCTGGTTCGCCGCTTCGCTGATCACGATGGTCGGTGCCGGGCACTCCGCCGCCGCCGCATGGATCGGATCGCCCGGTGTGGCCTTGCTGCTCGTCGTGTTCCTCCCGGCCCTGTGCTATCACGGCTATCTGGGGGTCGAGGCGGTCATGGACGACTATGTCCACATCGATTGGGTCAAAGCGAAGGGCATCCTTGCGGTGCAGGTGGTCCTGGGCCTCCTGGCGGTCGTCGGCGTGCTCGCGGTGATGTGGGTGCTCGTGGGCCTCGCATGACGGCCTATCCCTTGGTCCGGCACGCGCACGATGTCGTGGTCGTGGGCGCCGGCGGCGCCGGACTCCGGGCGACCTTCGGGATGGCGGAGGAAGGGCTTAGCACCGCCTGCATCACCAAGGTCTTCCCGACCCGCAGCCACACCGTCGCGGCCCAGGGCGGGATGAGCGCGGCGCTCGGCAACATGGGGCCCGACGACTGGCGCTGGCACATGTACGACACCGTCAAGGGCTCCGACTGGCTGGGGGATCAGGACGCGATCGAGTACATGTGCCGGGAGGCGGTGCCGGCGGTCATCGAGCTGGAGCACTACGGCGTTCCGTTCTCGCGCACCGAGGACGGGAAGATCTACCAGCGGCCGTTCGGTGGCATGAGCACGGAGTTCGGCAAGGGCATCGCACAACGCACCTGCGCGGCCGCCGATCGGACCGGCCATGCCATCCTCCATACCCTGTATCAGCAGGCGCTGAAGCACCGCGCCGAGTTCTTCGTCGAGTACTTCGCCCTCGACCTCCTGATGGACGAGAACGGGGCGTGCCGCGGGGTCCTGGCCTGGAACCTGGCGGACGGGAGCCTGCACGAATTCCGGGCCCATGCCGTGGTGCTTGCGACCGGGGGGTACGGCCGCGTCTATTTCTCCTGCACCTCGGCCCACACCTGCACCGGGGACGGCAGCGCCATGGCGCTCAGGGCCGGTCTGCCCTTGCAGGACATGGAGTTCATCCAGTTCCACCCGACCGGGATCTATGGCTCCGGCTGTCTCATCACCGAGGGCTCGCGTGGCGAAGGGGGTTACCTGAGCAATTCCCAGGGGGAGCGCTTCATGGAGCGCTATGCCCCGAACGCCAAGGACCTCGCCTCGCGCGACGTGGTAAGCCGTTCGATGACCATCGAGATCCGCGAGGGGCGTGGGGTAGGCCCGGCGCACGACCACATCCACCTGCACCTGGAGCATCTGGGTCCCGAGGTCATCCGCGAGCGCTTGCCGGGGATCGAGGAATCGGCGCGCATCTTCGCCGGGGTCGATGTCACCAAAGAGCCGATCCCGGTGATCCCGACCGCCCACTACAACATGGGCGGGGTCCCGACCGACCACCACGGCCAGGTCGTGACCCTCAAAGACGGCGACCCCGATGCGATCGTGCCGGGGCTCATGGCGATCGGGGAGGCCGCCTGCGTTTCCGTACACGGCGCCAATCGGCTGGGGTCGAACTCCCTCCTGGATCTCATCGTCTTCGGCCGCGCCGCCGCCAAGCACTGCGCCGCCAACATCCCACCCGGTACGGCGCACCCTCCCCTGCCCGAGCGCATCACGGATCCGCTGCTCTCGCACTTCGATCGCCTGCGTCACGCGCGCGGCTCGCGACCGACGGCACAGATCCGGCTCGATATGCAGCGCATCATGCAAGACCACGCGGCGGTGTTTCGTACCGCGGATCTACTCCGGGAGGGGATCACGAAATTGCGGGCGATCCGGGATTCCTTTGCCGACGTGCAGGTGTCCGATCGCTCCCTCATCTGGAATACCGATCTCGTCGAGACCCTGGAGCTGGAAAACCTCCTGGCCCAGGCCGTGGTCAGCATCCATGCGGCCGGGAACCGCACCGAGAGTCGCGGGGCACACGCGCGCGAGGACTACCCGAACCGCGACGATGAAAACTGGCTCAAACACACCTTGACCTGGTTCGACCAGAAGGGCGAGGTGCGTTTCGGCTATCGTCCGGTGCATCTCTACACATTGAGCGGCGAGGTCGAGGTGATCCCGCCGAAACCTCGGGTGTATTAACCTAGGATATACTAGTGGTCGGTCAAGATTATTCAAACAGGTACGTCATTCCGGCATGGATTGCCGAAATCCAGAGCACATGGACGTTGGGGGGGCGCTGTCCTGCATCCTGGACCTCGGCAATCCCTGCCGGGGTGACGAACCACTCGATTTAACGTGAGTGACTACTAGGGTTATGTCCGGTCTCCGACTCTCCCTGTCCTCCGGTATCCGCAAGGGCAAGACGACCGCGCCCGGCGCCGCTGCCGCCAACAAAAAATCGTTCCAGGTTTACCGCTACGACCCGGACGCCAGCGAGCCCCCGCGCCTCGACACCTACGAGATCGATCTCAAGAAATGCGGGCCCATGGTGCTCGATGCGCTTATCTACATCAAGAACGACATCGATCCGACCTTGACCTTCCGCCGCTCCTGCCGGGAGGGGGTGTGCGGCTCTTGCGCGATGAACATCGACGGCACCAACACGCTCGCCTGCACCATGGCCATCGCCGAGGTGGATGAGGCCGTGGCGGTGTATCCGCTGCCGCACCTGCCGGTCGTCAAGGATCTCGTCCCCGATATGACCCAGTTCTACGCGCAATACGCCTCGATCCGCCCGTGGCTTACGACCGACACACCGGCACCGGAACGCGAGCGGCTGCAGGGCAAGGCGGATCGCGCCAAGCTCGACGGGCTCTACGAGTGCATCCTCTGCGCGTGCTGCTCGACGAGCTGTCCGAGCTACTGGTGGAACGGAGAACGCTATCTCGGGCCCGCCACCCTCTTGCAGGCCTATCGATGGATCGTGGACAGCCGCGACGGCGCGACCGACGAGCGCCTCGACCAGCTCGACGATGCCTTCCGCCTGTATCGCTGCCACACCATCATGAACTGCTCGAAGAGCTGCCCCAAGGGCCTGAATCCCGCGAAGGCAATTGGCGAGATCAAGAAGCTGCTCGCGGCCAGGAGCCTGTAGACCGCGTTTGGATATAGCATCAATCTCCGCCTTGGATCCCTTCTCCTCCGGGAGAGGGCTACGGTGGGGGATCAAAAAAGCGCAGCTTGTGACCGTGCAAGGTATAGATCGACGATTCGTTTCGATCCGGCGCTTCGTGGACCTAGGGCTACCACACCCAGAACCGACGCTCGCCGAGCTCCGGTGGCGCTCCCGGCGGGGTACCCGCGAGCTGGATCTGATCCTCTTGGGGTTCCTCTCGGCTCGCTACGAGAACCTCGCGCCGCAAGACCGCCGCGCCTACGCCCGGCTGCTCGATGCCTCGGATCCAGACCTTACGACCTGGCTATTCGGCCGGGCGACCCCGGACGATCCCGAGATCACCAGGCTCATCCAAGCGATTAGGGCGCAATCCTTGCCCGCGTAGGCGAGCAGGCTCGCCACGTGCCGCCCGGCAAGAACCTATTGTTGGTAGGTGCTAATATTTGATCATGGACATCGAAACCATTCGTCATGAAGTTTTGTCCCTTCCCGCACAAGAGCGGCTCAATTGGCGGAACTGCTGCTGTCCAGCCTCGATACTCTGTCAGAGGCTGAGATTGAACAGCTTTGGTTTCAGGAAGCAGCACGTCGGGCTGCCGAGATGGATCAGGGGTTGGTACCGCGTATTCCCTCTGAAGTCGTGCGTCAAGAGGCTCAAGCACTTCTTAAAGTGAATTACTTCTTCAACCATCGGCGCGAGTTGAGCACCTTGAACACGTCGCTTACTACGAGTCTCAGCAAGCCGGTCTTGGTGTGCGTTACCTTGGTGCCTTTGACGCGGCCATGGTCAAAGTTTGCGAAGCGCTTCACCGGTATCGGGTCGAGTTCCCTCCAAATATTCGGCGCTATCGCGTGCCAGGCTTTCCGTACAACATTCTCTACCGGCAGGTGGGTGCTGACATTGAGGTCTTGGTCATCGCTCCGCACCGTCGTCGCCCGAATTACTGGCTCGGCAGGCTCTAATTCCATTGTGCTTTCAAGATGAGACTAAATATGGCACATTGGTTGGATGGCGAGACCACGACGAATCGACGAAGAACTGGTGGCGAAAGCTCGGCAAGTTGTCGCCCACACCACCGAGGTGGAACAACTGCGCGCCGCCCAGGCAGTGCTACTTCCGGCCTTGGCATCGGCAACTTTGGAGCAAACCGCTGCCATCTTGGGCGTCGGTCGGGCTACCGTCCCACGACTACAGCAGCGCTTCCGCGAGTCGGTAGGGCCCCGGGCGACGCGGCCTCCATGGGGTGGGCGGCGCAAGGCGCTGCTGAGTGTCGAGCAAGAAGCGGAGTTCTTGGCCCCGTGGGCCGAGCAGGCCAAGGG
>JBOIDR010000003.1:0-75613 GCA_050740695.1 Gammaproteobacteria bacterium | reverse complement strand
GACACCAGTCCTTGTCGGTGCGCGAGAGCCGCGAGAGCTCACGGCTGAGGACGATTCCGACATCGCCCAGGGCGACGCTGGCTAACAACTGTTTGAAGCCTTCGCGTACCTGCGCCCCGGGCGCTGCACTCACCCCGAGATCGCAATCGATGATCTCGACGCGATGGAAGCCCAAGGCCTTGGCTTTATCCGCTAAGGCATATTGTAGACGTTGGCTCTCTAGGTTCTGTTTGACCTGCTGCAGGGAGGACTGGCGTAAATAGACCACGGCTTTGCGGGCGAGATGATCGGGCGTTATCGTTTGCGCGGTTTCATCCTGTACCTCCTCAAAGCTGCACGTCCCTGTGCATCCGGTTCATGCGGGTTCATGGTCTTCTCCATCACGGTGCTGAAGCACTGCAACGATGGCTTGCGCCATCAGTTCAACGAGCTGTCGTTCTCGTTCCGCCTCTATCGCTGGACCGTGAGGGGTGGGCTCGTCGCGCTCGAATGCCAAGGTGACTTGCTGCATGGGTCGGCTCCTGGTGTTTCTCCGACTTCACCTTAGTGGACGAATGCAGGGTCAGTAAATCAACGAGTGCACGGAGTGCGCAGGAGGAAAGCTCGATCTGTTCGGAGAGATGAAAGCGCGCCGCTTCGGGTTGCAGCATCCACAGCGGGATCTTCATTGCCTCCCCATCGGGATGCTGAACCGTCACCGCGTTCGCGGGATGTCGCGGCCAGGTGAGGACCGCAAGAGAACAATTAACCAGTGGGTGGAAAGGATAGTAAATAAACCGTCACCGTGGACGGCATGGTAGTTAGAGTGGTTGTTGCTCAACATCCATCTGCATTGCCTCGTGCTCGATGGGGTCTACCGCACCACCGAGGGCCTGCCGGTATTCCATACCGTGCACGCCCCGACCGCCACAGAGCTGCAGGCGCTACTCAACCGGATCATAAAGCGCATCATGAAATTCTTGACGCGCAAGGGCTATCTCATCGAAGAGCAGGGCATGACCTACCTCACCGACACCGATCCGGATCTCGCGCTCGCGCCCCTGCAAGCGGCGGCCTGCACCTACCGCATCGCGCTCGGGCCTCGGGCGGGCCAGAAAGTACTGAGCTTGCAAACCATCCCGACACGAGAGCCACCACTGACCTCCGTGCGCTGTGTCGACGAGCAGGGCTTTAGCCTCCATGCCAAGGTGTGCTGCGCCGCCCATGAGCGCCACAAGCTGGAACATCTATGCCCTTATATCACCCGTCCTGCCATTGCCAACGAACGACTGACACTCAACCGTGCCGGCGATGTCGTGCTGCAACTCAAAAGCCCCTACCACGACGGGACCACCCATGTCGTGATGTCACCGCTGGAATTCATACAACGACTCGCCGCGCTGGTTCCCCGTCCGCGGTTGCATCTGATCCGCTTCCATGGCGTGCTCGCGCCCGAAGCTAGGCCCAGGGACGGGCCTGCTTAGCGCGCCGAGGATGCAGCGCCAAGTTACGCTCCGCGATCATCCCCAGCGCGCCGGTCAACGCACCTAACGCCGCAGCGGTTCACGCTGACGCGCCCCATCCCTCGGCGCCGGTGCGCCTGAGCTTTGCCCAGTTGCTCAAGCGGGTATTCGATATCGACATCACGCAGTGTCCGCAGTGCGGCGGTACCTTGACGATCATCGCCGCCATCGAAGATCCGCCCGTGATTGCCAAGATCCTCACCCATCTCGGCTTGTCCGCCCGGGCACCGCCCCGATCGCCCGCGCGGTCATTTCGACCGACTCCCAATGGCCTGATCCCGGCCCCGATACCCCCTCCCCATCCGGTTCAACTCCCTGAGCCGACAGCCCCTTTGCCCTGCACTCGCCTCAGAGGCCAAAACGTCCCGGATCCGGCCGCCTCGGACCGATGAATCGCCCGAAAAATCCCCGATCCTGGACCGGCGGCTCGCGTACTTGACAACCCACAGGTCCATCTCGTACTCTTCCTCTCGCCGAAAAAGGGCCTTTGAATTTCTTATAACGGCCCGTCGTACAACCCTTATACCCTCATGCGCTTCCCGAATGAGAATAATACTTTGCGTCAATGTATCGACGCGATGGTTATTAATATTGAAAGTTTCGGGCATCGGTTCGAGTATATCGGGCCTGAGAACGGCGAAGAAAGCAAAGAAGCCAAGGCGGATAAGGCGAAGCGCGAAGCCCTTATCATGCAGCCGAATGGCGAATACGGCATTATTGAACTGCGGGAGCGCATCCGCAGGGATTTGGAAACTTTCGGATACCGCTTCGTTGAAATTTGCCGGGGAACCTTCAACCGTGAAATCGCTTCCTATTACCATGTTCCCGCGCATAGCGTTCGCCTTACTGCCTGCGACCAAGAAGAAACCGAAACATCGGTTTGGCTTGTGCGCGATGGCAAATACGTCAAGCAGAAAATCAAGCGCAGGTTCCGCCGTTTCGTTCAGGAAATCGGCACGAAAAAAGTTTATTGGAAGGAATACGGCGACCCCCGCCTTATCAGTTCCAAGGATGGCAGGCCCTATACGCAACTTGAGCCGGATGAACAAGCCAACGAAATGCATTTCTATTCGCTGTACGCCCCCGGCAGCCCTTACGGTATGCCGTGTTGGATAAACCAGCTTCCTTCCGTCATGGGTTCCCGCGAAAGCGAACTTACGCTTCAAGGATAACGCTATCCCTCCGATGGCGGTTCTTGTCGCGGGCGGGCATTTAACGGGCGACAGCATTGAAGAAATCGAAGAACATATCAATTCCGTTCAGGGCCGCAAGTCAATTCATCGCGTCATGGGTCTCGAAGCCACTGGTTCGGAAATCGCGGCAGGCCCGGATAAGTCAACCCCTGCCCCGGCCCTTGAAATGAAGCCCTTGGTTCATGAGCGTCAAAATGATGCCCTGTTCCAAGAATACGATAAGAACAATATGAAGAAAATCCGGGATTCCTTCCGGCTTTCCCCGATGCTGCTTGGCGGTTCGGAAGATGTAACCTATGCGGTTGCAGAAGCATCCCTTGTCGTTGCGGAGGGGCAGGTATTCGGCCCGGAGCGCAACAAGGTTGATGATTTCTTTAACAACGTTATCCTGACTGATAAGGATGGCAAGTCTTCGACGTACTGGAGTTTCCGCAGCAACCCGCGCCGGATTGCAGACCCGCAAACGATTGTAAATGCCCTGACAACCTTCGATGCGATGGGCGCATTGACCCCGAACATTGCCATTGGCATCGCCAATGAGTTGTTCGACCTCCATATCAAGCCCATCAAAGAACAATGGGGCGATTTCCCGTTCGGTGTAACGATGAAGTTGCTTGGCATGGGTACGCTGAAGGGTATGGAAGCCCTGCGCGATAAAGAATAAAGAACTCGCCAATGCGATGAAGCCAACCGACCCGAATGCCCCCGATAACGGCGCGGGCGGCGATGGCCTTAACACGAAGGGCCTGCCTGAAGATATTATCGAACAGGTACAGGAAAAAATCCTTGACCCCATGATTAAACTGGTGAATGCAGGCAATGTGCAAAGTTTGCGAAGCAAAGTCAGGAGTACAGAAATACGTTAACGATGTTTCAACGTATTCGGGTTGGATTGAAAAGGGCGAACTTTTCAGCAACTTGAGCGTGGATGAACTTCGTAAAGCGGTTTCCGGCGACGACGATGAAGAGGGCGGCGGAGAAGAATTTTTGCCGCAGGAACTTGTTATTGCGGGCGTTCTTGGCACGGCGTTTTTAACGTTGGTTCCGAAGGCGCGGAGAAGATGTACAAGATTTTGCAGGATGAAGGCGTTCGCGGGTTTGAAAAAGCCTTGCACGAAGCGGAGCCGTATTTCACTAAACAACCACCGGCTAAAAGCCGGTGGGTTTGAGTTACGGACTGAAAGTCCGGATACGCGTCGACTGAACGACGCGTCTACGGCTCCACCTCTCCCTTCAGGATTTGGTAGCGATACTTCGTTACCCAGACAAAGTGGCATTCAATCTTGACTACCGTATGGCTGCCGTCCATCGGATCCCCTTCTTCAATCAGACTATGCTACCATGCCCGCTCATGGCTGCAGATGAAATCTGCCCGCCTGAAAGGCGGGGGTTTGAACCCTTCATATTGAAATCAGGTATTCGCCCATAAAGATACGGAAGCCCGCATTGCCGGGAATCTGAAAAGCGCGATGCGCGTGGGGGCTTCCATCGCGGGTTCGCGCAGCCTGCTTGATGATGTATTCCGGGTAAAGCAAATCTTGGATGAAATGGTTCTAAGCACGAAATATTTTACGAACAACTGTTTCAATACCCAAGTTGTGCCGGAACTTCAGCGCATCGTTAAGAACATTATTCAGCATGGCGTTAACGTCGATGTTGAGGCGTACCGGGCAATCCGCGAAGCGATGGAAAAACGGCTGAAGTCCGTTCCTTACTGGAGGCTTGTTGCCAATGCGGGCGCATCGCGGGGGTTTCATTACGGCGTGGTAAAGGCCGGGATGATTACCGGGCAGCGGGCCTATGAAATCGTGGCGGTTGTCGACAAGCAAACTTCGGAGATTTGCAGGCATATGAACGGCAAGCAGTTTCGGCTTGCGGATGCGGAACTGCAAGTTACCCGCGCAGTGACGCAGAAGGAACCGAAATCAAGGAAGTATCGCCTTGGCTTCCCGGAGCAGAAGCTGTTGGCAAGTCAAACGATGAATCGCACGAAGCCGGGTTTCTGGTTCCGCGCTTTCATGGACATTGCCGTTCAACTATCAAGTTCATCGCGGGGTTCTAATGGATTACGAATTTAAATCAGACGGATGCAGTTGGTTTCTCGATGGTACTTGGGGGCCATGCTGCGTCGAACATGATAAAGCGTATCATCGCGGCGGGGCGGCAATGAAGCGTTTCGTGGCTGATTTGGAGTTGGCGAAATGCGTTGCCGGAAATCTTATTGAGCGCGGATGCCCGGCGTTCTTCGCCTTTGTCCTTGGTACTGCAATGTTTCTTGGCGTTCGCATCGGCGGCATGCCTATCTTCCCGGCAAAGAAGTTCCGTTGGGGTTACGGTTGGAAGTACACGAAATCCGTAACCTATAAGCAGCAAGAAAAACTTTCCCCGTAAAGTTCCTCTTGTGCGCATTATGCATATCCTGAACTGAGTTTGAACCCGGTTCAATCGGGGATGGGGAATGAAGCGCAGCCAGAAATCCGCAGAGATTGTTGACCACAATGTTCGCATTAAGCGCGTTGACGAAGCAAAGCGCATAGTGTTTGGGGAAGTCTATACCCCTAACCTGCTTGATACTTATAGCGATTTCATGAGCGCGGAAGATATCGAGTTGATGGCGCATAGTGGTAAAGGTTGGTAGGTAGGTAAAGGGGTCAGAGCCCGGCGGCCAGGACCCCTCTCCGATCTACGGAAGCGCCACATCGCCTATGTGCTCCAGACCGGGGGATTCTTGCCCTACCTCACGGTGGGCGAGAACATCGGGCTGTCGCGGCGCCTGTTGGGCCTGCCCGCCGACGGTACTGTCGAGCACCTCGCCAGGATCCTCGGCGTGGAGCGCCATCTGAGCAAGCTCCCGGCCTTCCTGTCGGCCGGTGAGCGCCAGCACGTAGCCGTCGCCCGCGCGCTCGCGCACCGGCCTTCGATCGTCATTGCCGACGAGCCGACCGTCTCCCTCGACCCCATCACCGCGCGCCGCGTCCTCGCCGCGGTCATGGATCTGGTCAAAGGAGCTCGGCATCACGCTCATCACCGCGAGCCACGACTGGGCGCCGGGTACTCCATCTGTTTCCTCCTGCCTCGGCACTTCCTCGCGGCCTTGTCCTTGACTTTGATCGCGAGCCTCCTCGGTGCCGTGCTCGGCGGCGTCCGCGCCGCCCGTATCGAGCCCTCGGATCGGCTGCGGGAGGTGGGATGGTGGGATGGTCGGACGAGGGTGGGGGCAGACGGCGTAATCGCGACACGAGGGAGCGCCTGCGGGAGTCGGTGGCGCAACCGGATAGGCATGGTACAACCTACCCAATGCAGGGCGGTTGCCCGACGCGGCAATCCCAGGTTACCCGGTTGGTGTCTGGGACGCGCATCCTGCAAAGGCTCCGGCGGGATCGACTGTCCGTTAATGCTCAAAATAACGGACGAATAACGGACAGCTCACTAGCACCGCAATCGCAAGGATCGCATTCCGGGCACGCCTGAAATCCGTGGTCACACGCCAACTCGACAGAGAGCGATGCGGCCCGCAAGAATCGGCAGACGCATCCTTCGCGGATGAACCCGCACTTCTGACAAAAGACACTCGCCGTCACCGCAGCGGCCTCACAACCACCTCCCCAGGCACCAGATAGCCCTCCGTCGATTGGCGGCTCTGGTGCACGCCGATGGCCTGGGCGTAATCGAGCCCTCCCTGGCGCTGCGCCTGATTGATCGCCCAGCGGCGGAGATCGTGGAAGGTGAGGCCCTCGACCCGAGCGCGCTTCAGCGTCCGTCGCCAGATGGAGTCGAACCCGCTGGTCCCGTACCGCTGGCCGCGGCGGGTAGCGAAGAGGTACAGGCTCCCTACGCGTCTGCGCAGGCTCCGGGCGCGATCGATGACTTCCCGCAGTCCTTCGGACCACTTGAAGACGGCCACGGCGCCGGGAACCTTCTCGATTTCGACCCGCAGCCCTTGGGCTTTGAGATCTGGCAATCTGATCTTGAGCAGATCCCCTTTCCGCAGACCGATGAGCAGCACCAGATCGACCATGCAGCGGAGCTGCTCACTCGCTGCCACGCGAATGGCCGCCAGCTCGGCATCGCTCGGCAAGCGATAGCGCCTGCCCTTGGGGTTGCGCGGCGCGCCGCGACACGGGTTGTCGTCGCACCAGCCCCAGCGGATCGCGGACTTGAACACGGACGATAGGCAAGCGATCTCGCCGTTGCCCGAGATCTTGGCCGAGCGCCGATCGAGGTACTGGGCGACATGGGAGGTACGGACGGAACTCAGGTGGCTGTCGCCGAAGACCTCCCGGAGACGCCCGATGTAGCCCCGGTAGTGCCGCTGGGTCTCCGCGGCCTTCCCCGGGAGGACCTCGCGCTCGTAACGGCTGAGCGCGTCGTTCACGGTGGTGCCGACGATGGTCCGCTGTTCGCGCTGGTAGTAGAGGTTGATGGCCTCGGAGAAGTCGGCGGACAGCCGGACCATTCGCTGGCGACCGTCGATCCGAGGGGTGTGGTAGTAGGCCCCATGCCGGAACACCATCCGCGGCGGCAGATGCTTGTTGTGGAGCTTCTGGCGGCCCATTGTGTCCATAGACTACCTCACGAGCTCCAGCCTCGGCCGGTCCTTGACCCGGATCTTCGGGTCATTTACCAGGCGCCGCTCGATCTCCCGCGTGGCGACCACCGGGAAACCGGCCGCGGAGACCTCGTGCGGGATCCCTTTCTCGATCAGCCGCGCGATCTGCTTGTGCCGGCGCTTGTAGCCGGTGAGCACCTCGAGCTGGGCTTCTGTCAGGAACATATCAGCCGTAGCTCGCGCAGCCGCTCGCAGATCCACAGCGGGGGCAGCGTTCAGTCATTGAGGCGGTATCGAGCAATCCTATTCCTTGGAAATATCGAGAGCACGAGCATCACCGCCTCCCGCTCGGCATGTGCCGGGTCCAGCCCTGGGGCTCGCCCTCGCCGTCCCACGCCATGAGGGCCGTCACGGCCTCCTCAATGGTCCGGTACATCCACTGATTCTCGTAGTCCTCCTCGTCGCACGGCCCGACGATGGCGCCCTGGCCGTCTAGGAGTGGCTGGCAGCCGTAGATCCGATCGGCGTAGGAACGTATCAACGGGTATTGGCGGATCAAGTCGAGGAGGACCCCGGGGGGTAATGACAACGGACAGGTCATCATGGGGTGAGCCAGGCCATGTGCGTCGGTCGTCGCCATGGGTCGGCTCACGGGATGAGCCTCTGCTGGCCGGCGGCCTCGGTGGCGAGCTGCTCCGCGCGACGGAGGCAGTTGGGGCATAACCCCACGGCTACTGCGTCGCAGTGAAATGGATCTTCGCACGCATGTGCGGAGAGCCCGCAGCCGGAGCAGAGTGCCATACAGGCCGGATTGTTCTGGGTCGCCGGAAGTGCTCCCCGCCGGTAGAGGCAAGCCGCCCACTCGACCGGGAGATGGCGCATCTCCATTGTGCAAGGCGCATGGGCGACGCGCACGATCGCGCACTGGTTTCCGTGCGTTTCGAGGAGCACGCCAAGCTCCACATGGTACGACTTGCCGTAAAACGGGCAGATCATGGCCGCCTCTCGAACCCCTCGCACTCCCGCGCGGAGTAGATCGAGCGCTCCCGCCCGAAGCACAGGCATCAGCCGACCATCGGGTGGCGGTCGTAGGGCACGGCGTGGCGGCAGTCGACGCAGCGGACGAGGACGGCGCGGGGGTCGGGCTTGCCCTGGCGGCGCGCGATCTCCGCGGCCCGGCCCATCAGGATGCGGGGGTGGAAGTGGATCTCGGCGGTCATGCCGGCAGCACACGCCACACGTGAATGTGCGTGCTCGCCTCGGCTCTGGCCTGATCCACCGATTCCGCCCAGGCGACATAGGTCTCGCCCGTGCGCTCGACGCATATGTACCGCCGCACCCGAGGTTCCTCGTCCGATACGTCGATCTGCCAGGTTGGCTCGGCCATCAGAACGGCACATCCACCGGGGAAAGGGCTGCGCCGCTCGCCCGCTCGGCCCGGATCTCGGCGAGAGCGACATCGATGTCGGCGCTGCTGAGGGTCCATTCGCCCCCGCCGGGCAACCCGGCAATCACCCGCCACTTGAAATCCTGGTAGAACTCCAGGGCCTGCTCGTCGCCCAGGTGGTCGCACAAGAGTGCGAGGGCGAGCTGGGCCGGGCCCGAGCCGCCGTAGCCCCAGGCGAAGCCGTCGGGCGAGTGGTTCCGGAGATCGAGGCGGAGCGGCAGGGGCCGCCGACCATCGACCCTGACCAATCGGATCCCATCGGAAGGCGAATCGGTGCCGTGGTAGACCTTCATGGCCTAGTCCTGCGGCGGCAGAGCGGTCGGCGGTTCCTCAGTCTGCCCGCTCGGCACAGACCGGCCCACAGCCTCACGGAACGCTTCCTCCATCGCCTCACCGAGCAAAAGGGCCTGATTCGATTGGTGATTGCCACCGCGCTGCAAGTCTTCCACAAACCTCTCATCAACACGGCTCATCAAAAGCCTCGCCGCCAGCTTGAGCGCCCACACATAATCCTCCTTCGTACGCTTCATCTCTCAGTCTCCAGTCAGCCCCCACCGGGGCGATACACGCCATCGGGCGCGGCAACAGCGAGCCGCGTCCGCTTCCACATAAGCCTTGCCGCGGCCTCGAGCCGCGGCCCTTCTTTTATCCACGACATAGAATAGCGGAAGCTACATCCACATGTCAATAGCACATGCTAATCTTCAGTCGACAGGTGATGGGGGGGCGCTGAAGATCGGCTATTCGTGGCCGATTAGTGGGGCCGGAGGGGGTCACCCCACGGAAACAGGAGGTTTCTATCATGAAAACCGTTGTTCTTATCGCGGCAGCTGTCCTGGTTGTCGCTGGCGGCTCTGCCTTTGCGCTTAAAGACTGGTCACATCAGCGGACCCCTGTTGCATTCCATACAGGCCATACACACGACGGAGATGGCAGCACCCGCGGAGCTCCGCAACATAGTGGCGGTACAGATGAGTATGGATGCCACAATGGTTCAGTGCCCTACCACTGCCACTAATTCTTAACCCCTTTCTATGCGCCCTGGAGGGGGGTCACCAACGGAAACAGGAGGTTTCTATGCGTGTCTTGCTCGGTACATTACTTCTAGCCTTGTCCCTCGGCGCCAGCGCGGACCAATGGGTGAGCGGTTACACCCGGAAGGACGGGACCTACGTGCAGCCCCATATGCGCAGCGACCCGGACGGGTACAGGCCGAACAACTACTCGACCCGCGGGACCGTCAATCCCTACACCGGCGAACGGGGCTATCGGTCTGACGATGGCTATCGGTCCAACGGTGGATCGAGGTCCCTGAACCCTTACGGCCGGAGGGGGTGGTAGCTTCGCCATGACCCGATATCTCGGGGCGGCGGTGGCGGTGCTGGTGTGGTTACTCGCGGGTGAAGCGCAGGCGATGTACGTCTGGGTCGATGGTCAGGGAGCCCGGCACGTCAGCACCCACCCAAGGCATTGCTTCAGGGGGGCTGTGCGCGATGCCCCCGAATGCGAGCCCATCTATGGCGATCCAAGGGTGACGGCAGCCGTCAGACGCCGCCACGCGCTAGCTGCCGCGGCAGCGGAGAAGGCATGGCGGGAGGCGCAGGCTGTTGGGGCGCAGCAGCAACGCAAGGATGCGGCGGCCCGCCGACGCGCCGCTGCAGAGGAGGAATGCCACCTGCCGACCATTGATTTGTCGAAAAGGACTGGAGATGCATTCGGCGGATTCATCAACAGTACAGCCGCCTACGGCGACTGCTTGGATAGAAGACGGCTGGCGCGGAGGGCTGAATCGAAGGAGGCGAGTGAGGGAACGGGACCATGACAAACGTGTGGAAGGCACTGGTGGTGACCGGCACGCTGATTGTCGGCAGCGTGTCCGGTACGGTCTTCGATCTCCTTGGCCGCGACCTAGCAAGCGCCGCAATGAGCCCTGATCTCGACGCGGTTCTGGCCAAAACAGCGAGCACATTGAACGCCAGACTTCCGATGATGGTGGACAAAGACACTCGTTTGGATAGCACTATCCCTGGCCCGGGTAAGAACTTTACGTACGTCTACACGCTGCCCGCCTACCGCTCGGCCGAGCTTGATCCCGCGACAACCATGGCTGCCGTGACGCCTTACGTGAAGGGGAACACATGTGGCCTCACAGACATGAAGGGCTTTTTCAAGAACGGCATATCGGTCATTTACCTGTATCGAGGCAATGATGGGCGCGAAATCGGCCGTGTCACTGTGAGTCCTGCCGACTGCTTAGAGAATACCCGCGGCCGTGCAGAGCCCGCGCAGGCGCGGCAGCGTGACGCGATCGACCGGTTTCTCGACGGAGAGACGCCAGGGTTGCCTGCGGCGAGAGCGCCCGAGACCCGTATCGGCGGGTAATCCCTTCGACCAATTCGACCCACCGTCACCGCGATAAGCAGCTTCCGGAACGGCAGCGAGAGGTGGTGGAGCCGCGCAACCTCCAGGTGTTGACACTTGCCCTATTGACAAGCCGGCATCATACTGTCAGAATTTGACGGTGCCGACGGTTCCGTTCACCGGCCAACATGATTCACGATCTTCATGTAAAGCTCGCCAGCATCGACGGCAAGCTTACGGTCCTAGTGGTCCTTAATATCGCGATGCTGCTCGCGGCGATCGGCCCTTACCTCGCAAAAATCTTCCGGGCATGAAGGCCCACAGGCGTGGGCGGGGAAATACCGTGGCTGCGTACCACTACAGAGACTGTGGACTGCCCAACGTGTGGCTGCGCAACGGGTTTACCGTGCGCGAGACCGCTTACGGCAAGGCCCTCGCCATCCATGATCTGGAGGGTCTGCATCGGACGATCGGCTTGTATCTCGTCGACCGGGAGCCCGACGTGTCGGGAGCCGAGGTGCGGTTCCTCCGCAAGGAACTGGACATGTCGCAGAAGCGCCTCGCGGAGGTCCTGGGCGTCAGCGAGAACACCGTCCGGGGGTGGGAAAACGACCGAGCCGCGATCTCCGGTCCGGCCGAGCGCGTGCTGAGGATTTTGTACCGCGAGCATGTAGCGGGCGATGGGAGCGTGCGCGGGCTCGTGGAACGGCTCGCCGAGCTCGACCGGCGGGGCCACGCCAAGAAGCTGGAGCTGGAAGAGGACAGCGCGACGGGGTGGCACGCCCTGGCGGCGTAAAACGCCGGTTCGCATAACTGGTGAACGACCTCTACGACGCCCTCCGCAAGGCGGGCGTCGACGATGACACGGCCCGTAAGGCCGCGCAAGCCGTCCTCGGCTCTCAAGAAAAGGAGCAGCTCGTGACCAAGGACCTCCTGCACGCGGAGATGAACGGGCTCAAGGCCGAGATCCAGGCAATGATCAATCGGCTGCTACTCTCCCTCATCGGCATCATCGTCGGTTCCATGGTCGCCATGACCGGCGTCTTCGCCGCAATCGTCAAATGGCTATGAGCGCCCTCAAGTCCCACTTGACCCAGGAGATGTCGGACTGGTAGTCTGGTAGTGTGCTAATTTGGTCATTCAGAGTAGTAAACGGAGTGGTTGGACGAGGCTTTTATTAGGCCAATCGAATGCTCGCAGTCGCTGCGGTTTACATAGCTTTCGCTGCTTCGTGCGATTTCCTCGCCATTCTTTGCATAGTAAATCCAATACCAGTGTCCCCGATTGTCCTTTTTTTCCCAATAACACGGATAGGTAACAGCCATGATTACTTCCTCTAAGACTTATGGGTTTAACTACGAACATCGCGGCAAGACGTATGCTTTTGACGTGCTAGCCGACTCCGAAGAAAGCGCAAAGCAACGAGTCGCTGCAATGGCCGAGGCGGTTTTTGTTGGTGAGTTACGAGAAGCATCTAGCGAACCTCAACCCGCAAGCCTTACGATTTCTTCCAGCGAACCAGACGGGATCCGCGCAGCCTGACACGCGGGACAGGTCATAGCAGCTTCACGAGCGTGGCCACGAGCGCTGCCTGGGCGAGCAAGAGGCCGGCGACCCACTTGATCAGGTCGACCTTGAGCTCCGCCAATTCCGCGCGCAGATCTGCCTTGGTTACAAGCTCAACCTCCCCCTGAGCATCCCTGAAGGCCTGGGCGATGGCCTTGGCCTGCGCTTCGGAGACCCCCGCCGCCTTGAGGGTCTCGACGAACTTCAGGGTGTCGAAGGTCACTGCCGTCATCGCGTCTCGGAGACGATGCGGTAGACGTCCTCGCGGGTGGCATAGTCCACAGCCGCCCAGGGGGCAGATGTCATAGCAACTTCACCAGCGCCGCGACCGTGCCGACGGCGGCCAGGACGGCCAGGACCGCCTGGGCGACCTTGCGGGCGGTCTCCTCGTCTATGCCGGCCTTCTTAAGGGCCTCGAATAGCTCGAATACGATGGTCGTCATGGCTTGTGCGCTGCCCTCCGCGGCTCTACCCGTCCGTCCCAGGGGGGCTGACGCGAGAGTTTGGCTCATGGTCAAAGCCATTTCACAATCGCGGCGAAGATGCCGGTCATCGCGACCATTGAGCCGACGATGATGCCGATGAGGGAGAGCAGCAGCCGATTGATCATTGCCTGGATCTCGGCCTTGAGCTCGGCGGTGTCCGCTTTGGTGGCCATCCTGAGCTCGGCGATGTCCCCCTTGGTCGCCAGGTCCTGGCCGCCCTGGTGCAGCGCTTCGGCGAGCGCCACGGCTTGGGCCTTGGCCTGGGCCTCCGGAACGCCGCCGGTCTTCAGGGCTTCGGCGTATCTCAAGGTGTCGAAGGTCACTGTCGTCATCCGGGTATTCCTCCGCTCTAGCTTCCCGTCCCAGGGGGCGCGTTGAGCAAACGCACCAACTGCTGAACGACCACCCGTGACTCGCGGGGCAGAGAGTTGATCTCTTGCAGGAGGTGGAGAGCGTCGGCCGTGTAGGCCGCCGGGTCTTCCTTAAGGTGGGCCCGGTCCCGAGGGGCAAGGGACTGAATCGCCCGGGCTAGGCGGAGGGTGTCGGCGTCCAAGTCCATTGCTGCTGCGCGTGCCTCGGCGGACAGTTCCTTGCCGGTCGTGAGCCATTCGATAGTGCACTCTACGAGCATGCAGATGTCAGGGAAGTGTCTAGGGGCGATCCGCCCTGTCCGCAACCACCCCCCCACAGCTTGGACGGTGACATCGCACCGTTCGGCCAGCTCAGTGTTCCGGATGCCGGCAGCCTTCATAGCCTTCGCCAATCGTCGCGCGACCGCGGCCTTGGCCTGGGCGTCGGAGACCCCCGCCGCCTTGAAGGTCTCGACGAACCTGAGGGTGTCGAAGGTCACTGTCGTCATCGGGTCTTCCTCGCTTCTACTGGGGCGTTGAGCAAACGCCTCAGCAACCGCTGAAAGAGGGCCCGGTCCTGCAGGGGCAGAGACCGGATCTCCCGGGCCAGGCGGAGGGTGCCGAGATCGTAGTCCCCCGCTTCTTCCCTCAGGCTAGGCGCGAGCGGCATCTGACGGGAATGGTCGCCCTGGTCCAGCCACAGATGGGGTAGCCCCAGCGTCTCCTCGATCCGTCGCGCGAGGTTTTCCCCGAGGCCGCGTCGGCCCGTAAGTATCTGGCTAAGGTGAGATGGGTTCATCCCGGCCGCGTCAGCGAGCAACCGCTGCTGGCCGTACTCGGAGATGAGCCGCCGCAGGTTTTGTACTCGGATGTCCAAAGTCACCCGAGCAGCGTAGCAAGTGCTATCCGGTACGCAATGAGCACATGCTATTGCATCAAACATTAGCAGGAGCTAATATAAGAGCGTGAAGTTCCTGGACTATTACGAGCAGGCGCTCCACAGGGGTCAGGGCGACGTTTTGGCCGCAAGCATCGGGACGTCTTTGGGGTACTTGTCACAGGTGGCCCACGGGCACCGTCTTGCTGGCATCCGAACGATTGTGGCGATTGAACGGGCAACCGGCGGCAAGGTGACGGCCGCCGATCTACGGCCGGATCTGTTCGCGAAGACCGCTGGGCGCCAGCGCAAGCTCGGCCGCAAGAGAGCCGCATGACCGCCCACTGCCCGTGTGCCAAGGCGAGCTCGTCATCAGGGGGGGCGGCGGGCCAGGTCGCCCCGGTCACGCCGGCGGAGAGGGGGAGGGAAATGATTGACAGATCAGGAGGATCGGATGAGGACAGGCAGAAGTTCCGGTTTGGGGAAGCTGACGGAGGAGTGTAGGACATGGATCCCGGAAGCGACGGGCGAGGCGCTGAGCGCGCTCGCGGCAGCAGCCGGCGTGACTCGGAGCGAGTACGTCCGGGACCTGCTGATGGTCTCGGTCCACGGGCGCCTGACGATCATGAGATTGCGCCAGCCCGGGGACCGATGCAGCGCGGGAATAGCGCCGGATTGATGCGATTAGCGGATTGGTGGCCCACCCTCCGGCTACGGTCGGGGCGGGGCGCGAAAGGGTAGGCCCGCAGGAGCGGGCCACGAACTAAGGTGAGTTGCGCGCCGGCGCAGGGAGGCCGGCGCGCTGCCATGAGCCCGGGTAAAGACCCAATGGCGGTACAGACGCTCAGTATAGCAGACCGACTGCATGGGGACCTACTCCCCTGGGGTTCTCCTAGGCCGACGTCCGGGCTGGCGACACCAACGACTACGCTGCGCAAGCCTGGCACCGGCCCCTTGCCCGATTTCTCCTCGGGCCCTTCTATGCCGCCCCCTCCCTTGCCTACCCCCCTCCCCTGCGCGGAGCGGGGGAGGAAGGGAGGGGGTTGGGCGCAGGGGAGGGGGGGAGGACGCGGGTCGACAGATCCGGGCGCCCACCAGGTGGGGCCCCTACCTCCCGCCCGAGGCCCAGGCCATGAGTGAACTCGTTCTCTCCGCGTACCGCGAGGGCTGGACGGCGGGTCTCCGCGGCGATCCCGCGGAGAGCGCCCCGCCGCGGTACGAGCTCGGCCGGACGAGTGGATGCGCGGCTGGCGGGCCGGGCAGGAGGTGGCCGGCGCGGGGCACCGCTTCCACCAGGTCCTCGCGGCGAGCGCTCGCGTGCGGCGCAGACCCCAACGCGCCTCCCAGGTGCTGAGGGGCGCGTCATGAGCTACGGCGACTCCCTCAAGCCCCCCTGTCTCTTCGGCCTGGCCGCCGCGCTCGGCGGCGAGCCCGTCGACGCCTGCCGGTACCGGCGCGCCGATCGGCGCAACGCCTGGGTCTGGGGATGGCATAAGGGCGAGCACTTGGCGCTCGAGGCCGCTGCCGTACGCGAGGCGCGCCGGGCAAGGGTAGGGGCGTGAAGGTGGCCGAGCGACGCAAGAGCACTGGCTTACGGGCCTTGTACGACTCTGGTCGGGCCGCCGCCCGCCGCGGCTGGCCTGTCAGCCCCAATCCAAAGCCATATCTCTTCCGCCGGTTTGCGAGAGAGTGGGATCCGTCCGGCTGTCGTAGCGATTGGTGGAGCGCCTGGTTGCGCGGCTGGCTAGCGGGGCACAGCCAAATCGAACAAGAAAGGGTCAAAGCCCCTCCGAGGGAGCCGCCTTGGCATCCGCAAGGTTCGCGCAAACCTCGGGCGGCCCGGCGAGTACGCAAGCCACCGAATTCCTACGTTGCGGGGCTTCGCCTTGCCTTGCAGGCGAGGCAGCGCAGGAGATCAGCAGATCAAATAAGGAAGCATTGTCTTTAGGGCATGTGCGCAACTTTTCCTTTTAAAGCAATCTGGAAACGCACGGAACGCGGGACGCCGGGGGGGGTGGCCACCCCCCCCGGTGCTCCTTTACCCGGGGCTCGCGGGCAAACGAGCCAGGCGTAGGTAGGGAAATTAGGAAAAGTTTAACCCGATTGACTGCTCATCACAAGCTCGAATAAAGGCGGGTAGTCCGAATAAAGCCGGGTAGGCTATGGCCCACCCTTTGGGAGGGAGAAGGCTATTTTGTTGTTCAAAAACCGCGCGTTTTTTTGCGGGCAGGGAAGATCTGTCTTCTCTGCCGGCGGCGCATTCCCAAAAAAAATGGGCACAGGCAGCGCTAACAACGCCGCCGGTGCCCTGACCAAGGAGCGACCTTCACTCGCGCCATGGCTTATTCAAGATCCTATCAAATTCCGGCTGGCCGCACCAGGTCGCCGACTATTCCGATCCTCCTAGCGCGCGGTCCAATCATCACCGCCGCGTCGTCTTGCCCGCTTGCTGGGGCGTGGAGACATCGACCATGAGCCAGCAGAGCCCAGAAAAGGTTGCGCGCCGCGCCAAGCGAAAGGAGAAAAGCGCCGCGTGGCTCGCACGCATGCAGGCCTGGGCCGAGGAGCGCTTCGATGCGGGAAACCTCACGATCCCCGGCGTCCCCTGGAGGCAAATCGCCTACGTCGAGGCCGTGTACGACGCGGCCCGCTCCGAGCTCGAGCAATGGGTGATCGGGAAAACCGACATCCCCTGCCTGCGTCACTACGGTGGGCGCCTCATGCACGCCGTCGGGCGGCTTTCTATGGCGAGGGTAATCCTGGCGATGATCCAGGTGAACGATTATCGCACCGACACGATCGCAGTCCCCTATCAGGACCAGCACAGCGGCCTTTGGTACTTTGGGGGCCGCTCGATTAAAAAGATCGCCGAATTTGCCGGCGTGAGCTATTGGGCGTGCAAGCGACGCATCGATTGGATCGTCAAGCAAGGCCTCATGAACCGCATCGAGCAGTGCGGTAGGGACCTTAAAGGCGAGAAGTACGGCCGACCGTCAATCCGCAAGATCACCGACGGCACCCTATGGAAAGCGATCGGTAAGCGCACCGCCCATGCCTTCAAGTCCGCCGCACGGCAGGCCTATAGCAAATGGAAGGATGAACAAGAGGAGATCCGGCTTGTCATCGACGCGGCAAAGGTGGCCGCTCAGAAGGCCGCCGCAGCGGTCGGCCGCGCGGCGCACCTCACGAACACCCGATCGCGCGGGGCACATATCGGCGCGGCGATCCAGGCCCTCCTCGCGGGGATGCGTCCGGACTACAAGAAACGCGCGCCATCGTGACGACCGAGGCCCGCAGGACCCCGATCCGCTACTCCCCCGCACACCGGCCACCACCCCGCTCGTGCCGAGCCTAGAAAAAGCGCATTCTTGCCCTAGAGCCCCCTCGCTACTGCCCCGCTAAGCGCCCCTAGCACGCGCCCCGCCCTCTTTTTCGCCAACCGATCGCCCGGGTGGCGGCGGCTATCCCGGAAGAGATCCGCCCCAATAGAGTAAACGAACCGCACCGTTCCGCAGGCTTGTCTAGATCTGCCCCAATAGGATGGAAGATCTATCCCAGAACCCGCAAAGAACCGCGCCCCAGTTCTTTTGGCTTTATTCTTCTAAAAGCTTTTGAAGCGCTCCGCGCCGAATCGGAGGCGCTTCGCGCCGTAAAGGCATCGACCAGGCCATCGCGCTGCACGCCGCGGACCGCCAGACTTCGCCCAAGCGCTACCACGCGGCGTGCCAAAGGAGGGCGAGTAGGATGGTGGTCGGGGTGTGACAGGGCGTGGGCCGCGCGGAACGCGGCGAGCGCCAGCAGCTTCGCCAGGCTTCGGGGAAGGAGGCCCTAGAGGTGGTGGGCGATGTAGATGAGATGCAGACTGCGGGCGAGGCGCGCGCCACGGTCTGTTGCCACATGGCGCAGATGCGAGGAGAGCTCAGGATAGGGCCGGATGATCGTGTAGGACATAGGCAGGTCTACACTGGCCGGCCGGTACTCGACCTCGAGCGGGATCCACCCCTCGTCATCATTCCGCAGGTCCACGAGCACGCCGCGCATCTCGGGATGGTACGACCATTTTGCCGGCGCTGGCAGACTTGACAAGGCGGCCGACTGCTGCAACGTGCCGCTCCGATCTCTCGGTCATACCCCGACGACCGTCCTCAGCGCCGCGACTTTCTCGCGCGCCGGCCAATCTTCGCCGGCGAGCCAGCGGCGTAACGCCCGGTCCGAAATCCCCGCCTGACGGGCGAGACTCCGGAGAGACATCTCGCCCGCCTTGCGCGCCGCTAGGATGCGCCTGCGGAGCTCGGCCGGGAGTGGCGCTTCACGGCGGCGCTTTCCCTCCGGCCAGTGGCCGAGACCGTCAGCTCGGGAGGATTTCATTGGGCGCGTGGATGATCGCGTTACCAGAAGCGGCCGAACACGAGGCCAACCACGCCTAGCATAAGTGTGCCCAGCAAAATCCATTGCTGCCATCGCCAGTAGCGCTCTTGGAGATCCCAGTTGAGGCGCTGGCGCATCAAGGTGTCGGCTTGCTCGCGCTCACGCGCGATTTCGGCCCTGAGCTTCTCGATCTCAAGGATATCTCGGCGGATCTCGACTGTACTCATAGATGCTTCTCCTACTCTTAGTGCCTAAAATACCTCATTGGGGCCGCAGCGAAGGTCATCATCACGAGATGATGAATGGATCCCATGGGACGAGGTATGACCTACCGCAAGAGTACGACCCGGCGCGCGTCTCGCCGGCAGACTTGACCGGTCATCGCTTCCGCTGCCTCTCCGTCGATCCGCGCCCCGAGCGCTGGCCGAGCGATGGCTTGGTTTGCGGGACGGCCCTTGCCGCTTCCAATGCCGCACGGGTAAAAAAGCCAGAGCGGCTTTCTCCTGCGCGCTCGGCGGCCCGGTCGACGCGTCGCAACACCCGCTCTGGGACGGTGATGTTGATGCGCCGCGCCGTGCTCTGGAGGCGCGCCAGATCGATCTCCACGATCACCCAGGCTCCCCCCGCATAGTCCGGGTTTTGTTGACGCATCTCGATGGGCTGGAGCGCGGGGACCGGTTCATCGTCCTCGATCATCCCCTCGATGTGGCACTCGACCGCCTCACGGGCCATCTCGATGGCCTCATCGAGCGTGCGACCGGCCGAAAAGCAGCCCGGCAAATCAGGTACGGTGACTCCATAGTCGCTGTCGCGGTCCTTGTGAATCACGATCGGGATACGCATTAGCTTCTCTTCCAGTCCCACCCGGCCGACCGGTCTGAGGCGCTTGATGACATCCCGAATGTCCACTTGCTAATTATACACACCACTACACACCCTGCTGGGATGTGTAGCTACAGAAAACCCGGCCCTCAGGCCGTCGGTCGCGTCCATGGGGACCGTGCGGGTCGGGTCCGCGATGAGCGCCTCGATGAGGCCCCGGCACACGGCGATGGCGTCCTCGGAGACCTCGCCCGGGAGCGAGCCCCGGGTGTGGCCTGGCGGCCCGGGTCGTCAGCGCGAGCGGCGCCAGAGGCCGCGCATGCGGCTGGCGTCCGCCTCTGTGTAGATCTCGGTGTTGCGAATGTCCCGGTGTCCCAGCACCTCCTGGACGAGGCGGGTGTTCGCGCCAGAATTGGTCAGATAGTACCCGCAGCCGTGACGGAGCATGTGCGGGTGCACGCGCATCGGGAGACCGGCCGCCTCGCCGGCGCGCCGTAGCATGTACTGCACGGCATCGACGCTGATCGGGCCCCCCTGCTCAGAGAGGAAAACCCAGGGGCTCGTGGTGTTCTCGCGGCGGAGCTTCCGGAGGGACCGCAGCTCGTCGCCCTCGATGGGCTGCATGGTGGACTTCGAGCCCTTGAGCCGTTCCACCCATATCTCGGCCCGCTCGAGGTGGACGTTCTCCCATCGGAGATCGGCCAGCTCCGACACCCGCATCCCGTGCCGGTAACCGACGAGGATCAGGGTGGAGTCGCGGACCGGGTGGCGACTGGTCTTTTTTACCGCCCGCCGCAGCTCTTCGATCTGCGGCTCGGTCAAAAACCGCACGGTCTTACGCCGGGCTGGTCGAGGCCGCGGCTTGTCGGCGGACTTGCGGCTTTTCGCCGGTTGGGGCAGGGTCAGAATGTCGGCCATAACCCTGATTCTATCGACTCCCGCGCCGGGAACTTGCGGCTTTTTACGTTAGAAGACCGAATGTTCGGCGGGGCGCGGATCCGCGCCGGAGCCGGCATAGCGCCTAGAGCGGGGTGCCGCTACTGGAGCGAGGAGGGTAGAACTCGCGGCGTTACCCCGTCTAGAGGGTTATCGGCGGGGAGAAGCGCCGCCTCGACGGGAGGGACCGCAAATCGACTTCGAGCACGGTAGACACTGCACGGCCGGAATAGCACGCTGCGGCCGAGATACACCACGCGCATCTCCGGCACGATCGCAACGAGGATCCAGGAGCTTCCCGGTGTGGCTGTGGCGCTCGGCAAGGCGATATAGGGCGTGTGCCACGGGCCGACGAGCGATGTTGGATATGGCATGGCATCTCACCGCCGGAATTTCGCACGCGGCGCTCGGGAGCGCCCTATGTGGTCACTCTTCGTGGATGTTCCGAGGCGAATCTCGCCGCGGGCGGCTCCGTCTCGACAGAGTAGCACCCCACTACGCGAGCCGCTACCCGCGGCGCGGCACGGTGGAGCGGAGTAAGTCGTTGATTCTGGCTTACGGCGACGCGGATGGCGAGGTAGCAGGAGAGCGGCTTGGTAGCAGGGTGCTACCGGGGGGTGCTACCAGCGGTGCGCAGGAGGTACGGCCCGCCCACGCGCGCCATGGCAACCATGCCGCATGGGCGGACCGTCCGCAGTCCAAACACAAACACCGTTGGGATCTCTACCGTAGGCGCACTGCGGGGCGCCCCGTTTGTGCCGCCGGCGAAACGCCACGTAACTCCGGCGACGGGTGGATGGTACGTCAACCAGGGAGTCCGCCTCAAGACCCGTGAGGTCCGTCCGCTAATGGGGCGGGGGCGACGTGCGTCCTGCGCGTCCCAGTAACCAGAATCCGTCAGCGGCCGAGCCGCCCACCAGACCCGCACCGCGGGTTTTTTTGCGCCCGGAGATGGACCCTTGAGCAGAAACGACAACAGCGGGGAGTTTGAGCAAACGGGGCGCAGAAGGGTCCCCACCGACGACCAACTGCTCCTCGGCCAGCTGATCGAGGCCGTTAAGGGAGTGCGCCGAGATCTGCGAGACCAAACGGACGATGCCTCGATGGCGATGGCCAAGCTCACCGAGCGGATTGAGCGGTTCGAGAGCCTTGCGAAGCATGGCAGAGGGATCCTGATCGGGATGGGCCTCGCATCGATGGGGATGGGCGCGGCCGCGACCAAGATTGTGGATCTGTTCTGGCCGAGCTAAACGAGGAAAGGCTATGCCCATTATGTATACCTTGGTAACGATGTTCCCGGTGTTCCTGATGCTGGCGTTGGTGTGGCAGACGGAGAACAAAATGGTACCGGCGAAA
Source organism: Gammaproteobacteria bacterium (assembly GCA_050740695.1). Lineage (GTDB taxonomy): Bacteria > Pseudomonadota > Gammaproteobacteria > JACCXJ01 > JACCXJ01 > JACCXJ01. The sequence continues at coordinate 53,801 of JBOIDR010000003.1, read as the reverse complement.
CGGCCGGTGAGTCGTTGCGCTCCGCCCGCGGGAGTAGATCCGAATTGGTTTAAGCGGATCTGACCCGTGCCCGCCTGGCGCAGTGATCGACCAGCTCTATGAGCGCGAGGACCTCGACAATTGGCAGGCGCTGGACCGGATCCTCGACGGCCGATCTGCGGCGGCCGACCGAGCGGAACAACGGCGCTCGGTGGATGCGTCGCCGCTCTCGGCGTGGCTCATGGCCCGACTGCTTGCGGATAGGCCTGGACAGCGAGGCCCTCGGCGCGGGCGTTAAAGGGTCGCGGTCCTGCCGAGGCTCGTAAGTGATGATTGAATACCTGAAAGCGCGGCTCAAAGAGCCCTCGACATGGCGCAATGCGGTGCTGTTGCTCGGGGCGCTACTCGGGATCACCCTGCAAGAGCAGGACATCGAAGTGATCGTACAAGTCGCTATCGCGATCGCTGGGCTCATCGGGGTCACCACTCCGGACAAGGTCCAGTAAAACCGAACATGCAGGCGTCGCAAGCCCCTCCCCCCTCTGGCTCAGCGGCAGGACGCCGCGGCGCGGCGCCTGCATCCTTATCTTTCGCCGAGCATGGGAAAGACGTGGACCTAAGCCCCGTGCTCGTGCGGTGGATCGATTCATCCGCGCAGGAAGGCTGGGGGAGATACCAACACTGCGACTCCCTCGTATGCGCGACGATCGGCCACCTCTTCGAGCAGCACAAGGACCGGATCGTCCTCGCGTTGAATCGGTCAGAGGACCTTTACGGCTGTTACATCACGATCCCGACCGAGGCAGTTATGTCGGTCGTCGAGCTTGTGCCAGCGCCGCGTAAGCATCGACAGAGGAAGACCGCTCGCGCTGTGCCGAAGCAACCGAATAGATGGCTGGCCGACAAGCCCCCGACTGGACGCTGATCGAGCGCGAGTACCGCGGGGGCCAGCTCTCGGTCTCGGAGATCGCCAGGCAAGGCGGCGTCAGCCGGGGGGCCGTCCAGAAGCGCGCGAAGAAGGACGGGTGGGCCCGGGATCTCTTACCCGAGGTCGAGGCGAAGGTCCGACAAGAATTGGTGCGGGACGCCGCACCCGATGGGGCCCTCGAGGCGGAAGCGGTAGAAGCGGCTGCGGCGCGCTCGGTCGAGGTCGTGCGACAGCATCGGGTGATGCTCGGCAGACTCAACCGGATCGCCACGAGGCTCGTCCAGGAGCTGGAACTCCACCTGAGCGGTGCATTGCCAGCCCCGAAATGGATGCGGCCGACCGATACCGTCGCCGGCATCGTGCTGCGGGTGGCCCAGGCGCTCGGGAAGGCGGTGCCGCTGGAGCGGCAAGCGTTTGCGATCGGGGCCGACGAAGGCCGCGAAAGAAGCTACGAGGAGTTGCTGCGCGGTCTATGTGAGGAGTAACCGGGGCCCGATGTCGGACGCGGAGAAGAACCTGGCCCTACTCCGCCGCGACTTCCAGTTCTACGGCAGGCGAGCCCTGCGGATCCGGACCAAGACCGGCCGCATCGAAGCCCTGGAACTCAACCGAGCCCAGGCGTATGTGCATGCTGCGCTCGAGAAGCAGAAGGTCGATACCGGGCGCGTCCGCGCCATCATCCTGAAGGCCCGGCAAGAGGGCATCTCCACCTATGTGGAGGGGCGTTTCTACTGGCGCGTGACCGGCGAGTGGGGTAAGCGCGCGTACATCCTCACGCACGAGCAGGCGGCGACGGACAACCTGTTCGAGATGGTTTCCCGGTTTCATGGGCACTGCCCGGATGTCATCAAGCCTAGCACGAAGCACCAGAGCGCGAAGGAGCTCTACTTCGACACCCTCGATTCCGGGTACAAGATCGGGACCGCGGGTACCAAGGGCACGGGGCGGAGCTCCACGATCCAGTATTTCCACGGATCCGAGGTGGCGTTCTGGCCGTCGGCCGAAACGCACATGGCCGGCATCGGGCAGGCCATGCCGGACATGCCGGGGACCGAGATCGTCCTGGAATCCACCGCCAATGGCGTCGGTAACCTGTTCCACAGGATGTGGCAGGCGGCGATAAACGGCGAATCGGAGTACCTGCCGCTCTTCATCCCGTGGCACTGGATGCCGGAGTACCGACGCGACCCGCCGGCCGGGTTTTCCGCAACGCCCGAAGACGTGGAAGAGGCGGAGCTGTACGACCTGGATACCGCCCAGGTCTACTGGCGGCGCGCCAAGATCCAGGACGACTTCCAGGGCGACGTTTCGCTCTTCCGGCAGGAGTACCCCGCTACCCCGGAAGAAGCGTTCCTTGCCGGCTCCCAGGATTCGCTCATCCTGCCCATCGACTGCCAGCGGGCCAGCAGGTCGAAGCAGATCGAGGCATTGGGGCCGCTGTGCATGGGCGTCGATCCCGCGGAATACGGCGATGACGCGAGCGCGATCGTGCTCCGCCGCGGCCGGGTCGTGCTGTGCGTCGAGCGCTACCACAAACGCGGCCCGATGGAACTCGCCGGTATCGTGGGGCGCCTGATCGATTCCCTGAGTCCCGATGCGATCTTCGTGGATGTCGTGGGGATCGGGTCGGGCGTGTACGACCGGCTGCTCGAGCTCGGATATCGCAACCTGATCCGTGTACACGGCGGCGAGCGGGCGACCGAGGACGCGAAGTACATCAACAAGCGGGCCGAGATGTGGGGGCTGATGCGGGACTGGCTCCGCGATCTGCCATCGAGCATCCCGGAGGACCCGGCCCTTTGGACCGACCTCACCGCGCCCAAGTACACCTACGACAGTTCGCGGCGCTTGAAGCTCGAATCGAAGGAAAACATGCGCAATCGCGGTGTGGCCAGCCCGGACAGCGCGGATGCGCTCGCGATGACCTTCGCTTATCCCGTGCATGAGAAAAAACAAACGGCGGCACGCTTGGCCAGACGGACCACGCATTGGCGGCTTCCCTGACACCAGAGAGAACACATGCCCATCACCCGATCCCTTTCCCACCGCGGTTCCCGGAGCTTTCGGGAGACCGTATCCAGCGGCGCGACCTCCGAAGCGGTAGCGGTGCACCCCGATGCAGTTCCGATTTCGGTCGGCCTTTCTCCGGCCGGAGGAGCCACGGGCCTTGTTGAATACACGCTGTCGGGCGAGGCGGCGGTCAATTCCGGCACGGCGACCTGGCGAGCGTGGACCCACGGGCCCTCGACGACCGCCAAGGACACGGTGCTGACCGGGCCCATCACCGCCCTTCGTTGTACGGCTACTGCCGGGGCGGTGACGTGGGAGATCGTGGCCTGAGCCAATCCGCCGGCTGATGCTCGACTACACACAGGCAGCGGTCCCGAGCGGCGGGGCCACTCCCACGCTCGCCCGAAAGAGTCGCGGAGAAGGCCTCCCGCTGGAAAAGCTGGAGCGGTTCCTCTACGACATCCGCGACGAACCACGCTGGCGGCGGGAGGCGGACAGGGCTGCGGACTACTACGACGGGCTCCAGCTCGACGCGGAGACCCTGGCCGCGATGAAGGACCGCGGGATCCCCCCACTGTCGCGCAATCTCATCGGGCCGACCGTGGATGTGGTGCTCGGCATGGAGGCTAAGAATCGGCGCGACTGGACAGTCAGTGGCGACACAGACGCCGATCAGGACGTCGCCGACGTGCTGAACCTGCAGATGAAGCGCGCCGAGCGCAGCTCGGGAGCGGACCGCGCCTGCTCCGATGCCTATGCCTCCCAGATCAAATCCGGCCTCGGGTGGGTCGAGGTCGGGAGGAACCCAGACCCTTTCTCCTATCCGTATCGGCTCCGGTCGGTACATCGGCGGGAGATCTATTGGGATTGGCGTGCGCGCGAGCCAGACCTCTCCGTCGCCCGGTATTTGGTGCGGCGGCAGTGGTTCGACCAGGATGTGGTCGAGGCGTTGTTCCCGGATCGGGCCGAGTTGATCAGGATGGCCTGCAGCGGCTGGGCGAACTGGGATCCCGCGATCTGGGGAGACAACGCGCTGGCCCTGTCCCAGGCCTTCGAGGACGAGGCTCGGTGCAGCATCGAGGCGCTGGAGTGGCGCGACAGCCTGCGCCGCCGGCTGTGCCTGTATGAGGTGTGGTACCGGACGTGGGTAACGGCTCTCACCCTGCGTCTGCCGACTGGCCTGGTGATCGAGTACGACCGTAAGAACCCCCGCCATGCGGCGGCGCTCGCGACTGGGATGGCCATGGCTCAGTTAGCGCCGCTGGTGAAGGTCCGGCTGTCGTGGTGGCTGGGGCCGCACCAGCTCGCGGACATCCCATCCCCGCATCCACACAACCGGTTCCCCTACGTCCCGTTCTGGGGCTACCGCGAGGACCGCACCAGCATTCCCTATGGCCTGGTGCGCCGGATGATGAGCCCGCAAGACGAGGTGAACGCGCGACTCAGCAAGATGATGTGGCTGCTGAGCGCCAAGCGGATCGTCATGGACGACGATGCCCTCTCGCCGGAGATGACGTTCGATCGCCTCATGGAGGAGGCCGGCCGGGCGGATGCGGTCATGCTCATGAACCCGAACCGGATGAACCGGACCGCGGATGCGTTCCGGGTCGAGGCCGATCGAGACCTGTCGCGCCAGCAATTCGATGTCTTGCAGGACGCCACGCGATCCATCCAGGACACCGCCGGGGTCTATCAGGCACTCCTCGGGAAGGAGTCGCAAGGAGCAGACTCAGGGATCGCGATCGCGAGCCTGGTCGAACAAGGCGCGACGACGCTCGCCGGGATCAACGAGAACTACCGTTTTGCGCGGCAGCAGGTCGGCGAGTTGCTCCTATCGATGGTCAAGGAGGACCTCGCGGCACGCGGCGAGCAAACCTTCGAGGTCGAGCGCTCGGGCCGCAAGGTTCCGATCACCATCAATCGGTTACTCACGGACGAGAACGGCATGACCTACCGCAGCAACGACATCGCGCGAACCAAGGCGCAGATGGAGCTGACGGACGTCGTGGATACGCCGAGCTACCGGGCCCAGCAGTTCAAGCTGCTCACCGAAATGACCAAATCGCTGCCACCCGAGATCCAGGTGGCGGTGGTGGACCTCATCTTCAAGGCCTCGGACCTACAGATCCGCCATGAGGTCGTGGACCGGATCAGCCGCATCACCGGGTTCGGGGCGAAAGCGGACGACCCGGAAAACGCCGCGGCCAAGCAGGCAAAGGACGACCAGCAAGCGCTCGCGAACGAGAAGCTCCGGCTCGAGATCGAGGAGTTGCGCGCCAAGGTAGACAAGCTGCGCGCCGAGGGCACGACGAAGAATATCGAGGGGCAGTACAGCGCCGTCCAGGCGGCGAACACCATCGCCATGAACCCCGCGGCCGCGCCGCTCGCCGATACATTGCTCAAGAGCGCGGGTTATGTGGACCACGATGCGCCGCCGATCGTCCCGAGTCCGGCGCCCGGCACGCCGGCTGTTCCGATGCCGCAAAACACGAATCCCTTGACCCCGGCCAACGCAGGCGTCGGCCTGACGGCCGGGATGGAAACGCCGGAGTTGGGCCAGTAGCCCGCCGGCATCCCGCAAACCGAGCGATAGAGGTTACTGAATGAGCGAAGCGAACACCGACACGGCAGCACCGTTGGATCTGGATAAACCGGAGACTTGGCCGACCGACGCGGAAGGACTCGCGGGGCTCGCCGATGGCGAGCGGGCGGACGAAAACGCCGCTGGAAAGGACAAGGCCCCCGCCGCGGCTGATGATGCCGCGGGACGGCCGGCGGCGGACGCCGATGCGAAGCCCCTAGCCGATGCGGCGGATCCCGGCAAACCGGGCGGCGATCCGGAAGGCGTATTGACCCGCGACGGCAAGCATGTGATCCCCTACGATGTCCTGCGGTCGGAGCGGGATGCGCGCAAGGCGCTTGAAGCGCAGACCGCGGCGTTGACAGCCGAGCTCGAGGCACTGAAAAAGGCCCAGCCGGCCGGTGCCGCCGCAGATCCGGAACAGCCACAGAAGCATGCGGACGCTGCCGCCGCGGAGTTGCCGGCAGAGGTGGAAGCGAAGGCGGAGGAGCTCCGCGAAAGCTACGGCGACGAGTTCGCGGACCAATGGCTCGATAACTACAAGCTAAAGGTACAGGTCGCAGCCGTGACGCGCTGGGCGCAGGCGATCGAAAGTGAGCGAGCGGCGCGTGATACAGCGGAGCGCAGCAGCGAGCAGGACGGGATCCAGGCGGCGATCGACGCCGTACCGCTCATGGCCGAGTGGCAAGCCGACAGCGCCAACCCCGAGTGGTATGCGCGAGCCAACGAGCTTCACCAGATCCTCATGAGATCCAACCCCGCCTACAGCGAGATGTCGTGGGCGGAGCGCATGGACGAGCTGCCAGGGAAGGTCGAAGCGGTTTACGGGGAATCCCCGCACTCGGCGAAGGCTAGAGGTGCCACGGATACAGGCAAGGCTGCGGAGCGCGCCATCCACCGCGCCAGCGTCCGCCGGCCCGCGTCGATGAGCGACATCCCCGGTGGCACACCCCCGGCGCAGTCGGAAACCGAGGCCTTGGAAAGGATGAGCCCGGCCCAGCTACAGGCGCACTTGGGCTCCATGGCCGCACGTAATCCGGAGAGACTGGAGTCGTTCCTGCGCGGTCTCTGATCGTTTTACCGGCCGGCTGCCCGCCGGCCCGTTTACCCTCGCTTGAGCCTGGCGATACAGGCTCGCGCGACCGGCCTCGTGCCGGTTTTTTTTCGTCCGGCAGTTGCCGGATCCACGCGACCCTCGGCGACAGAAGGGGAATCACTCATGGAATCCACCACCAAGCAATGACGCGCATCCCTTCTTGAGGATGTCCGTCGAGGAAAAACTCAATGTCACAGACATCCATCCCATTCGGACACCCGCTGGCGCGCAAGGTCTTCGGCGCCGCGGTGTTCACCGAGATCACCAGAAAGCAGACCTTCGGTAATCGCCTGACCGGACCGGCGCCGACCCTCGACGCAGAAACGGCGAAGGCGGAGCGCATGCAAACAGCACCGGGCTACCCGTCCATCCGGGTGACCGATTTGACCAAAAGCCGTGGCGACACGGTGTCGGTCGATATGTTCAATATCCTCCAGGGCAAGCCGGTCATGGGGGACAAGAAGATCAGCGGGCGCATGATGGCGCTGAAGTCCAAGTCCATGGACATCAAGATCAACCAGATGCGCGGCGGCGTGGACCCGGGCGGTCGCATGACGCAGCAGCGGACGGTCCACGATCTCCGCACGGTCGGTCGCATCGAGCTCTCCGGTTGGTGGGCCCGGGCGTTGGATCAAACGAAGCTGATCCATTTCGCCGGCGCTCGCGGATCGATGAATACCGCCGACTGGGTGATCCCGTTGGCGAGCGATGCCGATTTCAACGAGATCATGGTCAACGCCGTCCAGGCGCCGACCTTCAACCGGCATTTCTATGCCGGCGATGCCACCGCCATCGACACCCTCGACACGGCGGACATCCTGACGCTCGACGACATCGATCGGCTCCGTGCTGCAATCGACGAGGCGGATATCCCTCTCCAGCCGATCATGTTCCCCGACGATCCGGCGTCCATGGATGAGCCGCTGTACGTGCTCTATGTGTCGAGCCGGCAGTGGCATTACCTCCAGACCCGGACCGGAGATAAGGCATGGCGGACCTTCTTGTCCAACGCGCGCGAGCGTGGCAGCAAGAACCCGCTCTTCTCCGGCGAGCCAGGCATGTGGAACGGGATCCTGGTGCGCAAGTCGGCCCGGGCCATCCGGTTCCTCCCCGGCGAATCGGTGACTGTAGCCACCTCGGCCGCGAGCTACACCGAGACCACCAAGACGGTGCCGACCCTGGCTACCGATTACGCGGTGGACCGCGCGATCCTTCTCGGCGCCCAGGCGCTGGCGGAGGTATGGGGTAAGGACTCCGACTCCGGCATGCACATGCGCTGGTGGGAGGAGGTAACCGACCACGGCGGGACCTACGAGGCCTCCGTCGCCGGCATGGGTGGGTGCGCCAAGCTCCGCTTCGCGGACGCGAACGGCGTGGATACCGACCACGGGGTCATGGTGCTCGATTCGGTCGCGCCGGATCCTCGCAAGGTGAAGATCGCCTAGCAGTAGGGCAATAGATCCCCTGGCGGCGACCTAGCCCGACTTAGCCGATTCGGGCAAGTCGGGCTAGTCGCCGGGGGACTTCCCGATTTCTTTATTGGAGAACTCTCATGGCTGAAATCTCGAACTCCGGGCTGACCCGGCAACTGGTCCCGGGCGGAACCTGGGGCAACCTGACAACCCAATGGAAGACCTTCACGCTCGCCGCGGCGGCTGTGGCCGACTTCGTAAAGGTCGCGCTGATCCCCGCGGGATCGGTAGTTCACGATGCGCGCTTCATCAACGCGGCCCTCGGGGCCTCGACCACGGTGAAGTGGGGATACAAGGAGGACGGCGGGACCACCGATGACGCTTACTTTCTCGCCGCCACCGCGACGAACGCGGCCGGGAACAACCGCATGGCCTCTCCGAAACGGTTCCTGAAGGACACGTGGATCATCGCCACCGTCGGCGGTGCCGCCGCGACCGGAGTCATCGAGGCCGTCGTGGATTACGTCTACGAAGGCATCTAAACGCCTGTCTGTTGTAGGACCTTGCTGTTGGAGGCCGCCTCGGGGCGGCCTCGCTTTTTGTGGAGGGTAGACGTGAAGCCGGTACCGAATATCGAATCAGCGGAAAAGGTCGCGGTGCGCTACGTGGGCTCGAAGACGCTCAAATACGACACCGTTTGCCACACCAGAACAGTGTGGTATGGCGAGGGGGACGTGCAGCTCGTCCCCATAGCCGTAGCAACGCAACTCGCGCGCTTCCCGTCAGTGTGGGAGATCGTGCAGCAACCGGATCGGAAACCGGCTCCTGATCATGGGGACCCGGGGGGTCCCCCCTGGACCCCCCGGATCGAAACGGGTTCGGAACCGGCTGATCAGGACGGGCGGCCGGTGAGGCTGCCGAAACCGAGGAAGCCATGACCGCGGACGAGATCGACTGCGCATTTCGTGGCCGCGTCGATGACAAAGTCGCGCCGTTCCTCTGGTCCGCCGAAGACGTTAGATCCTATCGGAGCGAGGCCATCAGGGAGTATTGCCGCAGGGTCCCGATCGTAGATAACGCGACCGCCTCGGTTTGCCAGATCAACGTGACGGCGAATCAACCGACCTACGCGCTGCAGGGCTCGGTGCTCTTCGTGAATAGAGTGAAGCTCGCCTCGCAAGAACACCCACTCCGCGATTTCGAGCGCGATACGCTCGACGAATACCGGGCCGGTTGGGAGACGGAGACCGGCACGCCGGAGGGGTGGATAGAGCCCATGACGGGCTTCATCACCCTGGTCCCGATCCCGGTCGCAGCGGACAAGCTCCTCCTGGAGGTCGGGCGCTTACCGCTCGAGGACATTCATCAGGGCAGCGATGAGCCCGAGATCCAGCAAAAAGACCACTTCGTCCTGCTCGATTGGATGTGCCACCTCGCCTACCTGAAGCAGGACGCCGACGCCTACGACCAGGCGAAAAGCGATCGATGGGCCGTCTATTTCACAAACAAGGTCGGCCCGAGGCTCGACTCTAGGCGCGACTTGCTCAGGCGCGAGATGGCGCGCGGCCCGCGCAGGGTGCGGGCGCGGTACTGACCATCACAGGGTAGGCGTATCACTTGGGGCGGAAAGAGGAGAAACGATGAAAGAGAGGAAAGATGCGGCCTGGAAGAAGGCCGCCGCAGACTGGCTTAAAGCCAAGAAGGCATTCGGGCCGGCAGAAAAAGCACTAGAAAATGCCAAGACGGCCTTGGTTGGCCTGCTCGGTAACGAGTCGGCGTTCGGCTTCGGAGTGCTCGCTACACGGAAGAGCCGCAAGGGGAACGTGGATTACTCCGCTATTCCTCAGCTCAACGACCTGAACCTCGACAAATTCCGGAAAGCGGACACGAATTACTTCGAGCTTTCTCCTAGCGATGGCTGAGTGGTCGGGGACGTTCGATACCGACCGGGACGAACCCGAAATGCTAGAGGCCATTCACGTCACGCCGATGTTTGGACGCGAGCACCTCGTCAACGTCGATGGCGTGTGCTGGTGTCACAGGACGTATGTGCTTTACTGCGAAGCCATGGTGATCGTCCATAACGTGATGCACTGACTCATGATCGACCGTCACCACGTTATCACGATCGACCGCTACGTCGACGATCTTTCCCGCAAGGCCGCCCTCATGGTGCACACCGAAGCCACCCCGAGCCTGCTGCGCGACATCGCGGTGCTATCAAAGACGGTAGCAAACTTGGCTGAGGTGAGCCTTCAAGAGGAGGGTGACGGGAAAATAAGTCACCCGAGAGCAGCAGCGAGCCGATAATGTCTTGCCCCCCAATTATCATCGGCCAGGTTGCGGTCGTGAACATCGAGATCCCGCGCCGCGCGGGGCTCGATCGGACCTTGACGTATCGCCGGAGCCCCACGGTGAAGCGCGCCATCACCGCCATCAGCAAGGCGGATCCGGGCAAGGTAACGGCGCCGGGACATGGGTTCCTATCCGGGGCCACCGTGTTCATCACCAGGTTGAAGGGCATGGAGCAAGGCGCCAACCGCGCCTACACGGTCGCCGTGCTGGATGCCGACAACTTCACGATCGGGATCGATACATCGGCCTATGATCCTTACGTGTCCGGCGGGGTCGCCGATAACGGCAAACCCGTCGACCTGACCGGCTATACGGCACGGATGCAGTTCCGCGCGAAGGAAACGGATGCCTCGCCGGCCCTGGATCTCACCACCTCGAACGGGGGTGTCTTCCTCGGGGGCACGGCGGGAACTATCCGTTTCGTGATCACGGCAGCGCAAGCCATAGCGCTCACCCTCACGCAAGGTGTTCACGAATTTGATCTGATAGATAGCGCGGGCGCGGTGCGGAAGTTCTTCGAGGGAGCTTTTACGCGCTGATGGACGAGATCCTAACGGTCATAGAGGGAACCCTCGTGATCGTCCCATCCCAGGAGATAGAGATCGTGGAGGTCGCGGCCCAGGGGCCGGCGGGACCTCCGGGCCCCGCAGGCCCATCGGGCGCGGGAGTCATCGAGATCCCGTTCGCCTTCGGGGACGCGACGCCGAAGACCCTGTTGACGGTGCCGGCCGAGAAAACGGTCTACGGTACGGGGATACACATCTTCACGGCCTTCGACGGCACGGGCCCGGCGCTTCAGATCGGAGATGCGGACGATCCGGGCAGGTTGATGCCGGCCGGCAGCAACGCGCCCGGCGAGGTCGGCAGCTATCTCGCAAGCCCGAACCATCGTTACGCCACCGCAACGGTTTTATTCTTGACGATCACGCCCGGGGGCGGTGCTTCCCAGGGCGCGGGTATCGTCATCTTACAGGTACAGCAATGACAACCAAGAGGATACTGACGGACGCAGACTTTTTGGACGCGGCTAGACGCCTTCAGTGCCAGGTCGCCGCCCTGCGCGCGGTCGCCGCGGTCGAGGCGCCGCTCGGCGGGTTTCTGAGCGATGGGCGAGTCAGAGTGTTATTCGAGGGCCACCATTTTCACCGGTTGACCGAAGGCAAGTTTGCAAGGACTCATCCGAACTTGAGCTACCCGAAATGGACCAGGCAGCACTATGCCAGGGGCAAGAACGCAGACGCACGCGGGGCCGGGGAGCTCGCCCGGCTGGATGCGGCGATCGCGCTCGATCGGGCCGCGGCCTTGAAATCGGCGAGCTACGGGAAGTTCCAGATCATGGGCTCCAATCATCGCTTGTGCATGTACCCCGACGTGGAATCGTTCTACATGGCGATGAACATCGACGAGCAGAAACACCTTGATGCCTTCTGCCATTTTCTCAAGTCGAGGGGGTTCGTCGTGGCCCTGCGCGAGCTGGATTGGGCGCGTTTCGCGCTCTACAACGGGCCGGCGTTTCGGAAGAACGATTACGACGGGAAGCTGGCCAGGGCCTACGCGACATTCGTCGGCGCGAAAGTCGTCGCTTAGATAAAGATGTCGTAGGGGCGCCCCTTGTGGGCGCCCTGATACCGATACCGGGGCACCCACAAGGGGTGCCCCCTACGGGAATTAACCGGGCACCCACGGGGGGTGCCCCTACAAGGCGCCACCCGGCGCCTTTTTCATTTCAGGAGATCATCTCATGGCACTGTGGCAAGACTTGGCCGGGACACTCGGCGCTTACATCAAGGTCGGACTCAGCGGCGTTAGGCTCAAGAACAGCTCGGGGCACCTACTGGTGCGGAATTCCGGCGACAGCGCCGATGCCGAGATCACCGCGAGCAAGGTGAAGGTCTCGGGGGAGATCCTAGAGATCAATAGCGACGCCGCGGGGTCTGGCGCCGATTGGAAGTACAGCCTGCAACGCCCGGCGTCGGGAATGGGCGCGGCCGTCGTGCTCACCTTACCGGTGGACGACGGGACGCCGGACCAGGTACTCAAGACCGACGGCAGCGGTGTGCTGTCGTGGGTCTCCGCCGGAAACACCGCCCTGGCCAAGAAGGTGGACACCACGACCCTCGCGTTCAACTCCAGCTCCCCGTTGGCGATGTTCACGACCGGGGCAAACGATGTCAACAACGAGGTGCGCATCACTATTGATACCCCGTTCGACGGCACGCCCTCGGTTTCGATCGGGATCTCGGGTACGACCTCGAAGTACATGGGCGCGACGGATGTGGATCTGACGCAGCCGGCCGGGACGGTGTTTATCGTCCATCCCGGGAAGGCGGCTCAGGGTGCGGAGGCGCTCATCGCCACCTATAGCGCGGGCGGCGCGTCCGCGGGTAGCGCGCGCATCGAAGTCGATTACGACACCCCGGCCTGATGAGGGCTGAGTGATGGCGGTTTTCTCCGATATCATCGGGACGCTGCGGAACACCTTCCGCATCGCCAAGGCCACGTTCGACAGCGCGGGCCTGACCGCGGCTCGGACTTTCACGCTCCCCGACCAGGCCGGCACGATCAAGCTCGCCAATGCGGGCGAAACGGCGGCAGGAAAACTCTACGCCGCACGGAATCTGAGGTAGAAGGGCCATGCCCGCAAACACATCCCCGATATTTGGCCTCACCCCCGTTCTCTCCTGGGGAGAGATCGCTACCGCCAACACTGCCAAGGATGGCACCGGGACAGTAGTCACGATCTTCACGGCCGGGGCGAACGGCGCGCGGGTGGACAAGATCCGCTACAAGGCCAAGGGCACGAACGTGGCCACGGTCCTGCGGGTCTTCACGAACAACGGCAGCACCAACGCGACCGCAGCAAACAACAGCCTCTACCACGAGGAAACCGTCGCCGCGACTACCCTGTCCGAAGTAGCCGCACTAACGAATGGTGAGGTTGCCATCCCCGATGGGCTTCTCCTGCCTGCCGGCTACAAGCTCAACATCACTATAGGAACGACGATCGCGGCGGGGCTCCACGTCTCGGCCCAGGGTGCGGACTTCTAGGCATGAACCGGGGGCTCGACGGTTTTCCGAAAGGCGAGGCGCCTTATGACGTGGGCGCCATGTGTACCGGGGCGCCGACCGCAAGTCTCGTCCTCTGCCACTACGAGTTCCCGCGGCGGGTGTGGTTTCCTGCGGGTCTCAGGGGAAGCCGCGGCCGGGCCGGCACAGCCGCGACCGCACAAACGGACATCGATGTGCAGCGCAACGGTGTGAGCGTCGGCACCATCCGTTTCGCGGCCGGCGGGACTGTGGCGACCTTCATCATGGCGCAGAGCCGGGTCTTCGGGATCGGGGACGCGCTCAAGCTGATCGCGCCCGCGAGTCCGGATGCGACGCTCGCGGACGTGACGTTCTCTCTGGCCGGGACGCGCTGATGGCCGCTGCGGTCCGCGCGACGACCTCGATAGCCCTGGGCAATCGAACCAACACCGTTTTTACCGCGCCCGCAGGGCTCGCAAACAACGATATCCTGCTCGCGATCATGACCTGCGGGGATGGCGGCGATCAGACCGTGCCCGCGGTAACGCCTCCCACCGGCTTTACCCAGCTTACCGGTTTCCCGATTGCAATCTCCGAGGCGGACCCCTACGCGGTCGGCCTAAGAGCCTTCTGGAAGCTGGCAGCGTCGGAATCCGGGAACTACACGTTTACGCACGGGGCGGCGGATTCGGAGGGGGTCATGTACGCGATTTCGGGCGCCGATGCGACGCCCATCAACCCCAATCCGAGCACCAATACGGGGCTTGGCGCGAGCTCCGTCGCGCTCGGGCTGACTACACCTGTCAATGGCTCGCTCGTCGTCTTGGCGACCCATGTTTGGAACGCGGCGGGCCCAACGAGCCCGCCGACGGGTACCACACCCACGTTTACCGAACGTTACGACCCGGGCGCCGGTGGCATCCTCTACGTTGCCGATGGTGTGCTCGCGACGGCTGGAGCGACCGGGGATAAAACCCTGACCTCGGCCAACGGCCCCTCCCACAAATGGGGCGCCACGCTCATTTGCATCGAGGCGGGCGCGGCGATCAAACGGCCCTTCTTGTGGGTGATCACCTGATGAGCGTGACCATCGACCAGTTCCTGGGGATCCGGAACACCGTCCCGGCGCAGAGTTTGAAGCCGGGGGAGCTGGCCGAGGCGGTCAATGTCGTCATCGACGACGACGGGCAGAGGCTACGGCGCCGCCCGGGCAGGACCCTTCTGCAATCCGGGGCGAGGCATTCGCTGTGGGGCAGCGCAAACGTGTCCCTGTATCGGCAGGACGACAAGCTCTACCGAGTAAACCCGGATCTCACGACGAGCACATTGGTCGCGAGCGGGCTCGCGCGACAAGAGACTCAGTACCTGGACCATCCCGACGTAGTGTTCCTTTGCGATGGAGTGTCGGCGCTGCAATACCGCGACGGGCGACTCTCCCCCTGGGGCATCACGCCTCCGGCGCAGCAGCCCCTCGCCGCGGAGATTGGCGGGCGGCTGCCGAGGGGCCGGTATCAATACGCCCTCACGTTCCTGCGCGCGGATGGTGAGGAATCCGGTACCGGCAGGGCTTCCCTCATCGTGGCCGGAGGCGGGATCCGGTTCACCGCGATCGCGGTTTCGTTGGATCCGTCCGTGTACTACAAGGCGATTTACCTCTCGGGCCCGGACGGCAAGACCCTGAAGCGGGCACTTCTCATCCCGAACGCCTCGACGGAGGCGACCTATACCGGGGACACCCTCGATTACGGTGTGTCGCTCGAGACGCAGTTCAAGCAACCGCCACCGCCTGGACAGATCCTCGCCGAGCACAACGGGCGCGTACTGGTCGCGGTCGGCGAGCACTTGCTCTATTCGGATCCGTACCTGCCCGAGCGCTTCGATCCGATCCGGCAGGGTTATCGTTACGAGTCCGCGATCACCATCGTGGCACCGGTCGGCGATGGCGTCTATGTCGGCACAGAAAAGCGGCTGCGTTTCATGGCCGGCGAGGACATCGCATCGGCGAGCGAGATCGTTAAGGCCGAGTACGGCGCGCTCTACGGCTCGCTGGGTCATTGCGAGGCCCAGGATCTCACAGGCGGCCAGACCGAGGAGGTATGCGCGGTCTTCAGCACAGAGCGCGGCGTGTGCGAAGGCCTGCCGGGGGGCCAGATCATTAACCTGACCCTAAAAGACTACAAGTTTCCCGCTGTGAAGCGCGGCGCCGGGATCGTGATCCACGACCCCGGCCGCAAGCGTTACGTCGCGGCGCTCAGGCGCTGAGGCTCGGGTAGGGGCACCCCTTGTGGGTGCCTCGGCATTTGATATCAGGGCACCCACAAGGGGTGTCCCTACCAGGCCCTGCGGGGCCTTTTTCGTTTCTGGAGGTCCTCCATGTCGTTACGCCTATCCACCGGGTGCGTGAACAAGCTCCTGGACACGGGTGCTTTCCGCACCGTTTTCAACCTGAGCTTCATCGATATCTGGAGCGGCAGTCGGCCGGCCACACCGGACGAAGCGATTCCTACATCGAGCGTGAAGCTCTGCACCATTACCAACAACAGCACGGCGACCGGGCTCACCTTCGAGGCCGCCGCGGTAGCCGGCGAGATCCTGAAGAAGGCGAGCGAAACCTGGTCCGGGACCATCCTCGCCGATGGCATCGCAGGTTTCTTCCGGCTCCGTGAAAACTCAGATGCTGGTACCGCGGCAACCACGACGCTCGCGCGCATCGACGGCACCGTGGGGACCTCGGGCGCCGATCTGAACCTGTCAAGCACCACGCTGGTTGCCGCAGCGCCGTTAACCGTTCCCACCGGCAAGTTCAAGATGCCCAAGGAGTAATCGAAGATGCCCTTACTCGTACCGACCTTAGGCGAGAACCGCCTACTCGAAAACGCGCTTGGGAAAAACGCCAGCGAGGACGTCATCCTCAAGCTCTTCGTGAACAACATCACGCCCGCGGACGGCGACACGCCATCCACGTTTACCGAGATGAGCACACACGGCTACGCGGCCAAGACGCTCACCAAGACGAGCTGGACCGTGGCGCAGTCGGGCGGCGTGGCCGAGGGAACCTATGCCGAACAGGTGTGGACATTCAGCGCCGCCGCGGCTGTGACCGTATACGGCTATTACATGGTGGGCGCGAGCTCCTCGATCTTGGTCTGGGAAGAGAAGTTCGCTTCGGGCAAAGTGATCCAAAACTCCGGGGACCAGATCAAGATCACCCCGAAGATCACCCTGTCGAAGGTGTAATTCGCCATGCCGACCACCTTCCACGTCGCCAACTTCGTCAACACGGTGATCGATACCCTCACGGGTAAGACCAGCTCGAACAGCACCACCCTGGAATCGTCGGCCGAGATCTACAGTGGCGCGCAGCCGGTCGATCCATCGGTGACGCCGGCCGGCACGTTGCTCGCCACCGTCACCATAGCCAACGCATCGTGGAGCGCGGTATCTGCTGGGATCGCCCAGCTTGCTGCCCCGCGTGCGGGCACCGGTGCGGCGACCGGCACGGCGAGCTTTGCGCGTATCAAGAATACCATCGGGAATCCCTGCATCGATGTCACGTGCGGGGTCGCCGGCTCCGGCGCCGGCTGCATCCTCGACACCCTGTCGATCACGAACGGAGGTGCGTTCGAGATCACCAATCTCTCCATGAAGATGCCGGAGAGCCTGGGGACCCTGAAGCTCAACATCGATGCTCGCAACAAGATGGTGGCGATCTGGACCGACCTGGCCGGGGCGTTACAGATGGGCATCAGCGGCACGGTCTCGGTATACACGGGCAGCGCTCCGGCCACGGCCGACGAGGCGCCGACGGGCACCAAGCTCGTGGATCTGCCGACCACCGCTACATGCCCATGGAATACCGCAGTGGGGGGCGCATCGGCCTTGGGGACGAATCTGACCGCCAACGCGGTCGCGAGTGGCACGGCGGGGTATGCGCGCTGGACCAAGGGTGTTTTTACGATTCAGGGATCGGTGGGCACGAGCGCGGCCGACTTCATCCTCGATAGCCTGTCGATCACCAGCGGGAACCCCGTCTCACTGACCGAAGCGACCATCTCCTTCTAAGTTCTCCCCGGCCGTGGCCTTCGCGCTTCCGAAATTCTCGTTCGGGGATATCCCGATCGATGCCGGGATCCGGCTACCGAGGTTCACCCTCGGGCAGATCTCGATCGACGCCGGGATCCGGCTCCCGAGGTTCACCCTAGGGGAGATCACGCGCGATGCGGGGATCCGGCTGCCCAAGTTCGAGATGGCGGAGGCCGGGCCGGTAACGTATACCGAGGTCGCCTCGGGCGGCCTCTCCGTAGGTGGGCAAGCCTACATCGTGGATGATGCCCTGGTCCTGACCGGCCAGGGCGGGGTGCTCATCTCGGGCACCGCTCCGGTGACGCACATCGTCCCCGTCACCTACACCGAGGTGATGCAGGGGGGGATGACGGTCGGCGGGACGGCTGCCGAGTCGTTCGAGTTCGTCGTCTACAGCCCCTCGGGCGGCGCCCAGATCAGCGGCGCCGCAACCGTCGTCCACTATCAGGAGTCTCTATCCAGCGGAGGGGTCAAGATCGGTGGTGCGGCGATCGTCTTGCCCGCCAGCGGGGAGATAGACGCAGCACTACCCCTCCTCGGATCCAGCATCGAGGGGCTCGCCGGCGTCGCCGGCGACATCGATGCCGGCCTCCCGTTGCTCCGGTCGGATGTTCGGGGGCTCGTCGAGATCCGGGGCAGCATTGACGCCGCGCTGCCGGTCCTCGAGGCGGAGATGCGAGGGGGTGTCGTCGGGATCGAAGGCGTCCTTCCGGTCCTCGCATCGGAGATCACGGGGCTCCAGGGGGCCCGGGGCGAGATCGCGGCCGAGCTGCCCCGGCTCACGGGATCGATCACCGGCTTTGCGGGTGTCATCGGTATCGTCGATGGCCGTCTGCCGCTGCTCACCGGCCAGGTGGAAGGGCGCGCGACGGTGGTCGGCCGGATCGAGGCCAGCTTGCCGACCTTCCAGGGCGCGCTCGGCGGCGTTGTCGGGGTCATGGGGTCCCTGGCCGCCGAGCTGCCGCTCATCCGCGCAGATCTCAAGGGCTATGTCCCGATCACCGGGGCCATCGCGGCCTCCCTGCCTCTGCTGAGCGCCCACCTGAGCGGGGCAGTCGCCGGATCGATTGTCGATACGGTGGTGGTGGTCAACCTCAAGACCGGCGCCGTCACCGAGTACGAGGGTTATCCGTTCAACTCCTTCGCCGTCGTCGGCGGTCGGCTGCTCGGGGCCTCGGATGCGGGGCTCTTCGCTCTCGACGGCGATACCGATGACGGTATCGCGATCGACGCGCACGCGCTCACTGGGATCACGGACTTCGGCTCGGACAAGATGAAGCGCTGCACGGACGCCTACGTGTCGGGCTCATCGGCCGAGCCGATGGCTCTGACTGTCGTGCTCGACGAAGGCGCGACGCGCTACAACTACCCCGTGCCGGCCGGCGAGCCCTACCGGCAGCGCAAGGCCGATCTCGGCCGGGGCCTCAAGGCGCGCTACTGGCAGTTCGAGGTCGGGAACAC
The DNA here is from genome assembly GCA_050740695.1 of Gammaproteobacteria bacterium. GTDB lineage: Bacteria > Pseudomonadota > Gammaproteobacteria > JACCXJ01 > JACCXJ01 > JACCXJ01. Next base: position 34,869 of record JBOIDR010000003.1, on the reverse strand, counting down.
GCACGGAGCCGATTTCGAGATCGGCCAGATCGACATCGAGGCCGAAGTGCTGTCGAGGCGGATCTAATGCCCGTGCAGCTCCAGATCGACGGCGGCGAGCGATACCTGCCCTACGCCAAGAAGCGCCTGGCGCTCCTGCAGGAGCAGCTCCTCCGCCAGGGGCTGCGCACGGGCACGCGGCGCTACAAGCTCGACGACGCGGAAATCGAGGTGCATGTGTCGGTACCGGTGGACGTGGGGAGCGGCAAGCCGCGGCCGGAGCGGGCGCAGAATCGGATCCGGATAGAGAGGGGACAGAAGGTCCGAGGGGCGTTTCTTCGTTTCTTCAATACTACGCTCGGTCACGGCACCTTCCGCACCATCAAGCTGGGCGCAGAGGGTGAGGATGTGTTCACCACAGACGGCGTGACACGTCTCGGGGCCAAGCTACGGCTATCCGGTTTTCGTGTCTACGATCCATCGGCTGCGCTGCCGTTGGAGGCGCGGACACTGATTACGAAGAGTGCGTATGGGCCTATTCAGAGCGCACTGGCATTAGGCCCTTCCTCCGACCCTGATGTGGTCGCGATCGGTGAGCATCTGGTGGGAAACTATCAGCAGATCAGCGCGCAGCTCTTTGACGGTCGGATCGCTCTACTGGCCTACCTGCACGCGGTTTCCATTGACAGTGGGCAATCCCCTCAAGCTGCCGTGGCGGCGATCCATCCGGATGACTGGAAGCTCATCTATGAGGGGACCGACATGGAGTACCGGGTTTCCATCCCGCCCGGAACGGATGGTGTCGAGATCGCTTTCGGGAGCTATGCCTATTTCTTTACGCCGTCCTTGACTCGTGTTCCCGGGACCTACGAGATTGACCAGACCATCTCAGATGCCCCGCAAGCAGGGTTATTACCCTTCTCTGCGATCACGCAGCTGCGGCTGTCACGGATCACTGGGAAGCTGGAAGTGGGTGGGGATGGTGAGATCGCTGGAACCGTCGTTCCTCATTTCTTATATAGCACCGAGTTCTTCACGGCGGAAGCAAAGACGAGGCGGGCGAGCAAGTCAAAGCTGGTGACTCTGGATGAGCTTCTTGGTCCACAAGTGATCGAGAAAGAGCCCGACCCTCACGTAATCGGTGGAGTGCGTGTCTTCCATCAGATAACTCGCCACGTTTCCACTGACCTCGTGTCGGGGCCAGCGGCGGGCCTCGTTGTTACGTACTTTGAGTACGACCTGTTGAGATTGGAGGATGATGAGGCGTTTCTTGTTCTGACCGACGTTCGCGGGTACAAAGTCGGGTTGTCGGACCCGGCGCTCGCCGGGTCCGGGTTTTCTGTCACGCCTCTGGACGTTTATGAGGTCAAACGATTCGATTTCGAGCGCACCGTGGTGGACGAGATCTCGGTCCATCTCTCGACTACCTTGAACGTGCATGCGCGCACACGCAGCATCTCCTTGCCGAACGGGCGAGCTGAGATGTTAGCGACTTCCGGCTACACCCGCACAACCGACTTTTTCTACCACAGCCCGTTTTACGACGGAACCTTCCCCGTGGTGACCTATCAAGGCAGGAGCTACGAGATCAGCCGCGACAAGAGCTTCGCTCTGTATGGAGATGGGCTTCTTGTCGCCGCCGATGAGCCCGCGGGGCGCAAGTGGTATCTGTACGGCGAGCAAATGCCTAACGACCCCCCTATTACGGATTTCGAGCTTGCGAATGAGCTTGGGAATGACTGGCACAACGAAGTGTTGGATGCCTTTCAACAGTATGAAGCCGACTTAGAGGATTTCTTTGAAACCTACACTCTTGTCTCGAACCCAGGACACCCAGCAGGGTATGCAGTAAGTCAAGCAAGGCAGGTGGCCGTCGATGCGGAATTCATCAGGGCCAAGGCGATACCTTTTGTCAGGCACTCTGGCATCTTTGTTAACTCAAGAGCTATCGCAATTATCTGGGCGCATGCCACAACGACCAAAGTGGGGGTCTGCATTCTGCAAACGCGCGACGACCCCGGATCCGTGGGGTGGGCAGACTTTCATTCGGCCCTGAACATTGCCCTGCACGCCAAGCGGGCCGGCGAGCCCTATCAGACCTTGCTCGATCAAGCGCTCGACATGGTCTCCTACAAGCTGAACAACTTCGCAAGCTGGGAGCTAGTCTCGAAGTTCGATCAGCCTGGGACCTACTACATCGCCACCTGACACAAGTTGCTGCCCGAGCGCACTGATCTCGACGCGGGTCGCTGCCTGTCGCTCCCGGTGTCGCTCATGCTCTCAGCTTCCTGGTTTGAGCAATTCGTACTGCAGGTCCAACAGACGCCTGCTGATCTCATGCAGCACATCGGTGTGCGTGCCAAGCACCTCCATGACCGCGCGTAGGTGGGTGTTGGTGTTCGCAAGCTCGGCTCGGAACACCGTGAGGTCGGCTTTGATCAGCGCCATCTCGCGATCGCGCTGTTCATTCTCCGCCCTGATGATGCGCAGTTGCTCCAGTACGAGGTTCTCGGGCGTGGACATGGACTTCGAAAGCAGCGGCGGAAGCCGCGAGAACACTATAGACCACTATATCACTAGACACCATGACCACCACTAGCCAGATCATCACCGACAACAAGGCCTACGCGGCCACTTGGGCGAACCGAGTCGAGACGTTCTTGAGCGCCTTGCAATCGCTCTCGAACACGAGGATCGGGATCGATCAGCCGCCGGACGCCCAGCTCCTCAACTTCGATGGGGTGAGCAACGCGCTGAACGTGGTTCTGGGCCACGCGCCCGCCGCCCCGAACATCTCGATCCCACAGGAAAACCCGCCGGCCGCACCGATCATTGATATACCGGCGATCGAAGACATCGCGATCCCGGATTTCCACATGGCCCCGCCCGCCATCACCTTGCCGGCCGCGCCTGCGCTCGATCTGCCCGCACGGCCCGGCGCCGCGCCGGGAGTCCGGGACGTGGTGCTGCCGGAAGCGCCCACGATCGAGATCCCGACCGCGCCGACTCTGGCCGCGATCAATCTGCCCGGACCGATCGAGGTGGAGCTGCCGAGCTTCGACCTCGCCCCGCCGGCCATCGACATCGATGCGCCCACCGGAACCTTCCTGTTCGCCGAGCAGGCGTATGAGAGCGACGGCCTGGACGCCCTCGGCGCCACGCTCACCGACGATCTCACGAGCGGCGGATACGGCATCGATACGGCCGACGAGATCCGGGTGTGGGGCCGCGCCGTCGATCGCGAGGAGGCCCAGCGCCGGCAGGCGGTGGACGAGGCCTCGCGAGCATTCGTGTCCCGCCGCTTCTCCCGGTCCCCCGGCTCGCTCTTCGACGCCATCGATGGCGCCACACAGCGCGCGGCGGATGGCGTCTCGGAGGTGAACCGCGAGATCGCCGTCAAACGCACCACGGACTACATCCAGGCGCGGCAGTTCACCATCACCGCGGCCACCCAGTTTGAACAGATCCTCATCACGCATCACGCGGGGATCATGGAGCGCGCTTTGAACGCGAGCCGTTACCTCGTCGAGTACGGGATCCAGGGCTACAACGCCAAGGTCGCGGAGCTGCAACTGCGGCTCGATTCGTACCGCACCGGCGCACAGGTCTTCGAGACCCGCCTCAAGGCCGCGGTGCAGGCCATCGAGGTCCATCGCGCGCAACTCGAATCGGCCAGGGTGCGCGGCGAGATCCAGAAGATCGAGCTCGACAAGTACCAGGCGTCGATCCAGGCGCTCAACACCATCGTCGAGCTGTACCGCTCCCGCATGCAGGCGGCCTCGGTTCAGGCGGACGTGGAGCGACTGCGGCTCGATGCGCACAGGAGCGAGGTGGAATCCTACTCGGCGACAGTGCAGGCCCAGGTCGCGCGACTCAACGCGCACGAGGCCGCGGTGCGGGGCGAGGAGGCGAAGGCGCGGATCTTCGAGTCCCAGGTCAAGGCCTACGAAGCAACCGTGGACGCCGTGCGCGCCAAGGCGGAGGTGAAGCGCACGATGCTCACCGCGCATACCGAGCGCGCCAGGAGCCGCATCGACGTCCATAACGCGGAGCTGCAGGGCTGGCGCGCGAGGCTCGAGGCCGACGTGCAACGGGCCGGGATCAAGAGCGACGTTTACCGCTCGCAGATCGCCGCGTTTTCCGCGAAGGGAACGGTCGCCTCCGAGATAGCGCGCCTCGGGATCTCCAACTACGAGGCCAGCGCTCAGGCCTACGCCGCGTTTCTCAACCACGCCGTGCAGAAGGCCCAGGTCCAGCTCGAACAGGCCAAGGCGATCCTGGGCGTGCGCGCGAGCGCCGCAGAAGCGGGCGCCGACTTCTATTCGAACATCGTGAGCGGCGCGCTCAACACCATCAGCGCGCTCGCATCGCAAACCACGGAAGACTAGGGACACCAGCCATGCAGCAGCAACGACAGTACGATGATCTGCCGCCTTTGCCGACGAGCAAAGGGGCGAAAAAGGTACAACAACCGTCACTGCCTTTCCGAGTTGGAACCGCCTACCGAGAAGGGCAGCAGCAGGTCGCCGATGCCATTGTCGAGCCCGTAAAGGCGCTGACGAGGCCGTTCGTGGAACCGCTCATCCGCAACGGTCCGCAGGTCGTCGCAAGCGCCGCAGGTGGCATCGCGGACTTTGCTAGGGGCGCCGTCGGAGCGGAGCCTCGCTCCGTCGCGCCGCCGGTCGGGTCGGCCCCTCGGGCTGGGGTGGTACCGGCTCCCAGCCCTCTCGCTTCGCAACGGGCGGCTTTACCCCCTCCTTCGCCTCCCCCTTCTAAAGGGGGAGGTTTAACGGCTTCGCCTCCCGCTTCGCGAGGGCTACCCCCACCCAACCCTCCCGCTTCGCAAGGCGGAGGGCGGGGAGCGGGTGCGCGCCTCACGCGCCAAGCCGTCCAGTCGGATCTGGCCCAGCCCGGGTCCCCGCCCTTGGCGCCCGGGCAGGGGTACTTCCGGAACAACCGCACGGGCCAGATCACTACCTTCGATGGGCCGCCGCCGAAGGTGAGCGGCGCGGCCCCGGCCCTGCCGGCGCCGCAGGCGCAGACGGTGGAGCCGGGGCGGCAGCGGGTGGTCCTGCCGCGCTTGAATCCGAACCTCACGACCGGGGCGGCGATCGCCGACTTCATCGGCCAGGCCGCGACGGCCGGCGAGACCATCGCCGCGAACCGGGCGCGGGCCGGCGCAGAGAAGCGCGGGAGAGAGGCGGCCAAGGACGACCGGGAGGCCTTCGCGGGCGATCTCGCGGCCCTCAAGGCCGTGAAGGACCTGCGCGCCCCGCCAACCCTCGAGCAGGTCAAGGCGTCGCGGGCCCAGACACTCCTCGATGAGAACCCGGCGGACTTCTCGGCGACCGATCGATTGCTCTTCGGGGATCGGTCGTCCCAAACGCGCCGCATCATCGGGGATCCGGTGACTGGCGAAGACGGCTACCCGACGGGCGCCAAGCGGTTCTATTCGGTAGACCCGGCGACCGGACAGGCGGTGCCGGTGGAGCTGCCGGGGGCGGGGCAGCGAGGGCAGGGCACCGGCGTTCCCGAGGACGGTATCTATGAGGTTCCGGGTCGCGGCCGCCTGACCGTGAAGGGCGGCCGGGTCTACGACGCCACGGGCAAGGAAGTGAAGGACCCGAAGTAGATGCCCATCGACTGGAGTAATGCGCGGCGCATCGCGCCGATCGAGAACGAAGAAACGAACGCGGTAGCGGCCGCGGCGCTACCCCCACCCAACCCTCCCCCGCAAAGCAGGGGAGGGCAGCCCCCACCTTCTCCCCCCTCTTCGCAAAGGGCAGGGCAGGAAGGGCCTGGCCCTATCGATTGGAGCCAGGCCAAGCGGGTGAGCGATGTCGGTGCGACCGCCAGTGACTTCGGCAAGGCCGTAGCCGCTGGGGCGGCCGGGATCGTCGAGACCGCTGGGTTCGGGCTGCGGAAGCTCGGCGCCGAGCAGGTTGGCGGCGCGATAGAAGATACCGGGCGAGAGGCGGCCGAGTGGTGGAGGGGCCGGATGAGCGAGGGCGGCAAGGCCGCCGCGGCTGCACCGCTCGTCACCGACGATCTAAGCCTCGGGCCCACTCCCTTCTCGACAATCGGGCTCTCGGCCGCCGAATCGTTGCCGGGCACGGTGGCGATGGCGGTGCCCGGGCTCGGGCTCGCGCGGGGGCTCCAGGCGCTCAAGGCCGGAGAGGCCGTGACCAAGGTGCTCGGTGGCGGGAGGATCGCGCAGAAGATCGGCGGGGCGGTCGCGCCCGGCCTTGGCTTCGGGACCGCGGAGGGGGTCTTCTCCGGGGCACAGAACGCTGCCCAGATCGGCCACCAGATCCGCGAGGCCCCGGACGAGCAACTCGCCAAGGCCCCGTTCTTCCAGGAGGCCCTCGCGCGGACGGATGCGGGCTTGCCGCTGGCGGAACGGATGGCGCTGGCGCGCGAGGAAACCGCCCGATCGGCGGAGAACGAGGTCTTCGGCCGTACCGCGTTGACCACGGGCGGGATCTCTGCCGTGACCGGCGGCGGGGCTTTCAGCCAGTTGCTGAATCCCTCTGGGGGAGTCGTCAAGCGCACCCTGACCGGCGCCGGCCGTGAGGCATTGCAGGAGGCCCCGCAGAGCGGCACCGAGAAGCTCCACGAGAACCTCGCGACCCGGGAGCACTTGGACGCCACCCGACGTCCGGGTGAGGGCGTGGTCAATGCCACCGCGCTCGGGGCGGCGAGCGGCGGCTTGCTCGGTGCGGCGACCGGCGCGGTGAGCCCTGGGGCTGCCCCCCCTCTGCCGCCACCGCCCGCACCTGGGGCGGGCGCAGCACCCCCACTCGGCACAGGGCCCAACGCCGGCCCTACGCCAGGCGCACCCCCACCCAACCCTCCCCCGGATCTATCCAACCCCCTTCCTGCCCCCCCTCCCCTGAGCGGAGCGGGGGAGGAAGGGAGTGGGTTGGGCAGGGGAGGGCAAGAAGGTGACGTCGGCCTGGGCGATCTCGACCCGGCCCAGCAGCGCCACATTCGCGACATCCTCGGGGAGGGTTTGCCGGCGCCGGCAGGGCGAGCGGGATCACCCCCACCCAACCCTCCCCCGGATCTATCCAACTCCCTTCCTGCCCCCCCTCCCCTGCGTGGAGCGGGGGAGGAAGGGAGGGGGTTGGGCAGGGAAGGGCAGGAAGGGGCGGCTGGGGAGAACCCTGCGCTTGAAACTTCGAAGACGCTCCGCGAACAGATGGTCGAGCGCGCCCGCGCCGATCTCGCGGCCGAGCAAGCACGCGTCGCCGAGCTGGCCGCCCGCGGGCCGCTGTCACGCGCCGCGGGCCTCGTCGCCCCTCCGGTTGACACTCAGGTCGACAGTCCGGGGCTACCCCCACCCAACCTTCCCCCTTCGCAAGGGGGAGGGCAAGGAGAGGGCGCCGCCGCCCAATCCGATTTGCTGTCGTCCACCGCGGCGCCTCCGCTCGGCCGGAGGCCAGCGAACAAAGGGGAAGAGGTCGATGCTGTATTTGGAGACTTGGCCGCCGGGGCCCGTGAAAAGTCCCATGAACGAGTGGTCCAGCTTGTCTCCGAAGGGAAAGAGGTATCGTTCGGCAACAATCCCAAGACCAGGGAATTGGCGATCGAAGCGGCCAGACGAAGCGCTGATCTGAATCTTCGTGAGAACGCCGACGGCACCGTAACGGCAATCGGTGCACGAGACCGAGCCACTGGGGCTTGGGCTGGCCAGGCCCCGCCGCCCACGGCCACCCCGAGCCTTGCCCAAGAGACCCCGGCCGATGCCGGGGTTTCTGCTTCTGGGCCGAGCATCGGCGCCGCAGGCACGACGACCCGAGCTGCCGCAGCGGCGCCCGAGTCCTTGCTGTCGGCAACGGCCGCGCCGGCGCTCGGAGAAGGCCCCGCAGAGCACAAGGGAGAGGCTCGCGCCCCTACCGATGTGCTCCCCCAGGAGGACGGACGAAGCGCCGACCTCCTGGCGCGGGACGCGGAGATTCTAGATCAGGCCGCGCACCAAGCCGCCACCTCGCCGCAGAACGACCTCGCCGAACCCCGAGACCTAGCGCAACCCAAGAAGCTTGAACCTGGCAGAGACGCAACCGTGCGAGGTGCCGACCAACCTCGCAATCTCCCGCAAGGAAAGGCCGTCAGCGAAAAGACGCTTAGCACTGCCAACGTCCCACTTCACGGAACGGAGGATCTTGCTCCTCCAACCTCTGACCTCAAAGGCACGCGCCAGGGCGCGGTACCTGACGCCGAGACGGCGCGCGATGTCGGGCGGCGAGATACCCTCGTCAAGCAGGGCTTTGGCGCACTCGATGTCCCAGGACAAGCGCGAGTGCTCGAGTCCGTGCTTCCGCTTATCCATGATGACAAGGTTTTCCGGATCCAGACCATCCCCGTTGACGTGGTGCACAAGCTCGTGGGGAAGGAGGTCTCGCCCAAGGACTTGCTGCATGACAAAGCGATGTTCGTACATGCGCTCGCCACCAATAACGACCTCGCGGTACGGGGTGCGGCTGTTGACGCGATAGTACGATCGCCGGCATTCCCCGTTGCAGAAGTTCTTGGCGAACGTGCCTTGCCTTCGCGTCGTGATGATGCCACCGCACGCGAGACACCGGAGATTCATGCTGCTCATCCTTTAAGTCCTTCCGCTTTACCAACTATAGCGCGGCCGCGCCGCGGCCGGGATGCACGGCTCGAGGATCCCGGAATGCAGGCCGCGCTGCGCTACATGGCGATGCAGGCCGGCTGGGCTCAACGCGGGGGCGAGCAGCTCCGCGACGAAAAGGATCAAGTCATCGGGCGGACCAAGTGGCTGCCGAAAGAGCCCTGGTATGCGGCGATCCCAGAGCGTCTGAACCCTCAAGCCACCATCGAGGCCGTGCGCAAGGCCATCGCGGGCGAAAAGCTCGGTGCGAAGGAGCGGCGTGTGGTCGGCTACATGCTCGACGCGCTCGACGGCATGCGCGAGGCAGGGGCGTTGTCGCCGGAAGAGCGAGAAGTAGAATTGGCGCGACGGCAAGAAGAAGAGGAGGCCGAGCGCGAGGCCCGCGAAGAGCGTGAGGCCATCATGGCAGAGGCCGAGATGGCCGTCGCCGCTCTGCCCGACGAAGACATCGATGTATTCATCGCCGACGAGGTGCAAAGTGGCGGACAAGGATCTGGAAGCGAAGCGGCGGAGGGCGGCAGACGCGCTCTCGAAACTGACACCGCGGGAGCGGTGGGAAGTGATACTCCGCGAGGGACAGAAGCGCGGCTTGATCGAGATGCCCCGCTCCTGGAAGCCTACAGCGCGGAAGAGCTCGCTGCACGCGAACAACGCCAGCTAGACGCCGAGCGGCGCGCGGCCGAGCAAGAGGCGGCGGCGAAGCGCAAGCGTGAAGCGGATCGCGCCCGAGGCGATTTCCGCCTAACCGGTTCCGATCTCGAAGCCGACGAGCTCGCGGCCCGAGGCCAAAAATCCCTCCTAGACCAGCCCGCCGGGAACCAGCTATCAAGTAAGCAACCCGTTGAAACAGCGGGTGATCGATCGCAAGCGCCCCCCCCAAGCCAGCAGAGCGATCAAGCAACATCGCCGCTGCGCATCGAGGACCTCACCGAGAAATCCATCATCGTCCGCGGTGACACCGAGACCCACAAGAACCGGATCAAGGCGCTGCGGGGCTTGTGGAACAGGAAGCGCGGGGGCTGGGTATTCCCGAAGAAGCGCGAGGCGCAGGTACGGGCGGGGCTCAATGATCTCCTCGAGTCGGTTTCGTGGGTTCCCATCAGGCCGAACGGGGAAACTGTCACCGCCCCCGAGCGCAAGACGGACCAGATCACCTACCAGGGGCGGACGATCTCGGCGTCTCCCCCAAGCCAGCAGAGCGATCAAGTAACGTCGCCTCCCGAGACCCCAACGCCCCCCGCCTTCGTGCCAAGGGAAGGCTGGGAGACGAATATGTGGAAGGCGCGCGACTACGCGCAGGCGCTCGGGATCGAGGTAGGGCGTAAGAGACTGGCGACTCTTGTCGCCGAGATCAACGCCAAGGTTGCTCCACCAGAAAAGCCGACACCAGAGCCGAGCCAAAAGGAAGCGGCGGAGTCCGATTTTGAGAAGCCTCGCTATCTCGGGCAGGACAGCGAAGGAAACCACATCGTCAGCGCTGAGCGTAAGGACAACGCTTACCGGCTTGAGGAGCGCGCTCCGACACGCGCCGAGGCGATGGCGAAGCTCGAAGAGAGTATACAAAGAGAGTCGAGCAAGCCCGCGGTTGTGGAACAGCCTGCAGAGCCCGCGTCGAAGACCCCAGCCGGACCCGGCGTGGAGGAGGCAGTAGATGCAGCCCTCGACGAGGCGTTCAAGAGCAATTGGATCTGGCCCATACGCGAGGCCACCCCGACTCTAGCTGAAAAATTCAAGCGCCTGGCCGACCTCGATGTCAAGGTGCTCGATGAGCCTGTGAGCCGCCGGGCGGTGCCGCACAACGAATACTTTCGGACGCTCCAGGGGATCTGGCTCGATGTCGAGGCGATGCAGAGGGAAGCCGATCCCTACGCGAAGGAAAGCATCGAGCGCAGCCTGGCCAACCTCGAACGGAAGGCCGTCAAACTCATCGGCCCTCTGCAAATGGAGAACGCAAAGGCCGCTTTCTTCTACGCCAAGCAGCTGCCCGCGCTCATTGCGGCTGTCCGGGAGAGGCTGGGCACGGAAGGAGGCATAACTAGCGGGCCGCTCTCCGAGGCGGACCTCTCGGCGCTCTTCGATGAGGCCGCGGCCGAGGTGGCTGCGGAGGGCCCGCCAAAAACCCCAACGAAGCGCCCGCTTCCGGCCAAAAGTACGCCTAAAGGCCCGCCACAAGCCAAACTCAGGGAGAAAACGGCTGCCGACATCGCCAAGGAAGCGGCGAAGCTCGGGGTCAAGGGCATCGATGAGACCCTCAAGGGCCTGGCAGAACTCTTCGGGGGCGGGCGCATCCAGAGCTTCCCAGCCGGGTTTGACGCCGAGGCCTACGCCAAGGCCAAGCCCCACTTCGAGGCGGCGCTCGAGGCGTTCCAGGCGGCCGGGAAGACCCTCAAAGACTTGTTCAAGTTTCTGATCCATAATTTCGGCGCGGGGATCAAGCCCTACGCGGTCCACTTCGCTAGGGAAAAGGGATTGGGACTGGACGCAAAGGAGAAGAGCGATGGCGGATTACCGATACATGGCGAGGCAGCTCCTCAAGGACAACCAGCCGAACGAGCTGAAGCAGATGAGGCAGACAGGGAACCTGGAAGCGTTCCTGGACGAGATCCAGGCGGATTTCGGAGCCAGGGAAGTCGAAGCGGTACACAGGACGATGAAGGGCTTGCCGGCGGAACTGCCGTATCAGGAGCGGGTGCAGGCCGCCGAGACGGCGAAGCGCGAGATCCAGGAGTTCCTGATCGACGAGCTCCGGGGGCTGCTCGGGCCGGAGGAAAGCGAGGTGGATCCGGACGAGACGCCGAGCGAGAAGCTCGAGCGGGAGCGCCTGGAGAGGGTGCGTCTGACCCTGGGGTACTGAGCCCCGGCAACTACCGCATCACCGAGGCCGATGCGCTCGGCCAGGGCGGGGCCAAGACCAAGGCGCGCCAGAACCTCGAAGCGATCCGCGTGCTCAAGCGGCTCGCGGCCGAATCGAGGCCGGCGACGGCCGAGGAGCAGGCCGCGCTCGTCAAGTACGTCGGCTGGGGCGACAGCGCGCTCGCCAACAACGTCTTCCCGCTCGGGTCCCGCTTCAATACAGGATGGGAGGACATCGGGCGCGATCTCCAGGAGCTTCTGAGTCGCGAGGAATACGCCGCGGCGCGCGCCTCGACTCTCAACGCCCACTACACCTCGAAGACCATCATTCAGGGGATCTACGGCGCGCTCAAGCGCCTCGGCTTCGCCGGCGGACGGATACTCGAGCCCGGCTCCGGGATCGGACACTTCATCGGGCTCCTTCCGAGCGAATGGTCGGCGCAGAGCCGCTTCACCGGCGTCGAGCTGGACACGACCTCCGCGGCAATCGCTAGCCACCTCTATCCCAAGTCCGACATCCGTCAGCAGGGCTTCGAGGCCTTCAAGATGCCGAAGGGCTATTTCGACCTCGCGCTCGGCAACCCGCCTTTCGATTCCACCATCATTCAATCGGATCCCGAGTACGCCAACCGGCGCTTCTCGCTGCACGATTACTTCATCGCCAAGTCGCTCGACCGGGTGCGCCCGGGCGGGCTGCTGGCGCTCGTGACCTCGCACTACAGCCTGGACAAGGGCCGCGACGCGATGCGGACCTACGTCCAGGGGCAGGCCGACTTGCTCGGCGCCATCCGGCTGCCCAAGACCGCATTCATGGCGAACGCTGGCACGGAGGTCGTGACCGATGTGCTGTTCCTGAGAAAGCGCCTGCCTGGCGAGGAGCCGGGCGGCGAGGCCTGGGGCGAGATCACGCCGATCCAGACACCGGACGGCGAGGCCTACATCAACGAATACTTCGCCGCGCACCCCGAGCTGGTGCTCGGCGAGCATGCGCTGTCGGGCTCGATGTACAGCGGCAACGAGTACACGGTCGAGCCCCGCCCCGGCGAGGACCTGGCGCGCGCCATCGAGGCGGCCGCGGACCGGTTGCCGGCCAATGCGTACCGGCCTACCACCCACGAGACACCGCCCGAAGCGGCGCGGATCGTCGATGTGGACCCGCGCAAGGCCAAAGAAGGGGCGTATTACCTCGGCCCCGAGGGCGAGCTGCTCCTGCGCGAGGAGGGCGCCGGGCATCTGGTCGCCGTCAAGGAGAAGGGCAAAGGCGAAGGGATTTCGGAGAAGCATGCCGAGATCATCCGGCGCTTCGTCCCGTTGCGGGACGCGGCGCTGCGCGTGCTCCAGGTCCAGATCGAAGGGCGCGACGACGCCGCGATCGAGGCCGCACAGGCGGAATTGACAAGCGCCTACGAGGCATTCATCAAGCAGCACGGCTTCATCAACACCATCCAGGTCTACGCGCGGAAAGGCAAGGACGGCGTAGATGGCGAGACCGAGCGCCACCCGATCCTGGACGCCTTCAAGGGCGATCCCGACGCCTACCGTGTCGCGAGCCTGGAGGTCTTGGACGAAGAGAGGAAGACTTGGCAGCGTGCGCCCATCTTCAGCGAGCGCGTCATCGCCCCGCACCGGGAGCCCGCGGTCGAATCGGTCGAGGACGCGCTGCATGTCTCGCTCTACCGCCATGGTGCGGTGGATCTCGGCGAGATCGGGAGGCTCGCCGGGATGAGCGAAGCCGAGGCCTTCGAGGCGCTCGGCACGGTGGTTTACGAGGATCCGGTCACGCAGGCCATCGAGACGGCGGATGCCTATCTCTCGGGGAACGTCCGTCAAAAGCTCGCTGCCGCCCGAGAGGCGGCCCGGAACGATCCGCGCTACGAGCGCAACGTCGCGGCCCTGGAGGCGGTGCAGCCGGCCGATCTACCACCCTCGCGCATCGCGCTCGCCCTCGGCCAGCCTATCCTCGAGACCGCGGAGATCGAGGCCTTCGGGCGGGAGCTCGGGCTCCCCATCCGCGTCACGGAATTCAATGGCGCGTGGGGCGTCGAACAGGACGGATGGGGCGTCAAATCGAACCTCGCCGCGACCAGCGAGTGGGGCACCTCGCGCTACAACGGCATCGAGCTCATCGACGCCGCGCTGAACAGCCGCACCGTGAAGGTCTACGACACAATCGTGGAGGACGGCAAGGACCGCCAGGTGCTGAACCAGGAGGAGACGGTCAAGGCCCAGGAGAAGCTCCAGCGCATAAAGCAGCGCTTCGCGGAATGGGCCTGGGAAGAGCCAGCCCGCGCCGAGCGCCTCGCGCGCGCCTACAACGACCACTACAACCACACGGTCAAGCGCGATTACGGCGGACCGCACATCGAGAAGATGTCGTTCCCTGGGCTAAGCGCCAAGCTCACGCCGAGGCCGCACCAGAAGCGCGTGGCGTGGCGGATCGTCCAGTCCGGCAACACCTACATGGCGCATTCGGTGGGTGCCGGCAAGACCATCGGATCGATCGTGGCCGGGATGGAGCTGAAGCGCCTCGGGATCAAAAAGAAGCCGGCCTACGTGGTCCCGAACCACATGCTCAAGCAGTTCGCCGTGGAGTTCTACGATCTCTATCCGGCGGCCAAGATCCTGGTGGCCGACGAGGAGCAGTTCGCGGCCGTGAACCGCAAGCGTTTCATGGGGCGGGTCGCGAACGAGAACTGGGACGCGGTGATCATCACCCACTCGGCCTTCGGCATGATCCCGATGTCGCCGGACTTCCAAGCGGACTTCATCCAACGCCAGATCGACGAGCTCGCGCAATTCCTCCTCGCGGCAGCGGGCGATCGGATGAAGGTCAAGCTCATCGAGCGCCAGAAGAAGCGCCTGGAGCAACGCCTGGCGAAGCTGATCTCGGGCGAGCGCAAGGACAAGGGCGTCCACTTCGAGGAGACCGGGATAGACATGCTCTTCGTCGATGAGGCGCAGGCCTACCGCAAGATCGACTTCATCACCAATCAAACCGGCATCAAGGGCATCGACCCGAATGGATCGGTGCGCGGCAGCGATCTGTACCTGAAGTCGCGCTACATCGAATCCCTCTCGCCGGGCCGGAGCCTGGTCTTGATGTCCGGCACGCCCATCACCAACACCCTCGCCGAGGTCTACAGCATCCAGCGCCTGCTGCAAGGCCCGCTGCTCGAGGCGATGGGGATCCACCACTTCGACGCCTGGGCGGCGAGCTTCGGCGACTACGCGACCAACCTGGAGGCGACGCCCGGTGGCAGCTACCAGGCAGTCACGCGCTTCGCGAAGTTCAAGAACCTGACCGCCCTGTCCCAGATCTGGGGCGAGGTCGGGGACACGGTGTTCGCGAAGGACCTGCACTATATCGAGCGGCCCAAGGTCCGGGGTGGCGGGCGCGAGCTCGTGATCGGCGAGCAGACCGAGACCCAGGAAAACTACAGGCGCCTACTCGCCGAGCGCATCAAGGACATCAAGGCACGCAGAGGCCCGCCGCAGAAGGGCGACGACATCATCTTGAGCGTGATCACGGACGGGCAGTATGCCGCCCTCGACCCGCGCTTCGTCGATCCAGAGGGACCGCCCGTCCCGGATAGCAAGGTGGAGATCCTGATCGATCGGGTGCATGCGATCTGGCAGGAGAGCAAGCCCGAGCGCTCGGCCCAGATGATCTTCAACGATCTGGGTCTCCCGGGAAACGCCGAGGGACGGGGCTTCTCGACCTACGCCTATATCCGCGACGAGCTCGTCCGGCGCGGGATGCCGCGCGGCGAGATCGCCTTCATGCAGGACTACAAGAAGAGCGCGGACAAGAAGAAGCTCTTCGAGTCCGTGAACGCGGGGCGGGTGCGCGTGCTCATCGGATCGTCCGAGGCCATGGGTACCGGGGTGAATGCCCAGAAGCGGCTCATCGCGCTCCACCACCTCGACCCCGATCGCTATCTGCCCTCGAACATCGAGCAGCGCGAGGGGCGCATCGTGCGCCAGGGCAACACCAACCCCGAGGTGCAGATCGCGGCCTACGTGACGCGCGGCAGCTTCGACGAGACGATGTGGCAGTTCCTGGAGACCAAGCAGCGCTTCATCGAGCAGTTCCTGCGCGGCGACGCGGGCGTGGACGAAGCCACCGACGTGGACGGCATGGCCGATCAGTTCGCCCTGGCGCGCGCGATGTCCTCGGACAACCCGCTGGCGCTCGAGCTGGCCGGCCTCGAAGGCGACATCCAGCGCCTTTCGACCCTCAAGCGCGCGCACCTGGACGACCAGGCCAAGCTACGCTCGGCACTCGTGCGGCTCAAGGCGCAGATCCCGGCCGTGGAGCGCCGCATCGGGGATATCGAGACCACGATCCAGAAGCGCACCGACACCAAGGGCGACAAGTTCCGCATGACGGTGAGCAAGGCCGGCCACTCGGACCGCGCCGAGGCCGCTACGGCCATCGTGGCCGCCCTGAAGAAGGAAGCCAGAGCCCTCCTGAAGAGCAAGGAGCGCGAGGCCTCGGGCGATCTCGGGGTGCTGGGCGGACTACCGCTCACGTATTCGATCGAGACGCGCGCGAAAGAGATCACGGGGCAGGGTGGCCGGGCACAGTTCGAGCTCGCGGTGCGGGCCTCGCTGTTCCTGGAGGGACAAGGCGGGGTACGCGCTTTCGGGCCGGTCATCCAGGATCTCCAAGCCATCACCGACGAGCCCGGGCATTCCATGGTCACGGGCCTGGAGCATACCGCGCGCGGCTTCGACGGCATGCTCACGCGCGAGCGCGAGGACCTCGCCCGTCTCCGCCACGAGTTGGACGGCGCCGAGAATCGCGTCGGCCGGCCCTTCGAGCACGAAGACAGCCTCGCCGGAAAACAGCGGCGCGCAGAGGAAATCCGAGCCGAGCTGGCCAAAGGGGACGAGAAGACCACGCCGGAGCCGGAAGCGGGTGCCGAGGACAGTGGCGTGCGGTATTCGCGCGCGTCGGCGCCCGGGTTCGGGCAGCGTTCGGGATTGTTTGATCAGCCTGCCGTTAGAGTCATCCAACTGACCGGCCTACCGTTCCCTAATGCGAAGGCCGCGCTGCGATACGCGCTAGATCGCCTGCGCGGATCCTATAGAAATCGAGATACGGGGTGGGATATTTCAGTGGCCCGCGCTGGTTTAGAGAAGGCGCTCAGTCACAGTGGGCGGCCTTCGAATCTACACCTGAATGCCGTTCGAGCCTTGCCAGGGTTGCTGGACCATGCTGTCCTTGCCGAGTCGAAACCTGATGCGGAAGGTGACCCGAACATCAGGGCGATCCACCGCTTCTATGCTCCGTTGCGAGTAGGGAAGTCGCTCTATCGAGTCAAGCTGACGGTCAAGGAAACGACGCTTGGCAAAAAGTTCTACGACCAGTCCCTCACTGAAATAGAAACGGCCAACGTCCAATTGGTGGGAGAGGACCAAAGCCCTCAAGATGCGCAAAGCACCCGTACTGCCACCGGCCCGTTAGCCGCAAGAGTAAGTATACCCGATCTCCTGCGAGGCGCCGTCCGCGACTCCGACGGCCAGCCCTTTGCGCCCGAGGACGGGCGGCGCTACTCCTACCTCGGCGAGCGGGCCGCCAAGGTTCCCCGTCACGCCCTCGCCGCGGCGCGCGCCTCCGCCGAGCAGGGGATCCCGATGGAGGCGATCCGCAAGACCACGGGCTGGTTCAAGCCGAGGGATGGCAAGTGGCGCTTCGAGATCTCGGACGCCGAGGCCACGCTACGACATGGCCTTGAGTATCAGCAAGCCAAGACGGTCGGGGAGGCGCTCGATCACAAGACGCTCTTCGAGAACTACCCGCAGCTCGCCGATGTCCGCATCGTGTGGCGCAAGCATCTCCCCGCCGACGTGGGAGGCGGGTATGACCCATCGCGCAATGTCATTCATCTGAACGCCACACGCTTACCGCGGCAGATCCTATCGACGCTGCTGCACGAGTTGCAGCACTTGGTTCAGTACATGGAGGGCTTTGCACGCGGCGGATCGCCCGAAGACGCAGCCTTTATCTCGGCCGCCGCGACGATGGGGATCGATGTCAGCAACCGTGAAGCCGTGATCTCTGCCTATGCTCGCCTGATGGGCGAGGTCGAGGCGCGGGATGTCCAGGCTCGCGCGAACCTCAGCGCAGAAGAGCTGCGCGAGCGCCCGCCCTACATATCTCAGGGTATACCGGAGTCGGATTTCATCGTCAGGCGGGAGGGCGACTTCGCGGCCGAGGTAGGCCCGCCCTTGGACGGGCGCCCACGAGGGGCGCAATCACAACAGAGAAACCAGAAGCCCGGCCCCGCCGGGCTTTCTGTTTCTGTCGGGGTCCTCGATGTCCTCACCGGCCGGTTCGGCGCCGGTGTCGGCCGGCTCTTCGAGTCGAAGACGCTGCGCATCGTGCAGCACGAGTCCGAGTTGCCCCCGCGCCTGAACGACGGAAAGGGCGGGATCCGGGGCGTCTACGATCCCAAGACGGATATCACCTGGATGGTCGCGGACAATCTCTCGGCCGCGGACGCGCCGGGTGTGTTCCTCCACGAGCTGGGGGTTCACTTCGGCCTCGAGCGCATGGTCGGGAGCGAGAAGTATCAGGACATCATCGCAGAGGTGAAGCGCATGGAGGCGGCCGGCGATCCCGCGGTGCTCGCCGCCCGGAAGGCGATCCCGAAGGGCACGCGGGAGGCCGCGATGGACGACGAGCTGCTCGCCTACCTGGTCGAGAAGCACCCCGAGCTGCCCCTCGTCAAGCGCATCCTCGCCGCCATCCGGGCGTTCCTCTTCCGCAAGGGGCTCATCAAGAAGATCCGGCCCGAGGACGTGGTAGCGCTCGCGCGAGCCGCGGCGAAGCACGCCGCGCGGGCCCCCACCCTACCCTCCCCCGCAAGGCAGGGGAGGGAAAAGGGCGGTGCCCCGGCCTACTCGGGCTCGCCGCTCTGGTATTCCGAGATGGCCAAGTTCATCGACGCCAAGGCGCCGGGGAAGGCCCCGGCCGGGCAGTGGAAGATGTTGCTCGCGGGCTGGGCCAAGGCCGGCAAGTTCAAGGGCGACGAGTTGGAGTGGTCGGGGGTGCAGGAATGGCTCGACCTCCGGCCGGGCCCGGTGACGAAGGGCGAGGTGCTCGACTTCGTGCGCGCCCAACCCGGCTTCGACATTAGCCCCGAGCTGCGCGCTTCGGCCATGCGGGGGCTGCCGCTCTTCGCGCGGGCGCAGGATCAGACGCAGACCCCCGAGTTCAAGCGGTGGTTCGGGGGGAGCAAAGTGGTCGATGAGAAAGGGAGACCGCTCCGGTTGGTCCATCACGGTGACATTCCGGGCGGGATATTTAGCAACGTGGCCGACCAGCAGCGGGCCGGCGTTACCCCGCGCAAGGTTCTGGAGTGGGGCTTATTAGGCCATTGGTTTTCAGAGCACGCCCAGGAAAGCTATGGGCCAAACCGCGTCGATGCCTACCTGTCCATCAAAAACCCGCTCTACGCGGGGAGAGACCGTAAGGATCCAATAACACTGGAGCAGTTCCGCACCGTCATTCTCATGATGGACGGGAACCTTACCAAGGACCTCGGTTTTGAAGCCCAGAGGCTTGGGATCAAGCTAACGGCCGATCTTCGGATCATCTCCAGTAAAGACATTGCCAAATTACACAGTAGTGTCACTCAAGGAAGGCAATACAGGGGACCTTATACCTGGTATGACCTGATCTACGAGTACACCGACTGGGCCTTCGCCGATCGGATCCCAGGCAACGACTCGCGCGACAGCCGAGCCGATCGGGGGCTCGGGAACATTGACATCCGCTTGCGGCTGACCAACGCGGTCAAGTCCATGGGCTACGACGGCTACCTCGCCCACGACGGTGCCTGGGTGGCGTTCGAATCGAACCAGATCAAGTCGGCCACGGACAATAGCGGCGCCTTCGATGCCACCAACCCCGACATCCGCTACAGTCGCGTGCCCGTGGGTGGCGATGTATTCGGCCATTACTCGGACCTGGAAGACCTTCGGCGAAAGGTGCGCGATTACGCGCAGAGGGAGTACGTCTTTCGCCCGAAGATCGAGGTCGTGCGCGCGACAAAGGAACAAGTCATCATCCCTTGGCAAGGGGTGAAACACACCATCGCAGGCGCCCGTGATGAAGCAACGCTAAAGACCGTCAATGTGCTACCGGAGCTGGTCTCGAATTCTCGGCACACGAAAACCGAGCCCGATAGGGAGGGGCGCCGCAACATCAAGGCCGTACATGAGTACCAAGCAGACGCCGCGATTGATGGCCAAAGCTACCGCGTTCTCATCGTGGTGCGCGAGCACCTGGACGGCAAACGATTCTACGATCATGTGGCGATCGCAGAAAAAGACGAACCCGCCGGTATCTCTGGGGAGCGCCAAAGCGTTAGCTCTGACGAGTCACTCCAGCCTGCGGCGGGTTCTTCCTCCACTATAGCGGCGGACGGCGGCCCGGTCAAAGACCAGGGGCCGCTCTATTCCCGCGGCACCCCGCCCGAAGGCACCCCGCCCGATCCGGGCACTCCCGAGGGCAGCGCCGCGGCGGTCGATCGGATCGGCGACGCGATGCGCGCGACGCGCCACGGCTGGGATGGGATCAAGAGCAAGGTGCTCGAGGACTGGCGGCCGGCGTGGCTCGGGCTCTTCACCCGCCGGCAGCTCGTGGACATCGGGCAAGGCATGGTGCCGGCGCTCGCCGACTACGACCGCGCCGTGCAGGCCATGGACGCCGATCGCAGCCAGTTCGACGACCAGGCGCACGAGGTCGCCGAGGCAGCCGCGGCCTATGTGCGGGCCAACCGCAAGGAGGCCGATCAGCTCTTCGATCTCATGCACTCGGCCACCCTGGCCGGGGTCGATCCCGCCGATCGGTTCCGGGCGAGCATCAACCGGCAGGAGGCCTTCGAGGAGATGGCGAGCCTCAGGCGCCGCATGCGCGGCCGGTCCGGAGAGGCCGACGTGCTGCAGGCGCGGATCGACCAGATCCTGACGCGCCTCGGAAACGAGAAGGTCAGGAAGGCCGCCCATCCCGGACTGGCCCGGCGCTACTGGGCGCTGTCGCAGGAAGCGAAGGTGGTCTACGCCAAGATGCGCGATCTATATAAGAAGCGCTTCGACGAGCGCGAGGAGGCCCTCATCCAGCGGATCCGCGATGCCGAGGCCGACGAGCGCTGGAAGGCCAGGCTCATCGCCGACATCCGGGCCCGCTTCGAGACCGCGCGACTCTCCGCACCCTACTTCCCGCTCACGCGCTTCGGCGACTACTGGGTGGCGGCGACCAACCCGCACGGCGAGCGGGAATTCCACTTGCGCGAATCCACCCACCAGCAGAAGGCGCTTCTTGAGGAGCTCCAGCGCGGCGGCTACCAACAGATCGCGCACGGTTACAAGATGGATTCCCTCTTCGAACAGCAAGGCGCGAGCGCGGGCTTCGTTTCGAACGTCATCAAGCTCCTCGACAAGGGCATGAGGAACACCCCGGGCGCCGCGGCGATCAAGGACGACATCTATCAGATGTACCTCCAGACCCTCCCCGAGCTGTCCGCGAGAAAGAACTGGATCCACCGGCAGAAGACGCCTGGATTCTCGAAGGACGCCTTGCGCAGCTTCGCCAGGCAGATGTTCCACGGCAACCGCCAACTCGCCAGGCTCCGCCGGCAGACGGCCATGGAGAAGGCGCTCGCGGCCGCGCGCAAGCAGGTAAGCGACGCCGCCGATCCGAACCGCGCCGCCCAACTCGTCAACGAGATGCAGAAGCGTGACGAGTGGATCAAGAACCCCACCACCGCGACCTGGGCCAACGTCGCCGGCAGCGTCGGCTTCCTGTGGTATCTCACGGCGCCGGCGGCGGCGCTCGTGAACACCAGTCAGACCCCGCTCGTGGCCTATCCGCTCCTCGCCACGCGCCATGGTTGGGGCAAGGCGGCCGCGGCCCTGAGCCGCGCCGCGGCCGACTACTTCAAGGGCGGCTTCACAGTCGAGGCGGCGCTCCAGGGCGAGGAGCTGGCCGCGTTTCGTCGGTTCCTCGCGGACGGGCTGATCGACAAGACCCAATCCCATGATCTCGCCGGGATGTCCGAGACCCCCTCGGGGATCTACAGCGGGCGGGCGGCGAAGATCATGCGCGCGGCAAGCTATCTATTCCACCGCGCCGAGCGCATGAATCGCGAGGTCACGGCGCTCGCCGCCTTCCGGCTCGGCCGGGCCGAAGGCCTCGGCTTCGAGGCCGCCTACGAGCAGGCCAAGGCGCTCACCTGGGAGTCGCATTTCGACTATTCCAACTCGAACAAGGCCCGCTTCATCCAGGGCGACGTCGCGCGCGTCTTATGGATGTTCAAGCAGTTCAGCCAGCACATGACGTACTTGCTGGCGCGCAGCGCGCATCAGTCGATGAAGGGCATGTCGCCGCAGATCCGAAGCGAAGCCCGCAAGCGCCTCACCGGCCTCCTCGGCATGCACGCGCTCTTCGCCGGGGCCCTCGGCATGCCGCTCATGGGCACCCTCGCGATGGTGATGAACGCGCTATTCGACGACGAGGACGAGCCCTACGACTTCGAGACCGAGTTCCGCAACTTCCTGGCAGAGGCCTTCGGGCCGGGCTGGGGGCAGGCCATAGCCAAGGGGCCGGTCGAATCAATCACTGGGCTCGGGATCTCTCCGCGCGTGGGGCTGTCCGATCTGTGGTTCCGGGAGCCGGACAGGACGCTCGAAGGCCGGGGGCTCGTGGAATACTGGACCGAGCAGCTCCTCGGGCCGCTCGGGGGGATCGCGCTCAAGGCAGGTACCGGATACGAGATGTTCCAGGAGGGACACACGGCGCGCGCGCTCGAGTCGATGACGCCGGGCCCCATCCGCGACGGGCTGCGCATGCTGCGCTACGCCGGCGATGGCGTGCAGAGCTTGCGCGGTGATCCGGTGATGGAGGATGTCTCGACGTGGAACCTCTTGTGGCAAGGCGCAGGCTTCTCCCCCGCCGAGCTCGCCCAGAAGTACGACGCCAACCGAGCCCTAAAAGACATCGAGCGGCGCATCCTCAATCGGCGCGAGAACCTGATCAATCGCTGGTGGCTCGCGCGGCGCACGGGGGATCAGGAAGGCGTGCGGGAGGCGATGGACGCGATCCGGCGCTTCAACGTATCCCCTATCCTGCGCGAGAACCCGAGGGCGCGGATCACGCCGGCCACGCTACTGGCCTCTACTCAACAACGCCGGAATTATTCGCGGCGCGCAGAGGGCGGGATCATCGTCGATCAAAGGCTTTCTCGGCTTCCGGAGCGGGTGCAGTTCGTCCCTGTACCTCCCTAAAAAGCATCACGTCCCCCTCCATTAGGAGCGTCATGGGGAGAGAGGTGGGGGTGTGCCGAGGGCCATACTATAATTCGCGCCCCGACTACACCCCAGCGGGAGCGTAAAGCATGAAGAAATCGAAGGTGGGCAGGGCATCAAAACCCGGCAGGCCACAAACGAAGGCCAGGGCGACCGTGGCAAGACCCGCGCGGAGGAGCGCGGCGCGAGCGCCGGCGAAGACCGCCGCCAAGCGGACCACCAAGCCTCAGACCAAGGCGCGGGCCAGACCGCAGACCAAACCCGCGCGCCGTTCGACCGGGAAACGCTTGACCGAGCCCCCGGCCCAAGGCGAGGAGCAGGAGAGCGCGATCCGGCGCCCGCGAAACGGGAAAGAGATCGTCGAGGCGATGGCCAGGGAGACGCGCCAGCCACAGACCGTCGTCCGTACCGTCCTACAGAGTCTCGGGAAGCAAGTGCGGCGGCATTTGAGACCGCGCGGCTCGGGGCAGGTGACGATACCGGAGCTGAATGTGAGCTTGAGGCGCTACGCGAAGCCCGCGACCAAACCTCGGCAGGGCTGGAATCCGGCCACCAGGGAGCCCATGACTTACCCCGCGAAGCCGGCGCGCATCACCGTGCGCGCGAAAGTGCTCAAGAAGTTCCGCGACCAGATCGGGGCGGCGACGAGCTAGACCGCCACGATATTGGGTTCCTGTGGGGAGGCGGTGCGTTGCACCTTCGAGTTCACATGCCACCCGGTGCATAGAGGGGAGCTCACGACCGAGGGGCGCGAGGCACTTTTATTGACCATCACGCCCGGGGGCGAGGCCTACTTACCGATGAGGTACGACACGAACCCGTTCGTCTTAGAGGACGACGAGGTTTTCATGCGGTTCGACGCACTGGAGATCAGAAACTCTAGTCACCCTGGTGGTCTGGATATCGGGTTCCTGTGGGGAGGCACCCCAATGTGTTATTTGGAGATTCAAGGGGTGTCACTTCAACCAACCGACGACGTGCTCTATTTGCGCGGCATCGAAGGCCGACAGCGAGTGGAAAGCCAGCAGCGAGTGACTTTGGCCTAGCAGAACTCCAAAGCGGCCCGGGGCGGCGACGAGCTAGACCGCCACCGCGAGCGGCGGCGGGGCCCCCACCCAATCCTCCCCCGAATCTATCCAACTCCCTTCCTGCCCCCCTCCCCTGCGCGGAGCCGGGGAGGAAGGCAGGGGGTTGGGCAGGGGAGGACAGTAAGGCGATTCGGCCGCCGCAGATGGTCCTCGCTGTGGGCCTGAAAGCTGCGCCGACTCGATGAAATCATAGGGACGCAAGCGCCGCCGCAGATGGTCCTCGAGGGTGGTCTGCCAGCCGCTGATCCGTCGGTAGGCGCGCTCGTACCGGGCGAGCCATCTGCCCCCGCTCACCCCGAGCGCTTCCTCTCGCTCGCGTGCCGTGAAGCGGCGTAAGCCGCTGCCGCCGCACGCCGGACAAGCCACGGCGACCCCGTTCTCGTCTGAGATCGTCCTTCTTCTCTCGCAGGTGCCGCAGCTCACCCCCTGTACCTCGCAGAGCGCGAGGATCGCCATCTTCCGAAACACCGAGCCCTTTGGCGGCCGCCATCCCCGCGCGATTGCCAGGTCCACGACCTCCAGGTGGGCGTAGTACACCAACCGGGCCTGGACCGACCGATCGTTCACGACCGTGTAGAGCCCATAGAGGAACACCCGCTCCGAAAGGCCAGCCAAGGCCAGGGCGACGTCCTCCGGTCGCAGGGTATCGCGGCCGCCGCCGGCGCCGTCGAGCCGGCTCGTCTTGGTGGCCGTGATGGCAAGGATCTCGAGGGACATGGAGGGGGCTCCGGGGAAATTGGCGTGGCTTTTACCCCCTCCTAACCTGCCCCTTCGTTAAGGAGGAGGGCAGGGAGGCTAGGAGGGGGGTGTACCGGTGTATCGCGTTGTGCCGACACGGGTTTAGCCGCAGGCAGGGTTCGGGCCATCCAGAGACTCGACCGCCGTCAATCCCCCTCTACTTGAGCATCGGCCTTGAGCGCGGTGACTCCGGCTAAGTGTCCGGGCGCCGGGCTAACTCGTCGTCGCCGGGCACGCCGGACGCCACGCTCGCGGACATCACGTTCACGCTGGTGGGCACGAGGTAAGGTTCCCGCAGCCCAACTTCGCCCGGAACTCCTGCCACCGAGCAATCATGTAGTCGGCGAGCTCTACGCAGTCGGCCGGCCGCAAGTTTTCGACTCCGGCCTTGAGCGCCCACGGCGGGATCATCGGCAGACGGCACTCCTCGTCTCTTTCAACTTTCATAAGCCCTGGTTTCCTCC
Source organism: Gammaproteobacteria bacterium (assembly GCA_050740695.1). GTDB lineage: Bacteria > Pseudomonadota > Gammaproteobacteria > JACCXJ01 > JACCXJ01 > JACCXJ01. Next base: position 9,793 of record JBOIDR010000003.1, on the reverse strand, counting down.
GGGGATAGAAAGGTAGTACAGCGACCGTTAAATTCACTGGGGCGGTTCACGTCTTTCCCCTTGCCTTTCACCATTCTCTCGCTACCTAACTGTCCGTTCACCGGGGGTGAAGCTTTCTGCAAGCCGCCCAGGGGCGCCCACAAGGGGCGCCCCTACAAGAACGACTACACGTCTAGGGTGACTCTCGACGTCGCGCCTAGCAGGGGTGTCAAGCAGAGGTGTCAAGCAGAGGTAGCAGGAGCTGCGGAGGCGCTGTAAGCTCGCGCTCCGCGAGCGGACCGTTTCCGCCAGAGGTATCCATGATCCAGTCACGCGTTCTGGCCGGCCGCATCGCCCGCCTCGAACTCCACGAGGGCGTCCATGGCCCGGCGGGTCGCCGCGTCTACCTGCGCCACTTCTTCCGGCGTCGCGCGCCAGAGGCCGAGTCGGGAAAAGACGGGCTCGCCGACCGGGAGGTACCCGCGGACCTCGCGCCGCCGGCAGAGCCGCCGGATCGCGGGGACGACCGCCGTATCGTGTAGGGCCTGGCGCATCTCCCCGCCCCCCTTCCCGCCCGCCCCACACCACCCCCGCCACAGCACCCAGTCGCCGAAGAGGTCTCGGCCGAGGATGGCCTGGTAGCGGCGGCCGTTGGTGGGGTTGTGCCAGCGGAGGGTCATTGGGCAAAATAACTCACACTGACCGTCACCCGGATCCTTGGTCGATCAATTACTTGGGTTTGGGTCGCCTGGGCAATCCCAGGTTACTGTTACTTTCACGAAGAGTAACACCATCAAGGACGATGCACGAAGCGGTTCAGCCGGCGCCAGCGGGAAAGCCAGACCGGGCTTACGGCGTGCGCTTGGAGGAACAGGAGATCGTGAATATGTCGACCAGCCGGAATTTCGGGTTATCGTCGAAGCTCGCTACAGGCTCGTCTATCCCGATCACATAGCCGGTTAGCGAGTCTCGCGCAAGCTTGATGCGGACCAAGTGCCGGAATTGCTCAGTACGGGCACCGCCCCCGGCCTCGTTGTTATGCTGGGCCAGCCCGGAGACACCTATTGCATCAAGCTCTCGCCGGCCCGAGTCGTCGCCGACAGGCTTGAGCGCGACCCCGTCTCGATCCTGCTCCGTACCTATGACGTTTACGACAATGTCCACATGGGACGGATCGTCACTGCCTGGCACCGCATCAACCGCGAGGTCGATCCCTCGAACGATCTCCAGACACTTTTTGGCAATTACTTGAACCAAGCGATTCAAGACCCCGCGTTGCGCGGGCAATTGGCCGCCGAAGGCCGGCGCATCTTCGTCCCGAGGCAACACAAGCTTCGTTTGCTTGAGATCGAGCCGTCCGCGCCCCTTGGCGGAACGCTCGATTTCAGCCGGGAGCGGATCCACCGCAACATCGAGATGGGGCACGACGACGCCTTGACTGCCCTAGTGAATTCTAACATGATCACACCCGCTGAGCGGGTTTTCCTGATCACCAACTTTCGCCTGCCCGAGGACCCATGAATACACTTCATCGTCATCGACACTGAAACGGGCGGGCTCGATCCTGACCGGGACAGCCTCCTGAGCTTGGCCGCCGTCGTGTGGCGCGAGGGCGAACTCGTTGCGGACACGCAAATCTTTGTGAACGAGCCGGAGCCTCAGATTCACCCTGACTCGATCGCCATTCATGGAATTGAGCCGACCTGGTTGCAAGCGCACGGCCTCTCGGCCTGCAAGGCCGTTGAAGAATTCGAATGCTTTGTGCGCACGCACTTTTCTCGACTGGACAAGGGCGAGGTGTTGCTCGCCGGTCACAACGTCGCTTTCGATGTGGCGTTCTTGAAACGACTCTATCGCCTGGCCGGGGTGAACTACCCTGCCTTTTATTCCCATCGGCTCCTGGACACGGCCGCGTTGGGCTTATTCTTCATTTTGTCGGGCGATCTGCCCAGCGGCGTCGCCAAGTCTGACGAGTTGTTCGGCTACTTCCAGATCGCCTTCGGCCGAAACCGCCGCCACTCCGCCCTGGGCGACGCCCGGGCAACGGCGGAGCTTATCAATGCGTTCCTGAAGATGGCGAGGGACAGGCGGGCAATAACGGAGAAAAACAAAGGGGAGGCAGCTCGATTCGAGGAAAAGTTGTAGGGGCCTAACGAACAGATGCAGTTGACCGGGTCGGCATTCTGGCTGGCCATGGTTTATAAGGTCACATGGCCGGCCCGGCAACTGATTCGGGCGTTGTCGCGCTGGGAAAAGCTCGGCGCATCTTGCAGGGTGAGAGTCCCTGTACGAGCTTGGTTCCTTCAAGATTGCCACATGACGTTCATTTACACGCAAAAGGTTACTCACAAGCAATATTATCGACTCTTCGGGTGGCTCCAGGAACGCGAACGCCTCATCGGGGGACTAGGCGATGTCTTCAAGCGCCAGATCAAGGAGTGGCGCCTAGGTTGCGCCCACGGCAGTTCTAGGAAAGCTCCGCGACATATTTGGTTTTGAGGACGGCAGGTACACCCTGGATCAGGTGGTTGCCCTGGCGTATGTTCTTCACAAGCGACCCGGGTGGTACGCACCCGAGGCGCTGGGGCAGAACCGGCAAAATCGGTGGGCAAGCAAAAAGACTTGCCCACCCCACGATCTCAGCTTTTGCGTTGGCACTGGGGAATTGTCGAGGCTATTCGTAATGTAAACGTGGAGGGGTACGGTGGTGAGATACAAAGTAGTTTTGGAACAATCTGACGAAGGGTTTGCTGTTTCAGTACCCGGGCTCCCGGGTTGTCATTCTCAGGGAGTTACCGAAGATGAAGCTTTGGAGAACATCACCGAGGCCATCCAAGAATACCTGGAGGTCGTCGCAGAGCTGAATCGCGACAAGGTTGTGCGGGAAGTCGAAGTTGAGGTATAGCCGTGCCCAAGCTGACCGGCGTCAATCACCTTGACGCTGTTCGTGCCCTGGCGAAATCGGGGTTCCGGATTGCGCGCCAAGGCAAACATATCATTCATGACGGATGGGAATCGGGTCATAACGATCCCGCGTCACAATCCGGTCAATGCGATTACAATGGGAAACATTGTACGGGATGTGGGGTTGACCAATGAGGAGTTTCGTGAATTACTGTAGGACAATAGGGAATTCACAGTGTGTGGAACGCCTGTGCCACGTTGTGGAGTCTCTCGCCGCTCCGAAGCTACCTCGGCGTCCCCGACGCCCACGCCTACGATGATCGCTCCTCCTCCGGCCCGAGGATGGTTTCGATCTGCGCCCGCACGTCCGCCGCGCCGGGAGGCGCGCCGTGGCGGACGTGCCAGGCGGCGGCGAGGCCTGCGGCCTGGCCGGTGGCGAGGCAGGTGCCGATGACCCGCAGCGCGGCCTGCGCTTCATGATCGCAGGAGATGCAGCGGCCGGCCGTCCATAGGTTGCTCACGTCGGCGACCTTGAGCGCACCGAGGGGGATCTGTGTCGGGCGATCGTCCTCGGGGTAACGCCAGCGGGGGCCGGTAGGTTTTTCGCGTAACTCCATCGGCCAGGTGCCGAGGGCGACGCGATCGGGCGTTTCCAGACCGCGCAGCACGGCCGCGGCGGTGATCGTGCTTTCGCCGCGCACGCGGCGGCTTTCACGGATCCCCACGCGCGTGGGAAACGCGGCGATCTCGGCGCGCGCGAAGGCCGGATGGTGCGCGCGCAGAAACGCGGTGAGCGAATGGGCGAGGCGGCGGCCCGTTCGCTCCAGCGCAGCCAGATGGACGGGCGAGGTCGGATTGAAATCTTCGGGGCCGGCGAGGTCCACGGTGCAATAGACCTCGGAGCCGCGGCCGGTCGGGCGGAAATGTGCGCCGAGCGCGCCGCGTTCTATGTGGCCGGCCTGGACGGCTTCGGCGAGCAGTGCCGCGAGGCCAACGCGGCTATCCGCGTCGAGCGCGGCGACCTCCACGGTGTGCAGGGCGAAGATGAAAGCCGGCCGCTGGAGTCGTGTCGCGCTTGCCTCTTCGGTGCCGGCACCGGCGAGCACGGCGAGGGTGGCGTCACCGCTCGCGTCCACGACCGCGCCCGGCTCGATGGTGACGCGCGCGCCGCGGCAATACACCTCGACTGCCTCGATACGGCCGATCCCGTGGCTCCGGGCGAGCTCGCTGTGGAGACGCGTTTCGAGCGCCGGGCATTCTCCGGCCAACGTATCGGCGACGGCGGCGAAGCCGGCCGGCGAGTGCGGCAAGACGTCGAGCCGGCCGCAGCGCACCGGCCCCGGCGCGGCGCCGGCACGCACGAGGCGCGCGGCCAGTTCGCCCGGCAGCCCCCGATGCGCGGTTACCGCGCCCGGCTCGCTCCGCAAACGGTATAGCCCGCAGATCGAGTGTACCAGCGCCGCAACGGCCATGCCCCCGAGCACGCCGTGACGCTCGACCAGCACGGTGTGCGCCCCGGCGCGCGCCGCCGCCACCGCCGCAGAGAGACCCGCGCCGCCACCACCGAGGACCAGCACGTCGCATTTCATGGTTTGCCAAGTGTTATAAGAGATTGCCGAGCAGATCGGCGCGCAGTCGCGTGCGCATGATGCAGAGCTCGCCGGCCGTGAGCGCGCCCTCGCGCCACGAGATGACCGCGATGAGATGAGCGTCCCGCTCCGAGAAAAAGACGCCCGTGCCCGGCGGCTGGCACACCGACGGCACATGCCAGCCGTGCGCGATGGGCGCCCCGCAGAACGTGCGACACTCGGGGAGAAACTCGCCGGTGTGGGAAAAGAAAAACGAAGTGAGATGGCCGCGCGAACCATTCCGTATCATTCGCAGGTAAAGCCCGGCCGGCATACGGCGCAGAAAGCGCGACGTGGTGGCGAAGGCCACATCGAGCCGCTCGCGCGTCTGCGCGACGAACTGCCCCTGCAAGGCGCGCGCTGCCGCGCCGAGCTCGGCGATCTCCGCGGGCGTGAGCCGGAAAAATAGCTGGCTGACATGGTTTTGCCAGATCGGGTGCCGCGCACCGCGCTTGCGCTCCTGCACTGGGCAGTTGGCTTGGTAGGACTCGGCGGCTTCGCCGCGCCGGCAGAGCACGGCGTGGTGCGCCCGCATTGCGACGGCGAGGAACCAGCCCATCTGGAAAAGCTCGTGCGTGGCAGTGATGGCGCGCGCGGTGATCTCTGCCGTCTCCGCCGCGCTGAATTCCTCGACGAAGAACTTCGCCGCGCCGGGCCGGGGCGGCACGTCTCCGAGCGAGCGGATGGACGTGCGCGCCAGGGCGTAAAAGTGGTCTTTGAATCGCTCCGCCTCGCCGAGCGCGGTGCGCCAGCTCTTGGGACGCGGCGTGATCGGTCCCCAGGAACCGGCGCGCGGTGGCGGGCTGTCCGCGTTTTCCGCCAAACGCGCGATCTCGGCGAGGAAGAGCTCGACGCCTTTGGCATCGAGCAGGAGATGCCGCCAGCAGAGGAGCACTGTGCTGCCGTGCCGATCGCCGAGCACGTCGAAGCGCACGGCGGCCGGCGACGATTCGTTCAAACGCCGCGCGCATAGCTCGTCGAGTGACCCGTGATGTTCCTCCACCGGAAAAGAGGGGCGCGCGTCCGCGCGCCACACCCAGCGCGGCACGCCGAGGATCGCCTTGCAGAGGCATGCGGCGGCGATGGGGCTGGCGGCGGCGAGTCGGGCGGCGGCGGAGCGGAGCGCGGCCAGGTCCAGGCCCGGCCCGAGGCGCAGCACGGTGAGGCCCATGTGCTGGCCCTGGCCGGCGGCGAGCATCATGCGCTCGGCGGTGGCGAGGAACCAGTCCGCGCCGCTCAAGGGCACCGATCTTGTCCCGGGCGGGGCCATCAGCCCTGGGTCCGGCGGCTACCGAAGGGCGCCCCTACCACTGCCACTGTCCCAGGCGGGGCCATCAGCCCCGGGTCCGGCAGATGGCTTCGGCGAGGTGCCGGGCGGTGCCAAAAGTGGCGCGAGTGACCGCGCCGTCGGGGAGCCTTACGGAGAACTCTTCCTCGATGAAAAGGAGGATCTGCATGATCGACATCGAGTCCAACCCGGCCGCGAAGAGGTCGGAATCGAGGTCGAAAGACTCGTCGGTTTCCAACAGGTCATTGCGGATGTGGCCCAAGAGGCGGGTGGCGATCCGCGTGGTCTCTTCCATCAATAGAAAGTTTGAAAATAGAAATGGGAAAAAAAAAATAGAACCGGATGGATTCGGGCGTGGAATGGCGCGTTTATTCCGTTCATCTCAACTCCTATTCCGATCTCTCAACCTCCTCCTATTCTGCTCATCTCAACTCCCTGCTGGTCGGGTCGGTCGGGGCGGCAAAACGCGCGGCGTCGAGCGCGCCATTGCGGGTGATGGCGTCGAAACGGTAGCTGAGCACGCCGCCATTGGGCAGATCGACGACGACCTCGCGCACCTCGAGGGTGTCGGCGGCGATGCGGTTGGCGATGCGCGCGGGCATCTGCGTGGAGGCGTCGGCATTGCGCGTGAGGACGACGGCGTAGTGGTCTTCCTCGCGCCTGACCTCTAGTGTGTAGTCGCTTTCCTCCTCGGCCGGCCGGCCGCGCAGAAGACCGAGCAGCGAGAGGAACGGCTTGCCGGCGCTGTCCTCCCGTAGGGATTTCTCGGCGAGCCGTGCGCCGCTCTTTTGAATGAAGAGCCGATCGCCCAAGACCAGAACGAATTCCCCGGCGGGCTTGGTGAAATCGAGACGGATCCGATCCGGCGCGCGATAGGCGAGCGTGCCCTGGCTTACGACCGGATCGCGCAGTCCGGGTAGAGCAAGGGTCTGGACGAAGGTCGCCGACCAGGTGAGCGTCTCACCTTGGCGGGTTTGAAATCGAGCGCGCAGCGCCCTGGCGTCTTCGGTGGAGAGCGGCGGCGAGGCGAGGGCGGTGGTGCCGGCCAGGAGCGCAAACCAGAATAGGGGATGCCAGAATGTGGGAAGGACGTTGCCGGGCATGGTGGCATTTTCCGCTACCGGGACTGGTGCGGCAACTGCGCGGGTCCGGCGTTCGGATCGCCCGGCCGTGCAGGCGAAGCCGGAGATCTCGCGACGGCGGTGTACAATCGGAAGCGGCGTCGGGGCCGCGAAGACCTCGGGGCGATATCGTGCCGGCCAATCCTCCGTCGATGATCGAGATGCTGCGCGCGCTCGTGGCCATCCCCTCCATGAGCAGCGTCGATGCGCGCCATGACCGCGGCAACCAGGGGGTGGTCGAGGTCCTCGGCGCGTGGCTTTCGGACCTCGGTTTTTCGGTCGCGCAGCAGCCGCTCTACGGACGTCCCGGGAAGTACAACCTCATCGCGCGCCTGGGCAGAGGCAGCGATGGGCTCGTGCTCGCCGGCCACACCGACACCGTTCCCTACGACGAAGGCGCGTGGCGGAGCGATCCGTTCACGCTCACCGAACGCGACGGGCGGCTGTACGGGCTCGGCGTGGCCGATATGAAGTGCTTCTTTCCGGTCGTCATCGAGGCCATCCGCCACCTCGACCCGACGCGGCTCAAGAAATCGCTTGTCATCGTCGCGACCGCCGACGAGGAGAGCACCATGGCCGGTGCCCGCGCCCTCCTCGAGGCGGGCGAACGTCTCGGGCGCTTCGTCCTCATCGGCGAGCCCACGTCCATGCAGCCCGTGCGCCTGCACAAGGGCGTCCTGATGGAAGCGCTGCGGATCCTGGGGCGCTCCGGCCATGCGAGCGATCCGCGCCTCGGCAACAGCGCCATCGACGGGATGCACAGGGTCCTGGGCGCGCTCATCGCCTGGCGCGCCGAGCTCACGCGAGACTACCGCGACCCGGCCTTCGAGATCGCGGTCCCGACCTTGAACCTCGGGCGCATCGAGGGTGGTGACAGCCCCAACCGTATCTGCGCGGAATGCGAGGTCCAGATCGACCTGCGCATCCTGCCGGGCATGCAGGTCGATACGCTGCGCACGACCCTGATCCGAAGGGCCGAGGAAGCACTCGCGGGCACCGGGCTCGGTGTCGAGCGGCGCGCCCTGTTCGATGGAGTGCCGCCGCTCTGTACCGATCGCGCATCGCCCTTCGTGCGGCTCATCGAGGAGATCTGCGGCGCGCCGGCGGGTGCGGTGGCCTTCGCTACCGAGGGACCGTTCTTCAACGCCCTCGGCATGGACAGCGTGGTCCTCGGTCCCGGCGACATCGCCACCGCCCACCAGCCCGACGAGCACCTCCCGGCCGAGCGCCTGGCGCCCATGGCGGCGCTGCTCAGGCGTATCGTCCTGGCCGTGTGTCGGTAAGACATGCCGGCGCGCCCCGAGGCCTTCGTCACCTGGTTCCGGGCCGTCGCGCCCTATGTGCACGGCCACCGCGGCCGGACCTTCGTGATCTGCTTCGGGGGCGAGGCGGTTCAGGGCGAACGCTTCGCTTCCCTCGTCCACGACATCGCGCTCCTTCACAGCCTAGGGATCCGGCTCGTGCTCGCGTACGGCACCCGCCCGCAGATCGAGGCCAGGCTGCGCGCCTCCGGTCTCGAGACCCGCTACGTAAACGATCTGCGGGTCACGGAGGCGCCGGCCCTCATGGCGGTCAAAGAGGCCGCTGGTGTAGTGCGCATCGAGATCGAGGCACTGCTGTCTATGGGCCTCGCCAACTCGCCGATGGCAAACGCGCGCCTGCGCGTCGCGTCCGGGAACTTCGTCACCGCGCGGCCCCTCGGTGTCCAGGGCGGGGTGGATTTTCAGTACACCGGAGAGGTGCGGCGCATCGACGGGGAGGGCATCCAGTCCCGGCTCGCAGAGGGCGAGATCGTCCTCCTCCCGCCGCTCGGTTACTCGCCGACCGGGGAGGTCTTCAACCTCGACGCCGACGACGTGGCCACGGCCGCGGCCATCGCGCTGCGGGCCGGCAAGCTCATCTTTCTCATCGACGCCGCCGGGGTGGTGGACGAGGCCGGCGGATTGATCCGGCAGCTCACGGTGGAAGAGGCCGAGGCCGCGATCGCCCAGGATCCATCGTCTAAAACTATGCGCGCGCCTCGGCTCGGGCTGTCCGAGCTACAGTGCGCCATCAAGGGTTGCCACATGGGCGTGGCGCGCGCCCATCTCATCGATCGACGCCGGGACGGCGCCCTGCTCCTGGAGCTCTTCGAGCGCGACGGGATCGGGACGCTGGTGAGCGCCGCACCCTTCGACCGCATGCGCCGGGCGACCATCGATGACGTCGCGGGGATCCTCGAGCTGATCGAGCCTCTCGAGGCCCAGGGGGTGCTGGTGCGCCGCTCGCGCGAGAAGCTCGAACGCGAGATCGGGCATTTCACCGTGCTCCTGCGGGACGAGGCCATCATCGGCTGTGCCGCACTCTATCCCTATGCGGCCGAGGGGCTGGCGGAGCTGGCCTGCCTCGCGGTACACCCCGATTACCGCAACGCCGGCCGCGGCAACGAGCTGCTCGAGAACGTCGAGCGCGAGGCCCGCGCGGCGGGCCTCTGCAAGCTTTTCGTCTTGAGCACCCAGGCCGCCCACTGGTTCGTCGAGCGCGGCATGGGCGAGATGCGCATCGAGGACCTGCCCCTCGCCCGTCAGGACCTCTACAACTACCAGCGTAACTCCAAGGTCTTCGCCAAGACGCTGTGAGTCGTTGACAGGGTGGGTTAGATGTATAGCACCAGTCTGGCGTCCCGGTTGCCGTGGCCTCGATGCGCGTCGTAACCGACCGATCGGCGCCGCGGATCGGTCACTTGTTTTCGGCGGGTTAGTTTAAATTAGAGGGTAGAGGGGCCAGTTGCCCGGACCCCTCCCCCGTTAGAACCCGGCGTGCCCAATTAAGGCAACGGGCTCAGGACAAAATCCTTCACGTGACTATGGGGAGGGGATAAGCGAATGATAGAC
>JBOIDR010000002.1:0-76652 GCA_050740695.1 Gammaproteobacteria bacterium | reverse complement strand
GACGTTGTCCGTCGGATCACACCCAACGTTTTACAACGTCTACCTCGGAATCGAGCTAATGAACGATTTTGGGGGCGTACGCGCTAAACCCCAAAATTCAGCGGAATGAGGTCCCCGTCAACACACAAGCCGTGCGGATGGCCATGCTCTACGCCTTGCTCGATGAGAAGGACCAGATCGACGAACCGCATCTCATGGCGACGCTGGCGCTGTGGGAGTACGCCGAGGCGTCCGCGCGGCATGTGTTCGGGTCAAGCCTGGGCGATCCGGTCGCCGATGAGATCCTGCGCGCGGTGCGGGCCGCTGGTCGGGACGGGCTGACCAGGACGCAGATCAGCGGACTGTTCCAGCGGCACACCTCGGCCACACGGATTGGAGCGGCCCTTGATCTGCTCGCGCGGCGCAACCTCGTAGGGCGCTGCACCCAAGAGACCGGCGGCCGGCCCACCGAGGTGTGGGTGAGTCTCTGAGTGTATGTGCCGTGCGAAATAAGCGAATTATGCGAAATAAGGGGGGGCGCCCCCGGAAGCTAGGGGGCTTATTTCGCTTCTTTCGCTTATTTCGCACTTCCATAAGGTGAAACGATGGGCAGACTGACAGATCTGGCGAAGGCAGCTACGCGCGGTGCGGCCCTCGCGCCGCCTCCCCTCTCCCCCGCCGCCGAATCCCGCCGTCAGCGTGTCCTGGCCCTCCTCGCCCGGAACGGCGGCCAGTACGCCGTCCTGGTCGAAGACCCCAACACCGATCCGGTGATCATGGCCCTGGCCACTCCGGACGCCACGTGCGAGCTTCTCATCCCAAAGGACCGGTATGACCCGTTCGCGATCGTTGAGATGGTGGACGGGTGGAACCGCGAGCCCGAGCCCCTTTGGTGGCGGGTATCCATCACCGAGCCCGCCGGCCGGACGGTCGAGCTCGACATGCCGTCGTGTCAGACCATGGCCGAGGCCGAGGCGTATGCCGACCGTCACCACGGGCCGGGGTGCACGGTCACGGCGGTCCTGCCCCTGGCGCAGGCATGAAGCCCAGTTCAGCCTATCTGGTACTGGCCGAGGCTCGGGGGGCCGGCATCACCATTGCCGTTCACGGCGACATGCTGATGGCTGGGCCAAAGGCCGCGCTCACTGATGAAGTGCGCTCGCTCATCCGCGAACACAAGCCCGCCATCCTGGCGCTTTTGGCCGTCGCGCCATCGCTCGGCCGGGCGGGAACGCCATGATCCACCACGCCACGATCACGGCGGTGAGCGTCGCCACGCCCGCCGAGGTCGAGGATCTGCGCGAGTTCTTCGAGGAGCGTGCTGTGTCGCCACCGAAGAACGGCGCCGATCTCGACCGGGTACTGGAACGAACAGGGTTAGCTCGAAGCGCCCAGCCGGCTCATGTTTTTTACGACGTTATGGATCTGTTGGAGGCTGCCGAACGCGCTGACGTGTTCATCTACCTACAGGACGGCGTACCGCGGTGCACAGGATCATGGCGTTAAGCCCATCATCCTCCCTATAAGGGTATTCACAAAGGTGCCATCGCATGACGGCTGATGCTGCCGCGCACGACATCGGCTGGCTTGCGCCGGTGAGCGGCCGCGGGCCGGGACACTACTTTACTCAGTATCCTTCTACGTTGTGTGGATGCTCTGGCCGCCGGCGGCAGTCCTATGTCGTGAACGACGCGCATCTCCAGCGGTGCCGGATGTGCACGCGGATGTTGCTTCGTCAATGAGAGGAAAGCGGTGCCAGTGCGCCGACGGTCGGTACGGCGGGTGCGGTCGCGTGTTCTCGCGGCCCTCAGTCTTCGATCGGCACCACGTGCACGATCCGGCGGCCGGCCGCTCGCGGCGGTGCATCACGGATGAGGAGTTGGAGGCCCGCGGGCTCGTACTCGGATCGGATGGCGTGTGGCGCGGCAAAGGTGGAGCTCGGGAATGGCCCGAGAAGGTCACGCAGCGATGCGAAACAGGCGTTTTCGAGGCGCGGGCTACTCAGGCTACCGACACCACTTATCCGTGGCCAGAGCGCCCTTCCCCGTACCCCTACCCGATGATTGTGCCTGAGGTGATCGATGGACACTGAGCGATATGCCACCGGCCAAAAGGCCGCGAAACGCTTGGGGCTTTACAGTTACTACACCGGCCGGCCCTGCCCCCAGGGGCACTACTCCCCACGGTTCGCGCACTCCCGCGAGTGCATGGCTTGCAGCCTGACCGGGTACGAGGGAAAGCGGCTTAATAGCTACTTCGCGCAACGCCCAATGCTCGATTTCGCCGCGGGCTGGGCGGTGAAGCCGGAGGACCCCTACAAGGGCTGGGCGCCGGAGTTGAGGGTTGGGTAAGCCAGAAACTAGGCGGGTATGTGCGCCTATCCATCCCGGAGCGCCGCGAGGCGGTGGCTGAGTTGGCGGCGGATGGGATGTCGCAGCGGGAGATTGGGGACGTTCTTGGCGTAACCCAGATGACGGTAAGCCGCGACCTAAGTGTAACAAATGTTACAGATGCGCAACCCGCGCCTAGTGAAAACAATGGCTTACACGTGCCCACTGTAGCAAATGTTACACCCCTAGACACCGTGGCCACCCTGGCGGCGGATGAGTCTTTGCGGGCTGAGGCGGTCCGTAAGGGCCTGCGCCCGCCAGGTAGATGGCCGCTGGCGCTGGTTTCCATCCGCGGTTGACCGGATCCGCAAGCTGGCCGACCTGAAGAAGGCCGTTGCCTCGATGAACCTGCATCTGGTCGCGGACCTCTTCCCGACGATGAGCGCGGCCGAATACGACGCAAGGCCAATGGCCTAAAGGTCCCAATCCTTCTGTGGCGCGGGCAACTGGTGGCTTCGGGCGTGCCGAGAGCTAGGGCTAGAGCCTCGGTATGAGCCATCCATGCCCTCGCCCAGCGACTGCGGTCCGCGCGGGTGGTCGAGCATCTTGCCAGCGCCGGCAAAATGGGGACCCCGCAGGGGTCGAGCCTCACCCCCCTCACCGTCGATTGAGATCAGTTCGCCAAATGGCGCACCCCTCGACACCGGCGGCCAAGGACAAGCTTGGCGCGATGCGGCGGAGATGGAGCGGGCGAGGCCTGCAGTTGGATCAACTGTCATAGGTGACAGGCGCGTACCTATGAAAGACGCTGAAAGGCCAACCCTCACCTCCCTAGGCCTCACCAAGCGCATCTCCTCGGAAGCCCAGGCGCTGCACGCCCTGCCCGAAGAGGTCAAGGAGGCCATTCATCGCGGTGAACCCCCAGCCACCGCCTCGCGGCGGCGCATGTCTCCAGGCTCAAGCGCTTACACAGTGCTTACACGGCTAGAGCTTGCAGGGACGAGAACCACATAACTCCTTGTTTTCATTGGTGCCGGCGAGAGGAATCGAACCTCCGACCTGCTGATTACGAATCAGCTGCTCTACCGACTGAGCTACACCGGCATGGGCCCGAAGTATAGGGCCGTTCGGCGCTCGTGCAGAAGCGGCAGGGGGACCCGGTTAGCTCTGGTGTGCCGTGCGGCTATGGGCGCCGGGTTTGTTGCAGATGCGCACGATGACGTCGATCCCGGCGTGCGCGGTGCCCTCGGGCAGCGCCGGGACGTCGGAGATGCGCAGGCTCTCGGCGTCGAAGTCGGTCAGAGTGCCGTCGTCCACGTTGTAGAAGTGGTAGTGGGATGCATTGGAGTCGAAGAAAGCGCGGTCGCGATCGACCGTCAGCTGGCGCAAGAGTCCGCGCGCGGCGAACAGGCGTAGCATGTTGTAGACCGTGCCCTTAGAGACGCGGGCGCGGCGGCGTTTGAGCCGATCGAGCACCTGTTTCGCCGACAGGTGCTGGTGCCGATCGAGCATGACGCAGGCGAGCGAGACGCGCTGCGTTGTGGGAGCGATCCCGTGCTGCGCCAGCAGCTGGGCCGCAAGACCTTGATCCAATGCGTCCATCTAGACTGTCCGTCGGCTAGCTAGTCTACGCCTGAGGGGCCGGCCAGGCGAAGGGCTCGGTGGCGACGATCGGCGCGCGTCCCAGGATGAGATCGCAGAGGAGACGGGCGGAGCCCGGAGCCAGCACGAGCCCGTTGCGGAAATGGCCGGTGTTGGCGTAGAGACCGCGGATCTCCGGGTGGCCGGCGATGACGGGCATGCCCGTGCCCGATCCTGGTCTCAGACCCGCCCAGTGATCGACGATGGGCTGTCGGGCGAGCGCCGGGACCAGCGCGCCGGCCGCGGAGTGCAGCGCCGTCCGGGCCTCGCCCGTGACGGTCTTGTCGAAGCCCACGTGCTCCACCGTGCTGCCGGCGAGCATCGTCCCATCGCGGCGCGGCACCAAGTAGACCTCGCCGTGCTGCACGATGTGCCTGAGCGTGCCCGGCGGGGTGCGGTATAGGAGCATCTGCCCGCGGACCGGGAAGATGAGCGGCGGATTCGGGAGCCGGTCCAGCAAGAACCGGCTCCAGGGTCCCGCGGCGATGACCACGCTCATGGCGTCGATGCGCTCGCCGGCCGTCTCGACGCCCAGGATACGTCCCCGTGCGTGTCGCAGCGCTCGGACGGCGCAATGTTCCCTGATCGCGACACGAGCCGCTGCCAGTGCGCCGCGCAGCGCACGCAGGAGGCGCGGGTTTCGGATCTGGGCGACCGCGGGGACGCGCCAGGCCGGTCCGGGGATCGACAAGGCCGGTTCGAGCCCCGCGAGGCACTCGGCATCCAGGGCCTCCACTTCTGTCCCCGTCGTAGTCCAGGCCGCGGCCTGTGCCTCCGCATCCGCGCCGACCAAGAGGAGGCCGGAGCGCGTCCATTCGGAGTCGATCCCGGTCTCGACCTGTAAATCACGCGCCAGATCGGGATAGCGCTCCTGGCTGTAGCTCAGGAGGGCTCGGAGCGCCGGTGGCCTCGTCCGGGGCTCGAGCGCGGCCAATACCCCCGCGCCCGCCCAGGAGGCCTCGCGGCCGAGCCGGCCTCGTTCGAGGAGCAAGACCCTGAGCCCCCCGCGCGCCAACTCACGGGCGCAGAAGAGACCGATGAGGCCGCCGCCGACCACGATGCAGTCGCTCTGCACAGACCGCGCGCGCTCGTATGCCGTCCCTCCGCTACCGCGGCAGGACTTAGACGGGCTCCGGCTCCGCAGCGGACGGCCGGGTCAGCTCCCTGGGCAGGCTGAACACCACTTGCTCGCGGATCCCGGGCGCCTCGGCGACCGCGGTCCCACCCCACTCCTTGAGCCTCGCCACCACCTCTTCCACCAGCACCTCGGGCGCCGAGGCCCCGGCGGTCACGCCCACGGCGGTCTTGCCCGCTACCCATTCGCGGCGGATCTCGGCGGCACTGTCGATGAGGTGGGCGGGGATCCCCTGTTTCTCGGCGATCTCCTTCAAGCGCGTGGAATTGGAGCTGGTCTGCGAGCCGACCACCAGGATCACCTGGGACTCGGGCAGGAGGCGCTTGACCGCGTCCTGGCGGTTCTGCGTGGCGTAGCAGATGTCTTCCTTCTTGGGTCCCACGATCTTCGGGAAACGCCGCCTGAGGGCATCGATGACCTGGGCGGTGTCGTCCATCGACAGGGTCGTCTGGGTCACGAAGGCGAGGAACTCCTGGTTCTTGACCTGCAATGCCCACACATCGTCCACGGACTCGACCAGATAGATGCCGCCGGCGCCGTCGGTGCGCCGGTACTGCCCGAGCGTGCCCTCGACCTCCGGATGCCCGGCGTGGCCGATGAGGATGCACTCTCGGCCCTCGTCCTGGTAATAACCGACCTCCATGTGGACCTTGGTGACCAGCGGGCAGATGGCGTCGAAGATCTTGAGTCGCCGCCGTGCGCCTTCCTCGCGCACCGCCTTGGAGACCCCGTGGGCGCTGAAGATCACGGTGCAGTCGTCGGGGACATCGTCGAGCTCGTCGACGAATACGGCGCCCTTGGCGCGCAGGCCATCGACGACGTACTTGTTGTGGACAACCTCGTGGCGGACATAGACCGGCGCCCCATAGAGATCGAGTGCGCGCTCGACGATCCCGATGGCGCGATCGACTCCGGCGCAAAAACCGCGTGGGTTGGCAAGCATGATCTGCATAACGGTAGTCCTCGTTGGGCCGCTTATTACCTCGATGGTTTCAGGGCATCGACCAACAAGAGGGCCGCCCCGATGCTGATCGCCGAGTCGGCGACATTGAACGCCGGCCAGTGCCAGCCCTGATAATAGACATCGATGAAGTCGATCACGTACCCGAGCGTCAGCCGATCGCAGAGGTTGCCGACGGCCCCGCCGAGCACCAGGGTGAGCGCCAGGGTGTACCACGAGCGCTCGTCCCCGTGCCGGAGGAGCCACACCACGATGCCCGCGCTGACCGCGAAGGCCAGACCGATGAACAGCCAGCGTTGCCAGCCCCCGGCATCGTTCAGAAAGCTGAAGGCCGCGCCGGTATTGTGTACCAGGGTCAGGTTGAGAAGGGGGGTGATCGGCACGATTTCATGCAGGCTCAAGGTCTCCCGCACGGCCATCTTGGTGAGCTGGTCCAGGACGATGATCGCGACGGCCAGCATGAGCCAGCGCCAGGCGCGCGTCGGAACCGGACCGGCGCCGGGTTGCCGGAGCTCTTCCGAGCCTCCGATTTTTTGTTGGCCGATGTCGTGTTCGGTCGTCACGGCGGCAGCGGCCTGGGCGATGATTCAAACAGACGCGCTATTCCGACATAGCCTGCCCCGTACTTGATACGGGGGATTGCCGGAATCCAGAGTACGTGGACATAGGTGCTGTCCTGCATCCTGGAGTCCGGCACAAATCCGCCAGGAGCGGATTTGGCCACGCGTAGCGCGGGGCGCAGCCCGAACCGCAGGGATGCGGTGAGCAATCCTTGCCGGGGTGACGAACCACTTCGATTCAACATGACTGCCTACTAGGCATAACACCGGACCTCGCCTTTGCCGACCACGTTCTCGACGCAGCGGCCACAGAGGCCCGGGTGCTCGGGGTGGCTGCCCACATCGGCGCGGTGGTGCCAGCATCGCACACACTTCGGCTCTGCGCACGGCACCACCGCTATCTCGAGACCCGGTAGGTCCGCGAGGATGGCGTGTTCGGGCGCCTCCGCGATCGGATGGAGCCTGGCCGCGCTCGTGATCAGCAGGAAGCGCAACTCGTCGCCGAAGGACGCGAGCGCCGTGAACACCCCCCCATCGGCGTACAGGTCCACCTCCGCGTCGAGCGATGAGCCGATCCCACCCGCGACCCGCAGCCGTTCGAGGTCGCGGGCCACCGCCTCGCGCACCTGCATGACGACCCGCCAGACATCGGGCCCGAATCCTTCGGAGGGCGCGCGCGCGGCGAGCCCTTCATGCCAGCGCTCGATGAATACCGATCCGCGGCGCCGGCCCGGGAGGTACTGCCAGATCTCGTCCGCGGTGAAGGACAGGATCGGTGCGATCCAGCGCGCCAGGGCCTCGATGATGTGGTATAGGACGGTCTGGGCCGAGCGCCGCGCGAGGTGCTTCTTGGGCAGGGTGTACTGCCGGTCCTTGATGATATCGAGGTACACGCTGCCGAGCTCGATGGAACAGAAGTGATGGACCTTCTGATAGATCAAATGGAACTGGAAGCCGTCGTAGGCCGCGATGACCTCATCCTGCAAGCGCGCCGCCCGATCCAGAACGAAGCGGTCCAGCTCCAGGAGGTGCTCGGCGGCGACCTGATCGACATCGGGGTCGAAACCGTCCAGGTTGGCGAGCAGGAAGCGCGCGGTGTTGCGGATGCGCCGGTAGGCATCGGCGATGCGCGTCAGGATCTCGTCGGAGATGGCCATCTCCGCCCGGTAATCCGTGGCCGCGACCCAAAGCCGCAGGACATCGGCCCCGAGCCGGTTCATGAGCTCCTGGGGTACGACCACGTTACCGCGCGACTTGGACATCTTCAAGCCCTCTGCGTCCACAGTGAAGCCATGGGTGAGGACCGATTTATAGGGTGCCCTCCCGTGCATCGCCACCGCGGTGATGAGCGAGGATTGGAACCAGCCGCGATGCTGATCGGAGCCCTCCAGGTACAGATCGGCCGGGAACTCCAGGCGCGCATCGGCACCCAGCACGGTGGTGTGGGTGACGCCCGAATCGAACCACACATCCAGGATGTCCCCGACCTTTTCGTAGTCGCGCGCGTCCTCGCCGAGCAGGGTCGCGGGGTCGAGGTCGAACCAGGCCTCGATGCCCGCGCCCTCGACCCTTTCGGCCACGGCCTCGATGAACCTCGGGGTGTCGGGGTGCCAGTTGCCGGTGTGCGCGTGGACGAAGAGCGGGATCGGGACGCCCCAGGCGCGCTGTCGCGAGATGCACCAGTCGGGGCGGTTTTCGATCATGCCGCGGATCCGGCTATCGCCCCATTCCGGCATCCATGACACCCCTCCGATCGCCGCGAGTGCCTGGGTGCGCAGGCCGCGGCCGTCCATCGCGATGAACCATTGACGGGTCGCGCGGAAGATGATCGGCGTGCGATGCCGCCAGCAATGGGGATAGCTGTGGCGCACCATCTCGCGATGCAAGAGCGCGCCCTTGGCCCGCAGGAGCTCGATCACGTGCTCGTTGGCGGCGAGCACGTGCTCGCCGGCGAAGACCTCGGTATCCGGCAGGAAGCGACCGTCGGCGCCCACCGGGTTGTGGACTGGCAGGCCGTAGCGGCTGCCGACCACATAGTCTTCCTGGCCATGGCCGGGCGCGGTGTGTACGGCCCCGGTGCCGGCCTCCAGGCTCACGTGCTCGGCGAGGATCACCGGCACCTCGCGGGCATAGAAGGGGTGCTGCAGGCGAACGTCTTCAACGTCCCGGCCACGCCCGTAGGCGACTACCCGGTAGTCCTCGATGCCCGAGCGATACAGCGTGTCCTTGATGAGCGCCTCGGCCAGGCAGAGGCGTTCCGGGCCATGGGGTCCCTCGCATTGGACGACCGCGTATTCGGCCTCGGGGTTCACGGCCACGGCCTGGTTGGCCGGCAGGGTCCAGGGCGTGGTGGTCCAGATCACGATCGAGATCGGACCACGGCCGGGGTGCTCGGGGACGTGATGGCAGCGTGCCAGCAAGGCGGCGTCCTCCAGCACCCGGAAGCGCACATCGATGGCCGGTGAATCCCGATCCTGGTATTCGACCTCGGCCTCCGCGAGGGCCGAGCCGCAGTCGCAGCACCAGTGTACCGGCTTGAAGCCACGGTGCAGGTGCCCGGCCGCGACGATGCGGCCGAGCCCGCGGATGATGTCGGCCTCGACCTTGAAGTCCATCGTGAGGTAGGGCCGCTCCCAGTCCCCCAGGACTCCGAGGCGCTGGAAGTCGGCGCGCTGCTTCTCCACCTGGGTGCGGGCATACTCCCGGCAGGCGCTGCGGAAGGCGCGCGCATCGGCGCGCGTGCCCGGCGTCCCGATGCGCTGCTCGACCATGAGCTCGATGGGCAGGCCATGGCAGTCCCAGCCGGGCACGTACGGGGCGTCGAAGCCACCCAAGGTGCGCGCCTTAACGATGATGTCCTTGAGCACCTTGTTCACCGCATGCCCGATGTGGATCTCGCCGTTGGCGTAGGGTGGGCCGTCGTGCAGGATGTAGCGTGGCGCCCCGGCCCGCGCCGCGCGGATGCGGCCGTAGAGGTCTTCCGCCGACCAGCGCTTCAACGTCTCGGGCTCGCGTTCGGCCAGGTTCGCGCGCATCGGGAAGGCAGTGCGGGGGAGGTTGAGGGTGGCCTTGTAGTCCGTCATGCTGCGGAGCCCCCGAGCGCGTGGTCGCCGGCCGTGGGTGTCGAGCTCCCCGATCCCTCTGTCCAGAGCCCTTCTATCCCCAGGCCGTCGATACCCGTCCCCTGGACCCACAGGCGGCGGGCGGCTTCGACATCCAGCGCGATCTGAGCCCGGAGCGCCTCCAGCGTATCGAACGTCCGGTCCTCACGAAGTAGGTGCAGGAATTCCACCCACAGCGTCTCTCCGTACAGATCCGCGTCGAAATCTAGCAGATGAACCTCGAGCAACTCGCGCGTCTCCGCGAGGGCAGGGCGTGGTCCCACATAGGCGACGGCGGGCAGCGGCCGAGGTCCAAGCCCTCGCACCCGGGCGACAAAGATCCCGCGCACCGCCGAGGAACGGCGGCGCAAGGGGACGTTGGCGGTGGCGTAGCCCCACGTGCGGCCGCGTTTCTCGCCGTGGACGACGCGCCCGAAGATGGCATAGGGGCGCCCCAGCAAGCGGCTCGCGGCGGAGAGGTCGCCGCGAGCCAGCGTCTCACGGACGCGCGTGCTGCTCACGCGTGCGCCGTCGCGCTCGAAGGCGGGCACGCCCACGATCTCGATCCCCCGCGCCTGCCCGAGCGCACGGAGGAGCGCATAGTCGCCCCTGCGCCCCTGCCCGAAGTGGAAGTCGTCGCCTACCACGACCCCGCGTGCCCCGAGCCGCTCGGTCAAGACCCGGTCGACGAAGTCCTCGGCCGTCTCTGCCGCGAGCCCCGCGCCGAAGCGCAGGCACATGAAGTGATCGATACCATAGTCACGGAGGAGCAGGTATTTCTCGCGCAAGCGTGTGAGGCGTGGCGGCGCCGACCGGGGGTCGAAATATTCGCGCGGCTGCGGTTCGAAAACCAGTGCCACGGTGGGTAGGGACAGGCGCGCGGCCACGCGTCTCTGCACATGGATCACCGCCTGGTGGCCGAGGTGTACGCCGTCGTAGTTGCCGATGGTCACGACCGCTCCCTGTCGGCCGAGCGCCTGGAGAACGGGGCCGCGCCGGGGCGCGAAGCGCTTGGGGTGCATGACTATCTAGTAGTATGTTTCATAAGACGTTTACGCATTCAGGTGGCAGAACCACCGTCATGCCAGCGGAAGTTGGCATCCAGGAAACCGGTATAAGTCCTGGATACCTGCTTTCGCAGGTATGACGGTCTATAGCGTTGCTGAATGATACGGCCCGAATGATATGGTGAATCCTATGGCCCGAATCATGTGGAGGCCCGCGACATCATCATATTTTTCCAGCGCAGCCCCAGGGCCCACAGCGCGGCCCCATACAGCAGGGCACCGCCGCCTATCAGGCCCGCGAGCCGCAAGGCCCTGTCCGCCATACCCCAGGCGAGCCACTGCCCGAGGGGCGGGCAGGTCATGACAAGAAAAGCGGCCATGATCGCGGTGGCACCGAACACCTGGGTCAGGAACGCCCCCCAGCCCGCCACCGGGGAATAGGCCCCTTGCCGGCGCAGTCCGCGGTACAGGAGCGCGGCGTTCACATAGGCCGCGAGCGAGGTGCCGAGCGCCAGGCCGGCGTGAGCCAACGGCACGATTAGGGCTATATTCAGGGCTAAGTGCAACAGCATCGCCACGAGGCCGGCTCGCACCGGGGTCTTGGTGTCGTGCCGAGCGTAATACCCCGGGGCCAGGATCTTGATGAGAATGAAGGCCAAAAGCCCGAGCGCATAGGCCGTGAGGCTCTTCTCCGCCATCGCCACGTCGTGCGCCCCGAACTCTCCGTACTGGAACAGGGCGCACAGCATGGGTCCGGCCAGGACCGCGAGCCCGACCGCGGCCGGTGCGCCGATCGCCAACACGCAGCGCAGGGCCCAGTCCAGAGTGCGCGAAAAGGTCTCGCGCGAGCCGGTGCTGTGGTGGTCCGAGAGCTGCGGCAGGATCACGGTCGCGAGCGCGATGCCGAAGACCCCGAGCGGGAACTCCACCAGCCGTTCCGAGTAATATAGCCACGAAACGCTCCCGGTGGCCAGGAAGGAGGCCATGAGGGTGTCGATCAAGGTGTTGATCTGGGCCACCGAGACCCCGAATATCGACGGCCCCATGAGTGCCAGCATGCGCCGGACGCCGGGGTCACCGGTGCGGATCCGGGGAACCGGGAAAAAGCCCAGCCGAAAGACGAACGGCAATTGAAACAGGAGCTGCGCGATGCCGCCGGCGAACACCCCCCAGGCCAGGGCCATCACCGGCTCCTGGAAATACCCGGTCATCCACAACGCCGCCACGATGAGGCTCAGGTTCAAGAACGTCGGTGTGAAGGCCGGCACGGCGAAGCGCCCGTGACACTGCAGGATCGCGGCGGCGAAGGCGGCGAGCGAGATGAACCAGATATAAGGGAACGTCACGCGGAGCAGCGACACAGTCAGCTCGTACTTGCTCTCGGCCGCCAGAAACCCGGGCGCGAACACGAATATGATCAAAGGCGCCGCGACGATTCCGCACACCGTGATCACACCCACGGCGCCGGCCAGCGCGCCGGCGGCGCGGTCGAT
This sequence comes from Gammaproteobacteria bacterium, assembly GCA_050740695.1. Classification (GTDB taxonomy): domain Bacteria; phylum Pseudomonadota; class Gammaproteobacteria; order JACCXJ01; family JACCXJ01; genus JACCXJ01. The sequence continues at coordinate 64,445 of JBOIDR010000002.1, read as the reverse complement.
GAAACATTCGGTCTCGGCCCGGCTCTGGCGATTCTTGTAGTCGGACAGCACCGGCACGAAGGCCTGGGAGAAAGCCCCTTCGGCGAAGAAGCGGCGCAGGAGGTTGGGGATGCGGAAGGCGACGAAAAAGGCATCGGCGCTCAAGCCCGCGCCGAGCATGTGCGCCATGACCATGTCACGCACAAAGCCGAACACGCGCGAGACGAGTGTCATGCCCCCGACCGTGGCCGTGGATCGAAACAGTCGAATGCTCAGCGTCTTAGTCCTTGCGGTCCCCCGCGAACGACCACGACGGTCGTGGACCGAGCGTGCACGATAACACGCGCGCGGGCGCCGTGCGGTGATCGAGCCGGCGCGCTCAGCCCCCCTCGCCCGCCAGAGGATCGAGGATCCTCAGTCCTGAGAACCGCGCGAACCCCCGATCCGCGGTGACAAAGACGGCATCATGTTCGAGCGCGAGCGCCGCGAGATAAGCATCGTTGATATCGTTGCCGCGCAGTTTGAGATCGACGCAAAGCTTCGCGAAGAGTGGCAGATGCCGATCTGTGGGCTCGATCCGGACCACTGCCGGCTGAGCCTCGAGCGCTGCCAGGAATCGAAAGACATCAGCCACAGCCGCCGCTGCCTTGCCAAGAGACGGCAGGGTGACGATCCGGAGGAGCGCCAGATCGACCACGGAGGTGGTCGCGACGGGAGACTCCTGTAAAAGGGCCGAGGTGAGCCACGCGTAGCAGGGGCCGTGGTACGGGCTGTCGCGCCGAAACGCGTAGATGAGGACGTTCGCATCCAGCAGGTGCATTGGGCGCTAGCGACGCCGTACGCGGGGCCTGCGAAGCTTCAACCCGTCGGCCTCCCGATCCGCCTCGCGCGCGAGCACCTTCAGGTCCTCCGGACCGAAAGGGAAGCCCTTGCCGGCTGCGACGGTGGGCAACTCGACCGGTACGGCCCGCGCGCCCGCGGCCTTGTGGCGCAGGCGGAGCCGCAGGGCCTCCTCTATGAAGCCGGTGATGGTGACACCGGCGCGGGCCGCTTCGGCCTTGGCCTCGCGGTAGAGCTGGTCGTCGATGCGGAGGGTGGTCTGCATCGCGCGACCATATGCGAATGCAAGGTATCTGTCAAGTGATTGCTCTCTATAGGACCCCCACAGGGCGACTGTGTCCTGTCCAGGAACGTCAAGGAGGTTAGGGACATATAGCGGATCCTGGAGATCCGACCCTGGATGAGGTAGGAAAGGGCTGCCGTTGTACGGCGCCCGAGAAGACCGTCTTGAACGCTTCGCCATCGGGGTCATAAAGTCCAAAGGCGGATCCAGCGTCGCGCAGACGATGCGCAAACTGAACAGAAACATACGCTTGGTCCTCGACTACCTGCGTATGACGAGAAACTCCTGCGCCACCCGTGCTTGAGGCGGAGACGGGAGACGAATCTGCCGTGCCCGGCGCGCCCCACGCTTGGCCGATCCCGGCACGATTTCAGGTATACTTCCCGTTCGCCTTCTCCCCCGGCGCGCGCCCGACCCCGGATGCAGAATCACTTCGTCATCTCTGCCCTCGGCAACAACCGCCCAGGGCTCGTGCACCAATTATCCAAGGCCGTCAAGGACTGCGGCTGCAACATCCTCGACAGCCGCATGGCGGTCCTTGGCGGCGAGTTCGCCGTGATCCTGCTGCTCGCCGGCACCTGGGATGCGATCGCCAAGATCGAGAGCATGATCCCGCGCCTCGAGGACAGCCTGGACCTCACGCTCATCTCACGGCGCACCGAGGTCCGCGAGAAGGTCGCCAACCTCATGCCCTACGCGGTAGAGGTGGTGGCAAGCGACCGGCCGGGCATCGTCCACGACATCGCGCAGTTCTTCTCGGCGCGGGACATCAACATCGAAGAGCTTTACACCGGTAGCTACGCGGCCGCCCATACCGGGACCCCCATGTTCTCCCTGCACGTGACCATCAGCGTCCCGACCAACACCTCCATCGCCACCTTGCGCGGCGAGTTCATGGATCTCTGCGACCAGCTCAACCTGGATGCGGTCATGGAACCCGTCAAGTGATAGGGAAGCCGATATGAGCCCGCCCGCACTCGGCCAGCCGGTGCCCGACTTCGAGCTGCCCGCGACCAGCGGGAAATCGATCCGGCTGTCCGCGCTCCGGGGCCAGGCCGTGGTCCTGTATTTCTACCCTAAGGACAGCACCCCGGGCTGCACCATCGAAAGCCGGGACTTCCGCGATCAATTACCGGCGTTCGCGCGCGCCCATGCCGTGGTGCTCGGCGTATCGCGCGACGGGCTCTCCTCCCACGAGCGTTTCAAGGGCGCGGAGTGCCTGGCTTTCGATCTCCTGTCGGACGAGGACGAGGCCCTGTGCCGCCGGTACGATGTCCTCAAGGAAAAGAACCTATACGGCAGGAAGGTGATGGGGATAGAACGCAGCACCTTCCTCATCGATGGCGACGGTGTGTTGCGCCGGGAATGGCGCAAGGTCAAGGTGGAAGGCCACGTCGCCGAGGTGTTGCTGGCGCTCCAGGCCCTTTAGGGAGCGCGGCTCCCACCTGCAGAGCACGCCTCGGTGGTCACCGAGTCTGGTCTGCGGCTGTTCGTGCTCGACACCAATGTGTTGCTGCACGATCCGACGGCGTTGTTCCGCTTCGAGGAGCACGATCTGTACGTGCCCATGGTGGTCCTGGAGGAGATGGACGCGGCCAAGAAGGGCGCCTCGGAGCTGGCCCGCAACGCCCGCCAGGTCAGCCGCTTCCTGGATGAGCTGATCGGCGACGCCGATCGCCGGGCCATCGAAGAGGGGCTGCCGCTCCCGCAGCCGACGAGCGCTCGCAACGGCGACCTCCCCGGGGGATCGATTGCTCCTCCGGGGCCGCGGGGCGGACGCCTGTTCCTGCAGACCGAACAGCTCAGCGTGGACCTGCCCGCGCCCGTGCCCGGCAACAAGCCGGATCACATCATCCTGGCCGTGGCCATCGCCCTCGGGCCGCTCCGTCCCGAGCGCACCGTCATCCTGGTCTCCAAGGACATCAACCTGCGCATCAAGGCGCGTGTCCTGGGCGTCCCGGCCGAGGACTACTACAGCGACCGGGTCATCGACGACGCCCGCCTGCTCTATGCCGGCACCCACGAGCTCCCCCCCGATTTCTGGGAGGATCATGGCGAGGACATGCGCTGCTGGCAGGAGCACGGTCATACCTTCTATGACGTGCAGGGGCCGCAGGTAGCGCGCTGGTACCCGAACGAATTCCTCTACCAGCCCGGCAAGGAGGACTTCGAGGTCATCGTCCGGCGCGGGCAGGGCGAGCGCACCACGCTCCAGAAGGTCGTAGATCACCGGGCGGCCCGCAACGCCGTCTGGGGCATCACCGCCCGCAACCGCGAGCAGAGCTACGCCTTGAACCTGCTCATGGACCCTAGTGTCGATTTCGTGACCGTGCTCGGCACGGCCGGGACCGGCAAGACCTTGCTGGCCCTCGCCGCGGGCCTCGCGCAGACCATGGAGATGCAGCGTTATCGCGAGATCGTCATGACCCGCATCACGGTGCCGGTGGGCGAGGACATCGGTTTCCTCCCGGGCACCGAGGAGGAGAAGATGACGCCCTGGATGGGGGCCTTGCCCGACAACCTGGAGGTCCTCACGCAGACCGATGTCGGCGGAGACTGGGGGCGCACCGCCACCACCGATCTGTTACAGAAGCGCATCAAGATCCGCTCGCTCAACTTCATGCGCGGCCGCACCTTCCTGAACCGCTACGTGATCATCGACGAGGCCCAGAACCTGACCGCGAAGCAGATGAAAACCCTCATCACCCGCGCCGGCCCCGGCACCAAGATCGTCTGCCTCGGCAACCTCGCCCAGATCGACACGCCTTACCTGAGCGAGACCACCTCGGGCCTGACCTACGCGGTGGACCGTTTCAAAGAGTGGGAGTACAGCGGCCACGTGATCCTCTTGCGCGGCGAGCGTTCACGGCTTGCTGACTTCGCGTCGGAGGCGCTGTAGCCCCGATTTCTCACCACTGCCGGTCGCGAGGCCACCAAGCGCTGGTCTGGCGGCCGCACGGCTTGATTTCTTTGCTGCTTCCTGAAGCCGTCACAGCACACGCGCCGGAACCTTCCGTCGACCCTCATGGTCCAATCGCGCTCTAACCATAGCACTCCATGGGCATAAAGAGGCCCCCTGGGGGGGTTGACATGGCCCAAGGGCGTGCTAGACTACATGTGTGGATCACGTATCCACGCGTCCGCACCAACCAATGGTGCATCAACCTTTGACAGGAGAAAATATCATGAACTCAATGGCTTATGAAAGAGGCGGCGGGTAACCACCTCCACAAAGGACGTCGTAGCATAATTCCAATCAACTTCGAGGAGACACCATGAACTCACACGAAAGCGGAGCGGGATAGTCCCCGCCAATGGCCCCCGAGTAGCTTTCCCCGCTCTGCTGTGTCGGGGTCGGGTGTGCCTTAGTTGATAGGAGGCATCTATATGATGTTTCTAGTATGGCTTCGACGCAAGAAGATAGTGCGCGTCGAGGAGGGCCAGGTGGTTGTTGAGATATTGGTCCGGCCTGACGCCCCTAAGGGGCTAAGCTGGACTTTAAGAACGTGGGCGATCGCAGCTGGGACCGCGACGGGAACGGTACTTGCGGTTTGGGAGCTTTGGGACCGCGTGCAGGCGCTTTTACAATAAATCATGGACGCGACGCCCTGCGTACACGGGGTACGCAGGGTGTATGTTCTCGGGTCGGGCACAGTATCACGTCGCTCACCCCCACACATCAACGGGGGTTATATATGTCTGCATTGGTTGAGCGAGCTAACGAACACACAGATGAGGGAGAAGGAGCTTACACGAGGATGACGAAGAGCACGGAACATGTTCAGGCGGATGAACGAATTCACATCCTGCTAGGTAAGAGTATGGCAGCAAGGCTTGAGAAACTTAGGCAGCGAGTGGAACCAAGCACTCGAACCGAGGTTTTCCGTGTCTCTTTACGGCTATTAGAAGATGTTGTTAAAGAGCTAGACAACGGCGGGGAGTTTTTCGTGCGCGATAAAGATGGAACTTATCACCCGTACAGAGTTTTTCTAGCTTAAATAGAACCCAGCCGCCTGCGAGGACGGTGCTAGTGCCTGATCCGCACGCATCTGTCCAACCAGGCCGGGGGCGCTAAGCTGAGTATTTACTCTTACTTCGCTACCCGCCAACCATCGTCATAGAGTTGGAACGCCTTCTCGCCATGAAGGAACTAATACAGAAGGACATAGACAGCCGTCCTTCAATGGCTTCCTTTATTGGAGGACGCCGGTTCAAAAAGGGCGTTCGCCCAGCTTTGCCCCCTTAGGCCTGGAATGGGGAATGATGGAACGAATGGTCGAGTGGACCAGAGGCATACCGGTAGCTGCCCGATGTCCTTGAGCCTCGTCCTTCGGGTGCCTAAGCATCTCCACACCTTTTCAGATAGGAGCGCTCGTGTGATATCTCATTCGGAGTTTCCGTGCATACAAGCAACCGCGTCGTTTGTGGTTTTGCTGTGCGCAGGCGGACCACGCATTGGGCTCATCGTATGGAAACATCCAGCTTGTGGTGCGCACAGCGCGCCTGCGCTTGCTCGACTACGACTTGAGGCCGTCTCGGGTATCCCGTTAAAACGTGACCGCCTATCAGTTCACTGAGTACTTCGAGAATAAGGTACTCCGGAAGCGCCCATATCTCAAGAAGGAATGGTGCATTCGAGTCGTTGATGAACCGGTTCGTTCGGAACCCCAGGAACACAACCGATATAGATTCTGGGCCGCTTGCCCGGATCTCGGCGGCCGCTACTTGCGGGTCGTCACGTTGGAGGATAAGGTGACGATCCATAATGCTTTCTTGGACCGAGGTTTCAAGCCATGAAACTGAATTACTACGCCGACACGGATTCCTTATATATTGACCTCTCCGAACAGCCGAGTGTCGAAAGCCGAGAAATCTCTGAAGGCGTTGTGGTGGACTATGACGCCAACGGAAACCTTGTTGGCATTGACATCGACAACGCGAGCAAAAAGGTCCAGCTTCAGCAACTGATCCTGAACAAGCTCCCATCGGAGGTACAAACCGTTGCCGCTTAATCGAGTACCCTGCTCTAACGCCACGATAGCATGCGGGTGCGCACCGGGCAGTTCGCAAGAGAGGATTACACGACGGCCTTCTGGTATAACCTTGGGCAAAGGCCAGCCAATGCTCGCAATGGGAGGGATGGAATAGGGCAGGGTATCTGGGCCCCGCTCAAAAGGACCAATCGCTACCAAACCGTGATAGGTGGCATGCCTGTTAGCGAACACAAAGCGCCTTCGAGATTGCAGAAGCATTAACTAAAACTGACAGCCTCTCGCCGTGCTCGATCCCACCACCCAGAACTTGGCCCGTGAGAGCGGTTAGCCCTGGACAAGCATCCGCGAGCCACTCTGTGTGACAAGTTCTTGTTCCAATAGCAAATTGGTCTTTAGTCACGTTGAGCGAACGGATGTAAGCTGAATCTGCATCCCGCTTGGAGTTCCAAGGAGGCAAACGGTGAAATGTTTCTTGGTACCCTACCAGCAACTCAAACTCGCCATATATTTGCCCTCCATCGACAATATCCACCAATCCCTTATTGAGAATCCTGTTCGAAGAAGGCCTGTCGTCAACATATTAGCGACCTTGTGAGCGTGCCACTTATCGTTCTCTGCATATCTCTTGCGAATGTATGTATCCTCTGCTCGCCTGCACGCATTGATCATCTTCATGAAACGCATGGTATCTTTACCGGATGTATGCCCACCAATGTAGAGTATACCATGCGGTTCGGTTGGAGTTAAGAGTGACGCAAATGATGGATTCCTCATGGCGCGTTGACCTTGCGCAAGAATCCTAGGACTGATCGGACCGCGAAGATTCAAAGTCGTTACTGGAAGCTTCCCACTTGCATAGGCCCGATACGCTTCTACTGCTACGTCTCGATGTGTCTCATCTCTCAGATGGTTACCCTCATCCATGGTAAAAGTGGAGGGTAGAGGCCCGTGCGTACCTGCCGTGGCCCCTACCCTGGTTTCCCCGTGGGAATAGCAGTCGTAGGGTGTGCACCGCGTGGTTTGCGGTGCGCACGCGGATCGAGCGTTGGGTTCACGGTAACCACTCAGAGGCATACTCGGCCATTCCGCGTGCGCACAGCGCACCCTGCGCTTACTACACCGACCTCGGTATCTCCGCCGTCCACGGTGCCAACGCTGCAACCGGTAAGCTCGGATTGCTTCTACGAGCCATCCGTGGTCCATCCGGGCGTTTTCGGGGAAGGTTCAAGCTGACCCCTTGCCTGCGTGTTAGGCCCCTATTTATGGCGCTTTGCCCATTCTTCTCGATAAATAATCGTCGAAAAACTGATGGTCTCGGTTCCTACTTCGGCGGCGACAGTAAACCCACCCCCTTTACCAAGAAATATGGATGTCAGCTTTTGGCTGTTCTCGACCAGTTTCAGATACTGTAGCCACACATGTTCCAATTCAGAACGCGGTTCATTCGTTCTCGCGCACACCGCTACGAAATGACGCTCTCCTTCTGTTTCCGGCTCGATCTCGACGTGCATCAATGCCACGCAGTGAGCCCCGTACTCCTCAAGCATAGTTGCGTGCGGTATTGAAAAGGCACCCCTATTAAACCCGTGGGGGAAATTGACTTTATCGATGAATCGCTTTCCTTGATATCGGCTTTTCATAATACCTCCGCGAATACAATGACTGGCGCGTTCTGGGTCTCCAGACTAAGACCTCAGTTAACATGCCGTCGGCACGAGACCTCGGCCTTCGTCACCTTGACCCGCAGCTTGAGGTAACGCGCCCGGGCCCGCCGCTCTTCATAGTCGGTCTCGGCCAGGGCTTTGGCCCGGAGCCCCGGTCGGTCCTGGTCGCTGTCGATCTCCTTCGCCACGCAGGTGTAATAGGTCTCGTCGTCGCCAAACATACGCGGTATATCGGCGCAGCCGCGAAGCCCTGAGACCAGGGCAGGACAGCAGGTGTAGGTATGACATGTTAAAATCCCCCCAGGCGGGTCGCAGCTTGACAAATAGGTCAGACTCTGAGCATACCCGGCGCACCGCCTACGGCGACCTGCGCGCCGCGGCGTCGCAGCACGATGCCGGTGAGAAATGCAGTGCCATGCTAAAATACCGCCACCTCCGGCCTCCTGCAGAGCCTCTAATTGATTGATTGAAGTGGCCATGGTCGATTTCGCCAAAGACCTATCCCCCGTCAACATCGAAGACGAGATGCGCCAGTCCTATCTGGACTACGCCATGAGCGTCATCGTGGGGCGCGCCCTGCCCGACGCCCGCGACGGGCTCAAGCCGGTACACCGGCGCGTCCTGTATGCCATGCGCGAGCTCGGCAACGACTGGAACAAGCCCTACAAGAAATCGGCGCGCGTGGTCGGCGACGTCATCGGTAAATACCACCCCCACGGCGACGTGGCCATTTACGACACCATCGTGCGCATGGCCCAGCCCTTCTCGCTGCGCTACATGCTCATCGATGGGCAGGGCAATTTCGGTTCGGTGGACGGCGATTCCCCGGCGGCCATGCGCTATACCGAGGTGCGCATGTCGCGCATCGCCCACGATTTGCTGGCCGATCTCGACGAGGAAACCGTCGATTTCGTCCCCAACTACGACGGCTCGGAGACCGAGCCCGCGATCCTGCCGACGCGCGTCCCCAACCTTTTGATCAATGGCTCGACTGGGATCGCCGTAGGGATGGCCACCAACATCCCGCCGCACAACCTGCGCGAGGTCATCGACGCCTGCCTGGCGCTGATCGAGCGGCCCGAGCTGACGATCTCGGATCTCTGCGAGCTCATCCCCGGTCCCGATTTCCCGACCGCGGGGATCATCCACGGCGTCGCCGGGATCCGCGAAGCCTATGAGAGTGGCCGGGGGCGGATCTACCTCCGCGCCAGGACCTCGTTCGAGAACGAGGGAGAACGCATCGTGGTCTCCGAGCTGCCCTACCAGGTCAACAAGGCCAGGCTCCAGGAGCGCATCGCCGAGCTCGTCAAGGACAAGAAGCTCGAAGGGATCCGCGAGATGCGCGACGAGTCCGACAAGGACGGCATGCGCCTGGTGATCGAGCTCAGGCGCGGGGAGATCGCGGAAGTGGTCGTGAACAACCTCTTCCAGCACACCAACATGCAGGTGGTGTTCGGCATCAACGTGGTGGCCCTGGTGCAGGGCCGGCCGCGGACGCTGAACATCAAGGAGATCCTGGAGTGCTTCCTGCGCCACCGGCGCGAGGTAGTCACACGCCGGACCCTCTATCGGCTCCGCAAGGCACGCGATCGGGCCCATGTGCTGGAGGGGCTCGCGGTGGCGCTGGCCAACATCGATCCCATCATCGCCCTCATCAAGGCCTCGACCAGCCCCGTCGAGGCCAAGCGCGGCCTGATGGAGAACGTCTGGGCGCCCGGTGTGGTGGTCGAAATGCTGGAGCGCGCAGGGGCCGAGTCTTCGCGGCCGCGCGATCTGCCCGAGGAGTACGGCCTCGGCAGAGAGGGCTATCGTCTCTCCGAGGTCCAGGCCCAGGCGATCCTGGATTTGAGACTGCAGCGACTCACGGCCCTGGAGCAGGACAAGATCATCGAGGAGTACCAGTCGCTTTTGAAACAGATCCAGGATCTCCTCGAGATCTTGAGGGTCCCCGGGCGGCTCATGGAAGTGATCCGCGAGGAGCTCACGGCGGCCCGGGATCAGTTCAGCGATCCGCGCCGCACCGAGATCCGTACCGACGCGGCCGATCTCAGGCTCGAGGACCTGATCAGCGAGGAGGAGGTAGTCGTGACCCTCTCGCACGAAGGCTACGCCAAGGCCCAGCCGCTCGATCAATACCGCTCGCAGCGCCGCGGCGGCAAGGGCAAGACCGCCACCACGATGAAGGACGAGGACTTCATCGAGAAGCTCTTCGTGGCCAATACCCACGACACCATCCTGTGCTTCTCGAGCCTCGGCCGGCTCTACTGGCTCAAGATCTACGAGCTGCCGCAGGCGGGACGGACGGCGCGCGGTAAGCCCATGGTCAACCTCCTGCCGCTCGCCGAGGGCGAGCGCATCACGGCCATCTTGCCCATCAAATCCTTCGAGCAGGAAGGCTTCGTGCTCATGGCCACGCGCCAGGGCGTCGTCAAGAAGTGCCCGCTCGCCGAATTCTCGCGGCCGCGCCCGAGCGGGATCATCGCCATCGAGCTCCCCGACGGCGACCGGCTGGTCGGCGTCGCCTTGACCGACGGGGAGCAGGACGTGATGCTGTTCTCGAGCGCCGGCAAGGCCGTGCGTTTCCGGGAGGGCGAGGTGCGGGCCATGGGACGCACGGCGCGCGGGGTCCGCGGCCTCCGGCTCGCCGAGGGCGAGACGGTCATCGCGCTCATCATCGTCGTGCCCGGCACCCACATCCTGTGCGCCACCGAGCGCGGTTACGGCAAGCGCACCCCGGTCGAGGACTACCCGCGCCACGGGCGCGGCGGCCAGGGCGTCATCACCATCCAGACGACGGCCCGCAACGGCCTGCTCGTCGGCGCCATCGCGGTCCGCGACGAAGACGAGGTGATGCTGGTCAGCAACCGCGGCATGCTGGTCCGCACGCCGGCCCGCGACATCAGCATCGTCGGCCGCAACACCCAGGGCGTCCGCCTCATCGATCTGCCCGAGGACGAGCGGTTGGTGGGGGTGGAGGGGTTCGTGGATTACGGGGAGGAATGAGCGGGCGGACCGCTCGGCTGCGATCTCACCCAACCCCGGTTACGCCCACCGCTTTCTGACATTGAGGCGGAGTGGGCCCGACAGATCGAAGATCGCGTTGCGGCGTTTGATCGGGGCGAAACGAAAACCTACGCCGCAGAAGACGTCTTTGCCGAAGCTAGGCGCTTGTCCCGTTGAAACAGGCCCCCGGTTCGTAGCGGTAGCACGCCGTGAGTTTCTTGCCGAAGTTATTTACTACAACAAGAAGCAGCCCGGTCTTGGCTCGCGTTTCACAGAAGCACTTCCCGCTCGACCTGCCTCCAAGAATACTCGACGCGTCTTTCTCAAAGACTTTCCCGTTTGCGGTTGTATATCGGCCAGCCAGAGACGGCATCATTGTCTTCGCGCTCGCGCATCACTCGCGTCGTCCGGGCTATTGGCTGTTGCGAGTCCAGGATCGCTAACAAATTGTCCGAGGCGAGGGACGAGACACCCCGTAAGGAGCCAGAGACTAAGGCGACGAACTTATACGAATGAAATCGAAGCAGATAAAAAGGAGAGCGTAATCGTGTTACAGCTCTAGCTTGCCGTGGAGTACCGGGTCATGAATATATTATCTGGCGAGCACCTCCCTGTAATTCTTACCGACATTTGTAAGAGCTTCACCCCGGCAAAGACTTCGGCTGGATCCATATATACCCTAATCGGCGGAACAATAAGATAATTCTGGCTGGCTGGGGATGGCACGGAGATTGTTCGAGCCGGGTACGGGGCGGCGTTCGCTAGAAAAGTCAATGATTCTAGAAGGAGGTAGAGAAAATGTATCGAGTTAGAGAGTTAAATCTCAGCAGGCTCAACGGCATCTCTGATCGGACTCTGGAGATGCATTTCAAGCTTTATGAAGGTTATGTCAAGGAAACCAACCGGTTGACGGAGGCAATCGCAGAGATCTTGAAAGACGGTCGGGTTGACCAGGAAGAGATGCCAGCCTACTCAGAGCTCAAGCGTCGTCTCGGGTTCGAGTATAACGGCATGGTCTTGCATGAATACTACTTCAGCAACTTGAAGAGGGACGGCGGGGTGGATCCGGCCGGTAATTCACCATTCGTTCGGGCTGTCGAATCGAGCTTTGGCAGCTACGATCTTTGGAAAGCAGACTTCACCAGCGTCGGCAAGATGCGTGGAGTCGGATGGGCGATTTGCTACCTGGATCCGGTACACGGCCGGTTGTCTAACCACTGGGTCACGTTGCATGAAGTCGGAAACGTGTCCGGCTTTATGCCCGTGCTCGTCATGGACGTCTGGGAGCATGCGTTTCTGCTCGACTACAAACCGGCGGAGCGCCCGAAGTATATCGAAGCGTTCTTCTCGAATCTCAACTGGCAGACGGTTGAGGAACGGCTCTCAGGGTTGCCATCGACCTCGGCAGGTGTTCCTAAGAAGAGCCGGGCATGAGCGCAGCGAGCCGACTCATTACTCTTCCACCCAACTCTCAATCCACCCGCAATAGGGCGCCATGGCAACTGAAGCCGGCGCCGAAGGACGACATCCACCAGTGCCCGCCGGGGGCCGGGTCCCGGAGCGCCGCTTGGAGGACGAAGTACACGAAGGCGCTGCTGAGATTGCCGTATTCGGCCAGCATCGCGCGGCTGTACCTGAGCTGTTCCTCCGAGAGTCCCAGCCGCTCCTGCAGTGCGGCGAGGACGTCGCGCCCGCCGGCATGCCATATCCAGGCGCCGATCTCCTCGCGAGCGACCTGCTCCGACCTCAGCACCCGCTCGAGCACCTCGGCCGCATAGCGGGCCGCGAGCTGCGGTACCGGACGGGTCAGGATGTTGCGCAGCATGCCGCCGCGTTGCTCGAAGCGCAGGAGGTCGCGACGGCCCGGATCGGTCATGGAACCCCCTCTCCGCCAGGCGATGCGCCGGTGGCCGGCGGGAGGCCGCGCCGAAAGCAGCGCCGCACCCGCACCATCACCGAAGAGACAGCCGCTGATGAGCACGCCCGGGTCGTCATCGACGTACATCGCCGCGCTCGAGATCTCGACACACACGGACAGCACCTGCCGGGCGCGCCCTGCCGATAGCAGGGCCTCGGCCATGGACCAGTTGGGGAGGGCCGCGGCGCAACCTTGCCCCACGAGGTCGAAGGCCAGCACCTCGGGGCGGAGGCCCAGACCCTCGATGAGATAGCTCGTGATGCCGGGACACAGGTAGCCTGTGCAGGTGCTGGCGATCACCGCATCCACCTGTCCCGCCTTCAGGCCGGCATCGTGGAGCGCACGCAGAGCGGCTTCTGTGGCGAGCCTGGGGGCATGGTCGGCGAAGCGCCGGTGCAGCGTGTCGGGGTTGATGTCGAAGACCTCTTGGAGCTCGGCGGGGGCCAGATGGCGCGCCGCGATCCCGTTGTCGCCCAGAAGCACCTGCTCGACCAAGACCTGCGCCCGGTGGCCCAGGCGGCGGTAATGCTTACAGGCCCGGAACGCCTCCCAGCATTGGGCCTGGCTGTAACGCTGTGGCGGCGCCGCCGTCCCTAGCCCGCTAAGGAACACGAGCGATCCCGTCCCGTGTTCGCTTGCCCATTCTCTGGCTGTCTGGCCTGAGTCCGACCATCGTCCCATCCGCTACCCGTGTGAGGAGCCCCGCATCATAGCAGGAGGAACCATCCCGGCCGGCCCTGTCCCTGGAAGACGCCGGCGGGACACGCGAGATCCCGGGGCCACCCAGGCGCGGGAGACGATCGAGCGGGCTAGTGGCGCCCCGCGGGTGCTTGCGCCTCGCGGACACGGGTCGCGAGGTCGAGTCCCTTGCGACGGCTCTCGGCGGCGCGGTCCGGGTCGCCGATGTGGTCCAGGGTCTGCGCGAGCAGCCAATAGGCCTCGGGGTAGGGCTGGCGCGCGATGCTGGCCTCGAAGTAGTAGCAGGCCTTCCCCCATAGACGGCTCTTGTAGCAGAGTCGCCCGAGCGTGAGCAAAAGGCTCGGGTCATCGCCGTGCGCCGCGAGCCACGTCTCGGCCTCCCGGATCTGGGCGGCGGTGTCCCCGCCATCGATGGTCCCGTAACAGGCGCAGAGCGCGCTGTCCCAGTCCGTCTTCAGGGTCTTGTGGATGAGGGGTATGACGCGCGATCCGGCGCCGTAGCGTTGCAGCTGCGAGGCATAGGCGTACAGCACCGGCGGCCGTTTGCGCAGCGGGGTCGGGACCTCTGCCCAGGCCTTTTCCAGCGACTCGGGATCCTGGGCCGCCCTGAGCAGGCCCGCATGGGCCTCGACCTGACGCGCGGATACCTCCTCGACCGGCAGCGCCTTGCGCTTGCTCATGGCCGGCAGAAGGTCGAGGACCTCGGACCATTCCCCCTGTTCGACGTGGAACCGGAGCGCGGCGCGCAACACCTCGGGGTGGGCCGGGTGCAAGGAGCGCAAGCGCTGCAAGACGTCCCGTGCCTCTGCGATCTCGCCGTGCTCCAGGCGCAACTCGGCCGATGTCAGGGCCACGGCCAGATCCGCCTTCGGGGTCGTTTCGCGGGCCAGATCGAGGTAGTGATCGCGTCGTTCGTGGGCGCGCTGGGCCTGCGCCGCGCGGGCCGCGGCCAGGTAATGGAGGAAGGGCGCCTCGCTGATCTCGGCGCTGCGGTACAGGGCCTCTTCGGCCTGGCGCCAATGGCCCTCGCAGAGGGCGATGGCGCCGGCCACCAGGTCCTGCCGGGCCTTGCCGGTCTTCTGCGTGTGGGCCCATCCATGCACCCGTCGCTGTAGGGACCAGAGGTGAGCAACAAGACGTGCGGCGCCGTAGCAGAGGAGCGCGGTGAGGCCTAGCACCACCAACGCGACGTTGACGCTCGTTTCGATCAGTCGGCCTTGATAGGCGATGGCCACCAGGCCATGGTCGCGACCGAAGAGCCAGGCGACGAGCACCGCGCCCAGGATCGCGAAGACGATCAGGAATCGCAGTCTCATGGCGCCGCGTCGGGAGTCTCTGGGTCACCCGCGCCCGGAGCGGTGGGTGGGGCCGCTGGGGTGTCGTCCGGCGCGATGACGGTGCCAGGGGCCGCCTCAGGATGTATCTGATCGTCTCCCTGATCGTCTCCAGGCGCCTCGGGCGGCGTGCCGATCGGGGGTGCGGGGACCGTTCCGGCCCCCGCCGGCGGGGCAGTGCTGTCGTGTGGGTCCGGTGTCTGTTGGTTCGCGTCCGGCGCGTCGCTGTCGTCCTCGTCGGGAGCCGGTTTCGTAGCGCCGGGGTCCTCGGCGCGATCGCCGGGGACCGGCGCCGGTTCGGCGGCGGCATCGCCCTGGCCCGCCTCCGCTCCGGCGGCGTCGGGTGTAGCGGCGCTGTCGCCCTGGGCCGGGGCCTCGGGTGTTTCAAGCTTGCGCCTGGCCAGCACGTACTCGCGCAGCCCCTTAATGGACCTGGCGACATCGGGGATGGTAGGGGACAGCTCCAGGGCCTGCATCTCCTTGAGCCGCTTTTGGATGCTCGCGACGGCCGGATCCGTCCCATCGTAGTAGCGTTCGAAAAGCCCGGCCAGGACCCCCGACGTCGCCTTGAATGCGGCCGCGTCTCGGCGTGACAGGTCCAAGCGGGCGTTGCTGATCTCCAAGTGGATCTGCTGCTCGATGAGCTTGCGGAAGTTGGGATCGAAGATGCGCGCGTCCTCGGCCCCCAGGGGCTTGATGGATACGAGCCCTAGCAGATCGTTCCACACGCGCTCGACGGCCTCGTCGAAGGATTGGACGGGTGGCCGGGGCGTTTGCACCGCCTCGGTGCGCTTGCCCGCGTCCTCTTCGGATGCGCGCGATAGGCCGCCCTGGAAGGGCAGGGAATCGATGCGCTCCAGGACATCGGCGAGATACAGAGCCGGGCCGGTGGTATCGACGACGGGGACCGCGCGCAGGTCATTGATGTCGGCCATGAGCACCGCCCGCACCGTGTCGAGGTCCGGCCGGATGAGGTTCAAGAGGCGCTGATCGGCCGCCTCCATGGCCCGGATGGCGGTCGGGACATCGCGCTCGAAGCTCAGGCGTTGCTGCGCGATCCCGAGGAGGTAGGCGACCTCGGCGAAGATCAGGTCTTCGCTATCCTGTGAAGTCAATAGCGCCAGCTTCTCGATGGATTTGCCGTGCGCCTCCTGGAGGCGCTTCTGGTCCTCCACAGCGCCCTGTAAGCGGGCGAGCTGCTCGGTATCGGTCTTGGCGTGCGCATCTGTTTTTTGACGCAGGCCGTCCAGTTGCGGCTCGATCTCGGCAACGCGGTTCTGGGTCCCGGCGCTCGTCTGGGAGAGGACCAAAAGCCGCCACGCGAAGGCCGCGACCAAGGCCAGGACGAAGAGTGCGGGCAATGCCCACGCCCGCCATCGCGGACCCGCGGATGGCGTCTCTTTCGTCTCGGCCGGGGCGGCCGTCATACCGCGCACAGGTTCCGGGGACGCGCCGGTCGAAAGCGGGGCCGGTCCCGGGGCCTCCCCTCGATCCCGCGGGGGCACACTGGCGTCTGCCGACGGGGGTCGAGGCGGCGGTTCGGCCGGCTCGCCTTCGGGTTTGGCGCTCGTCAGGTATTCGTCGTTCATGGGTCCTCTACCCCGGTGGCCCCCACGCCTTTGATAAAGTCCAGGGGCTCTTGCCGCGTGTGCCACGCCGTCAATGCCGAGAACAGGCCCGCGTCTCCGGCCTCGGTCGCCACGAGCGGCGGGCGCCGGAAGCCGAGCTGCCGGGCGCGGGCAGCGAGCCTTTCGCTCAGGACCACGAGCGTTACATCGAGCAGGCGCTCGCGCCCCATCGCGGCGCCCATCGCTAGGAGATGCTCCAGGGCCGCGGAACTGCTCACAATCACGGCCCCTATTTCACCCCGATCCCAGAGGCCAAGCAAGGGCTTGGGATCGACCTCGGTCACGGCGCGCTCGTAGACCTCGGCATAGTCCACCAGCGCCCCGCGGCGGCGCAGGCCCTCGGCCAGGAGTTCCCGGCCGCCCGTCCCGCGAAAGATGAGGATCCGTTTACCGGCGATCCGGTCCGCCCCGAGCGTATCGAGGCGCAGCACGCCTTCACTGCTCGCAACGCTCGGGACAGCGGCGCCCGCGATGCCTCGCTCTTCTAGGCGTTGGGCGGTCGCCCTGCCCACGGCGATGATCCCGATCGACCCCAGCGTCCCGCCGTGCAGAGCCATTAACCCCAGGCCGTGCTCCACCGCGTTGGCGCTCACGAATACCGCGATATCGTAACGGGCGAGGTCCCGGATCCAGGACAGCGCCCGGCTCGGATCGTTCAAGGGTTTGATATCGAGCAGGGGGAACAGGAACGCACGGCCCCCGGCCGCTTCGATGAGCCGTTGAAGCCCCTGGGCCTGGTGGGCCGGTCGGGTTACCAGGACCCCGAGCCCGTGCAGAGGACCACCGGCACTAGCCCGCATCGCAGACGACCACGCCGAGCGCGGCGAGGAGCGTAGCGGCACCCCTCCCGATCAGCGCTTCGGCCAGGGCGATGCCGAGCGCCTGCGCTTCTGTCGTCGGGCCGCGTACGCTGCCGCGGATCACCTCGCGGCCATCCGGTCGGGCCACCAACCCGCGAAGGTATAGCTCCGTGCCGAGCAACTCCGCATGGCCCGCGATGGGCACGTGGCAGTCCCCGCCGAGGCGGCGGTTGAAGGACCGCTCCGCATCGGTACAGGCATGGGTATCGGGGTCGTCGAGGGCTTCGACGAGGTCGAGGACATGCTCGTCCCCGGCGCGGCACTGGACCGCGAGCGCGCCCTGGCCAATGGCCGGCAACATGATCTCGGTATCGAGCGGTGCAGCGATGCGGGCCGAGAGGGCGAGGCGCTTGAGTCCGGCGACAGCAAGGACGATGCCGTCGAAGTCGCCGCGCTCGAGGCGTGCGAGGCGGGTGCCGACGTTGCCGCGCACCTCCAGGACCTCGAGATCGGGACGAAGGGCACAGAGCTGGGCACGCCGCCGCAGGCTCGAGGTCCCCACGCGAGCCCCGTTCGGCAGGGCGTCGAGGCTCGTGTAGCGCTGCGAGACCAAGGCATCGTGGGGGTCTTCACGCGCCAGGACGGCCGGTACGCAAAGCCCAGCCGGCATCTCGACGGTAACGTCTTTCAAGGAGTGGACCGCGAGGTCCGCGCGCCCCTCGACGAGGCATTGTTCCAGC
The DNA here is from genome assembly GCA_050740695.1 of Gammaproteobacteria bacterium. Lineage (GTDB taxonomy): Bacteria > Pseudomonadota > Gammaproteobacteria > JACCXJ01 > JACCXJ01 > JACCXJ01. The sequence goes on along the minus strand of JBOIDR010000002.1, from coordinate 46,563 downwards.
TCCTTGATGAACAGCCCCTTGCCCCCGAGGCGCGCGAGCGGGGTATCCAGCCGGCGATCCGCCTCGGTCCACACCGGGATCAGCTCGACGTCGAGCCCGGCGTGGCGGCGCATGAGCTCGGCCCGGACGATCTCTGCCTGTCGCAGGGCGAGGGGGCTTCGGCGCGTGACGATGCGCAGGGGTGTCGGAGAGGGGGGCATCGGGAGAGGACCCGGGCTGCGATCCCCCTATGCTAATGAACGGGGGCTGCGCCCGCAATCCTGTAGCCGACAGGTACCCACGGCGAAGCGATAGCGGGGTTTCGTACTGGTTTGGTATCCACCCCTGCGCTCGGGCGTTTCCTGGCGGAGCCGTTTTTATTATGATGGGAAAATCCCCGGCTCTGCCGGGGAGGCAGTAGCCGTTTGACATTACGAGGGAGTCCACCGGGAAACTCCGAGTCGTGAGCCGCCAAGCACACGACTGTGGAGGATCCCGATGGATGAGTATCAAAGCCTAAGCCACTCGAGGTGGGAGTGTAAATATCACGTGGTGTTCATCCCGAAGTGTCGTCGTCGGACGCTGTATGAGGAGTTGCGGCGCCACGAGGTGTTCCGAAGGTTGGCGGCGAACTCGCCGAAATCGACCTTCCCGAGGACCTCCACCCCGTATGTACCCATTTGTTTCGCCAGGGAGTGGCCGGAATCCAGCGCAGTGGATGGCATCCCTGCAACTGGATCCCGTACAATCCATGTATGGAATGAAAAGGGCTTGGCAGCCGGCCGGGACGGTTAATTTCGGGATCCCACTTACCGGCGCACGACGTTACCGTCGCTTCGCTTGTATCTACCACGCGCGTCGCGGGTGAAATTCGTGCGGAGAAGAGGGCCGGCATGACGGAGAAGCAGAGGGGAGAGGCCCGTAGTCGCCGCGAGTTCTGCACCGAGCGCCCAGGGGCCGGCGCGCCGGCTCGGTCTCCTCTATTCGGCGATCGCCTGTCTCATGGTCTTCGTTGGGGCGGCGTGCTGGTCGTGGCGCTACGCCCCGCTGCGCGACCTCTTTGAGCCCGCCGAATCTCGGACGTTTTGGCAATGGCTCACGACACCCATCGAAGAGAACGTTTTCCGGCGCCTGCCGGTGATCACCAGCAACCTCAACGGTGTATTTGCCCTGAAGGGCACCGATCACGTTTGGGCGGTCGGGGACGGTCGATTGATCCGCCATAGCGCCGACGGCGGCGAGAGCTGGGAGCAGCAGTCGGACATCGACTGGGGTGCGGCAACCCCCAGCGCGAGGTGCCAGTCGAGCGCCGCACAGTCTCGGTCACCGATCTCTTCGCCTCCGACCGGCTGCTCCGGCCGGGCGAGTTGGACGCGCTGGATCTCGGTGCCATCGCGCGTGGGATCTCCCGGTTCCTCCGCAACCGCCAGACCGAGCCGCAGCTCACAATCACGGTGACGGGGGAGTGGGGGAGCGACAAGAGCACGCTCATGGGCCTGCTCTACGAGGATCTGCGCGGGCGCGGCTGCCGGTCGGTGTGGTTCAACGCCTGGCACCACCAGCGCGGTGAGCACCTCCTCGCCTCGCTCTATGCCAACATCCGGGCTCAGGCGTTGCCACCCACATGGGCGCCCGAAGGGCTCGGCTTCCGCTGGGACCTCTTCTGGATCCGTCCCGGGCGAAGCGGTTGGCGGCGTGCCGCAGGAAGATCACGTCGCTGGAGGTGAGCTTGGAGTTGGCGCGGAGGTGGTCCCGGCCTCCCAGAGGTCGGATTCGAGCTTCTCGAGGTCCTTGAAGGTCTCGTTGGCCATGCATGCCGGATCTCGCGCCCTTCATGCCGCACGCGCCGCGATGGAACATAGCGCCGATCCCCGATCGGTCCGGCGTGGCGTATGATATTGAAGCTCAAGCCTCATGCTTTAGGGTAAGCCCAAAAAGGGATAAGAAGTTCAACGCGGTTTTGCAACCGGTCGCGTCGCGTTGGACGGGCCGGTCGGTGAGGGAGTGGTCCGTGGGGGGCGGGACGTGTTCTACAATTTCGAGAAACGCCGGTTCCCGAGCCACGAGACGGCGGACATGCGCGCCTTCCATCGCGATAGCAGCAGCGGAGGTCTACCATCCCTATTCGTTGCTACGCGCGCTCTCGACATATCATATCCTCGACCTCGTGCCCAAAGGCCGCGACGAGGCAACCCTGCCCTTCACCATGTCCTGGGTCAGACACCACGACCGCTACGAGAATTAAAGTGCCGGTTCGGGCCGAGTGTCGTGGAGCTCAACCTCAGTGGTCTCGAGCGCTCCGCCAATGAGCGAGGACGCCGTCCTGCGTGTGCGCGAGACGGTAGACGCCGTCTACCGCTCCGACTCGCGCCGCGTCCTCGCTACCCTGATACGCCTGCTCGGCGACTTCGACCTCGCCGAGGAAGCGCTGCACGACGCTTTTAGAGCAGCGGTGGAGCAATGGCCGCGGGATGGGGTGCCCGCGAATCCCCGCGCGTGGCTCATTTCGGCCGGCCGTTTCAAGGCCATCGACACCCTGCGACGCCGTGCCCGCTTCGACACGCTGGACGATGATGCCGAACCCGTCGATCCTGCCACCGAAGACGCCGTCGCGTGGGACGACGAGGGTGTCGAAGATGACCGACTGCGGCTGATCTTCACCTGCTGCCATCCAGCCCTGCCCCCGGAGGCCCAGGTAGCGCTGACCTTGCGCGAGGTGTGTGGCCTCACGACCGAGGAGATCGCGCGAGCGTTCCTGAGCGCTGCGCCCACGCTCGCCCAGCGTATCGTTCGCGCCAAGGCCAAGATCCGGGACGCGCGCATTCCCTATCAGGTGCCGTCGGTGGCCGATCTGCCGGATCGATTGGACAGCGTGCTGCGCGTGGTTTACCTCGTGTTCAACGAAGGCTACTCCGCGTCGTCCGGTGCGTCGCTGACGCGACACGATCTCTCGGGCGAGGCGATCCGCTTAGGAAGATTGCTGATCGAATTGGTACCGGAGCCCGAGACGCTTGGACTCCTCGCGCTGATGCTGCTGCAGGAATCGCGGCGCGCCGCGCGCAGCTCGTCCGCGGGCGAGCTAGTCCTGCTGGCGGACCAGGATCGCTCACTCTGGAACCGGGATCAGATCGCCGAGGGGCTGGCGCTGGCGGAGCTGGCGCTGTCGTCGCGGCGGTTCGACCCCTACACGCTCCAGGCGGCGATCGCGGCGGTGCATGCCCAGGCGCCCGACGCCGCCGCCACGGACTGGGCCCAGATCGTCGGATTTTACGACCTGCTGGCGCGGGCCGATCCGTCACCCGTGGTCGAGTTGAACCGCGCCGTGGCGGTGGCGATGCGCGACGGCCCTTTGGCGGGTCTTGCCCTTATCGACGCCATCCTCGCGCGCGGCGATCTTGCGGACTACCACCTGGCGCACTCGGCGCGGGCGGAGCTGTGCCGGCGGTTGGGCAGGACGACCGAAGCCCGAACCTCCTACGAACGCGCCCTCGGCCTCACGAAGCAGGAGCCGGAGCAACGGTTTCTCGAGCGCCGGCTGAGAGAGCTGGCGGAATGATACGCCAGCGGCTGCGTTACGACGATCGGTCCTATCGTGGCGTGTCGAATCGGGGCTCCGCCAAACGACCATAGGTGTCTACAATCAAATTAAAGAGAGCGCGATGAAATACCTGTGCCTGATCTGTGCCGAGACCCTGATGGAGCAGATGTCGGAGGCCGATGCGGAGAAGCACTACGAGGAGTACAGCGAGTTCACCGAAGGTATCAGGAAAAGCGGCCACTTCATCGGCTGCAACCGCTTGTTGCCTCCCCATGCCGCGACCACGGTGCGGGTGCGAAAGGGCAAGCTCTCGACCACCGACGGGCCCTACGCCGAAACCAAAGAACAGCTGGGCGGTTATTACATCATCGAGGCCGGGGATCTGAACGAGGCGATCCAGGTGGCCTCGAGGATCCCGGGGGCACGGATCGGGTGTGTCGAGGTGCGGCCGATCGCGGAGGACGCACGGACGCTGCGCGCGCTCGGGGTTGTCGCGGCGGATACCCCGCGGTAGTCGATCCGGGCCCGCCATTCGACTGAGCGTTGGAGGCACACATGAAATACATGTTGTTGATTTACCTAGACGAGCTGGCGTTGAGCGAGACCGAACGGGAAGAGTGTTACGTGGAGTCCACGCGGCTCGCACAAGAGATGAAAGCGAGCGGGCAGTACCTGGCCGCCAACCCGTTGCACCCGACATCGACGGCGACCAGCGTCCGGGTGCGGGGCGGTAAACGGTTCGTGACCGACGGTCTGTTCGCCGAGACGCGCGAGCAACTGGGCGGCTACTTCCTGATCGACGCTCGGGATCTCGACGAGGCGATCGGCATCGCCGCACGGATCCCCATGGCGCGCAAGGGGACCGTCGAGATCCGGCCGGTGATAGAGATCGCGGGCCTGCCGGATTGATTTAATGCCCGCGACGCGGAGGCCAAGGCGCCGGAGAGGTTCGAGGGGTCGGAAAGCGTGCGTCCGGTCGAGACCGCCCGGAATCCCGGATCCAGACAAACACCTACTAAAGGCCGAAACCAGGAGGACAACACGATGCGATTCATGATTGTGGTAAAGGCCGAGGTGTATGTCGTGGGATCGACCGGTGCTGCATAATAGGAGGAGAGGCTCCGGTCGACGGAAGAACTGCAAGCAGTTCTTGCCACTGATGTAGGCCGCCGAGGCGGCGATCGATCCGTTGGATCGGAGTCGAACCGGAGCCGATATAGGAGCATACCACAGAGCGTCGTGGAAGTCCTTCGAGAACATGTGAGCTTGGAGATCGAGGGCATCGATCGGATGTACCTCAACGTCTACGTTCCGCAGTTGCAGCGGCGAAGGGGGCGTGGCAAGTTTCTTTCGGTTCCATCGTGGATATCCCTTTGCGTCCAGTGGCAGGTGCTGTCGGATGGGGTCTTGGTGCTGTGCGGGTAGGCGGAGGAGTACCGTGAAACGGAAAGCCTGCCAGATACCGATGGGGAGTCTTATCAAGCGTAGTACTCGGCGTCCGGGAAAGCCGGACACAGGGGGAAGGACTTGACAGAAGTACGCAGCCCGCAAAGGCAACTCAGCCCGGACAGTGTTGGACCGGATAGAGCGGAGTCAACCTTGCTGCGGGGGATAGCCAACAAGGCGAAAGCCGACAAGCGACATCGTTTCAGAGACTTCTACCGGTTGCCTGAACGTCGATTCCCTATTGGCGTGCTGGCTCGACCTCAACTAGGACGCGGCCAGTGGGGTGGATGGGGTGACGGCGGCGGCAATAGAACAAGCAGAAGCGAATTGAGGAATGCCCGCCTTACTTTCAGAACGGCAGTTTCGGGCGGAGCATTTTGTGCCGAATTCAAAGTTGCATTATCCGATGCTTCTGCTTGTCGCCAAGGGCGCGGCTCTATGCGCGCCCGACCGGATAGGGCCTCGTCAATGGCCTGCCGCGACCGAAGGACTCACGTCTCCTGGCCCCTGCCCGGGAGCGCCGGGCCGTACGCGGACAGCGTCGTCAGGCGCGGGTCCTCTACTGGGCCACCCACCGTGAAGTGGTAGAAGCTCTGCCACTCCATCGAGTCGATCCCGAAGACCTCGTGGACCGGATCGTCGAAGTAACAGCCGATCCCGGTGGACCGAATGCCCGCCTCTTCGGCCTCGAGGTAGAGCACCTGCCCCACCATGCCGGCCTCCCAGAAGAGATTCCGGTAGAACGCCGCGCCATAGGTCGTCAGGCTGTCGCGGTAGTCGGCGATCATTCCGAGGCTGAACGCCCCATCGCCGGCGATGTCCTGGCCGCAGGAGACCCTGGCCGCCAGCGCACGACAGTCGCCTTCCTGCAAGAGATACAGGGGGAGCCCGGGGGGACCAGCGGCCACGCGCCGCCAACGAAATCCTGGATGCATCACGTCCTTGAGAACCTCGATCTTGTCCGGAGCCCGGGGTAGCGCGTAAAGGCCCGGGGACAGGCCGTCCACGCGGTGGACGAAGAGCCCGAGATGGATGCGCGGCCGCCACGGGATCGCATCCCAGGGCATGGCTCGCGGCTCGCGTGTCGGGATCAAGCGGGCGAGCATGCGGAAAAATGTGCCCTGTGAGATCGCGGTCGAGCCATCCATCGCCACCGCGCTGCGGCGCCCGAGGATCGCCTGCTCGGCGGTGAGTAGACCCTGGTGGACCGGTGTCTCGATGAGGGATCCCTCTCCGGGGAACCTGGACCAGTCTTCCGTGATCGACGCATCGAAGCCTCGCGTGGCCCGCGTGACCTCGGCGATCACGGGCCACTCGACCGCGTGCTCGGGGCTCAGCCTATTGGCCCGGCCCTGCCAGAGCACGCCGTCCATACTCCCCTGGCTCAAGCCGTGTGGAACCCTTGATGACAGCGCCGGCGCGACCAGGGCGAGGAGTTCCGGTTCCTCCCGCTCTGCCTCCCTGAAATCCTCATCGCGGCTGAGTCCGAGGAGGCTCGCGAGGGTATCATCGCCGACGCCATCGAGGAGCACCAATCTCCAACCGAGCGCGGCTGCCGCGATGCGCAGGCTGCAGAGCGCGTGCCCGACATCGTGCTGGCAGTACCGGAAGGCGCGCTCGCCGTACTTCCAGGCCTCCCGCCAAGGCACGGACGACAGACCGACGAGGAAGGCCGCTTCCGGGAAGGGCGCGAAGAGCTCGGCCGATCGCTCTGTGTCGAGAACCGCCCGCCGCTCGAGGGCGTGTGCCGCCGGGGCATAGTGGTACACCGCGGCCGTATCGCCGAGCCCCTCGATCGGGGGCAGAACGGCATAGCCCTCGGTCGGATGAAGGTTCCCGCTCGAGGGGTTGGCGCGCAAGGACCACGAGGTATCGCCGAATCGCTTCCACGCCGTGAGCGACAGGGCGTAGCGGAAGAACAGCGACACCGACTCCAGCGACAGCGGCTCCGGCGCTACCGTCCCGCTGGCATAGAGCTGCCTGTAGGGAAGCAGGCGGCCCGCTCGGGGCAGGGGGAGACGCACGACGGGCGCTCCCGCGTAACGCCGAAACGGATCGGGTTGTGTAGCCCAATCCATGTACCCGAGCGCGGCCGCAAACCGATGGAAGTGGTGCTTGGTGCGCTCGTGGTAGGCGACGACCACCTCTTCGGGAGAGGCATCCCCTTCGAAAAGGCCGGTCGGTTCCGGCGGACCTGGCAGCCCCGATGATCGCGGAAGACGGCGGTACGAAGTCATGGGAATCGGGTCATGCGGCAAACGCGCTCTAGCGCTCTTAAAGAGCGGATTGGCGCTCGTTCGTCGCAGATGCGGGTCGGCATACCCGGGTGCCGGGCCGGTCATCGACAGGGTTCGGCTCCTGAAAGTCACCCGCCCCACGGACTGAGCGGTTATCATAACACTCGCTGGTGCGGTCTTCGGAGTTTGTAAGATTCTGGATCACCAAACGATCTCGTAGCCGCTACTCCGTCCGCCCTTGCCGGTCGGCGTGAGGCAGCCCTTCTCGATCAGTAGAGCGATCTCACGGTAGGCTGTGGCGCGACTGGTCTTGGTCAGGCTCATGTACTTGCGGGTGTTGATCCCGCCTTCGAAGCCGTCCCGGCCTGCGTCGAGCAGCCGGTTGAGCACCTTGCGCTGGCGCTCGTTGAGATCCGCAGCCTGGTGACGCAGCCAGAATCTCGCCTTTGCCAGCGTGGTGTCGACAGTCTTTTCCGCCGCCGTGGCCGAGGCCTCGACTTGCACCAGGAACCACGCCAGCCAGTCCGTGACATCGACGCTGCCACCTTGAGTGTGTTCGAGGATGTTGTAGTAGCCCTCTCGCTCGCGCAGGATCTGTGCAGACAGGCTGAAAAACCGCATCGGCCGGTGCTCGTCCTGCGACAAGGCTCTGTCGGTGATGGCGCGGGCCAGTCGGCCGTTGCCGTCTTCAAAAGGGTGAAGCGTCACGAACCACAGGTGCGCGAGACCTGCGCGGATCAGTCCATCCAAATCGGTCGGGGATGCATTGAACCACGCCAGAAAGCGATCCAGTTCCAGGTCCAGCCCCTCACGCGGTGGTGCGGTGAAATGAACGCGCTCATGGCCGATGCGCCCGGAGATGACCTGCATCGGCTCATCACCCCGTAGTGCGCCGGTTCGGATCTGGTGCAGACCCGAGTAGCCTGTGGGGAACAGGGATGCCTGCCAGCCGCAGAGGCGCTTAGCGGTCAGGGGCGAACCGAGGTCACGGGTGGCATCGAGCAGCACCTCACTAAACAACCACCGGCTAAAAGCCGGTGGGTTTGAGTTACGGACTGAAAGTCCGGATACGCGTCGACTGAACGACGCGTCTACGGCTCCACCTCTCCCTTCAGGATTTGGTAGCGATACTTCGTTACCCAGACAAAGTGGCATTCAATCTTGACTACCGTATGGCTGCCGTCCATCGGATCCCCTTCTTCAATCAGACTATGCTACCATGCCCGCTCATGGCTGCAGATGAAATCTGCCCGCCTGAAAGGCGGGGGTTTGAACCCTTCATATTGAAATCAAGCCATCAACGGCGCGCGGTGGTGCGGGCAGACCGGCGGTAGGCAAGCCGAGATGGCGAGCAACCGACGACCGAACCGCGTCCAGATCCAACAGGTCGCCCTCGATCGCGCTCGTTGTAACCCCATCCTCGACCAGGATGACGGCCACGGCTTCCAACGTCAGGTTGGGATCGAGCCACTGTGTGGCACCCAGCACCTTGCCCTGAGCCAGCCGCGCACGCGAAAGCCAAGGGGCCAGCGCCCCTTGATCCCAGCGGAACCCTTTGATCTTCATCGGCGGCCAATCAGATTGTTGCCAGATCCACACCCGAGACGTTTGCATGCCTTATTCGCTCCAAACGATGAAGCGATTATGAACGTTAATCGCTTCATCGGCACGATCGGGAAGGGGTATCGAGGCCGAGTGCGACGAGGCGCTGCCCGCACTCGGCCGACGAGAGGCGGCACGATCTCAGCCAGAGCTCAGGTCCGCCCACATTGCCCGGTGTATGATCCGGGTGGTGCGGGAGCGGTGGGCGAAAGACGATGGCAGGGGAGGGAGGGGGGCCCGTGAGCGGGGCTGAATCACTCGTGGTCGTGCAGGCACGGCTGGGCTCGACCCGCCTGCCGGGCAAGGTCTTGATGGACCTCGCCGGCGAACCGCTCATCGTGCGCATGGTCGAGCGCGTGGCGCGCATGAAGACCCCGGGGCGGATCGTGGTGGCCACGACGACCGATCCCGCCGACGATGGGCTCGTCTCGGTGTGCCGGGCGGCAGGGATCGAGGTCTTTCGGGGGCACCCGACCGATCTCCTCGACCGTCACCTCAAGGTCGCGCGCCGCTACGGCGCGGAGGTGCTCGCCAAGGTGCCATCCGACTGCCCGCTCGTCGATCCGGCGGTCATTGACGCGGTCTTCGCACGCTTCGCGGAAGGAGACAGCGATTACACGAGCAACCTGCACCCCGCCTCTTTCCCGGATGGCAACGACGCCGAGCTCATGTCGGTCGAGGTCTTGGAATGCGCCTTTCGCGAGGCCCGGTTGGATTTCGAGCGCGAGCACACGACGCCCTTCATCTGGGAGCGGCCCTTGTGTTTCCCGTTGAGTAACGTCGCGTGGGAGGAGCGGACCGACGGCCGCCCCGGCAGGAACTATTCGATGTCGCACCGCTGGACCATCGACTATCCCGAGGACTATGAATTCATCCGGCGGGTGTACGAGGCCCTGTATCCCGCCGATCCCGCCTTCGGTCTCTACGACATCCTGGACCTCTTGGACCGCCGCCCGGGGCTTGCGGCGATCAATGCGAAGTACGCCGGTGTCAACTGGTATCGCCATCACCTGCATCGGCTCCGCACCATCGGCGCGGCGGAGACGCGCGCCGTCCCGTCCCTATGACTCCAGAGGACGAAAAAGATCTCCAAGCGCTCGCCCATCGCGTGCGCGGCCATATCGTCCGCATGGCGACCCGCGGGGGTTGTTTCATCGGGGCCTCGCTGTCGTGCGTGGATCTCTTGACGTATCTCTATGCCCGCTGGCTCAGATTCGATGCGGCGCGGCTAGAGGACCCCGAGCGTGATTACCTCTTGCTCTCCAAGGGACACGATGTCCCCGCGTTGTACGGGCTATTAGCCGAGCTTGGGGTCCTCGATCCCGCACGCCTCGCACGACACCTCGCGCCCGGCGACGACATCTACTGGCATCCGAACCGTAATATTCCGGGCGTAGAGTTCCATTCCGGCTCGCTCGGCCACCTGCTTTCGGTGGGCCTCGGCATCGCGCTCGACGTGAGGCTTTGCGGCGGCCCGAACCGCGTGGTGGTGGTCCTCGGCGACGGGGAGCTGAACGAGGGATCGGTGTGGGAGGCGGCCCTGGTCGCGGCCGCCAAGGGGATGGACCACCTCGTTTGCATCGTAGACCGCAACGGCTTTCAGGCCAACGTCGCGACCGAGGACCTAATCCCGCTCGAACCCCTCGAAGAGAAGTTCCATGCCTTCGGCTGGGCGGCCTTGCGCATCGACGGTCATGACTTCGATTCTATCGAACGCGGCCTGGCGCGCATCCCGATCGCCCTGGGCCGGCCAAGCGCCGTCATCGCGGACACCGTGCGCGGCCAGGGCCTGCCGAGCCTGACGGCCCGCGCCGACCGTTGGTTCTGCAACTTCACCTCCGGGGAGGTCGAGATGCTTTTGGAGGAACTGGAGGGGACCCGTGAGGCCGTGCTCGCGAGCGAGACCATCGTCGCGCGGTAGCGTGCTATTTTCAGGAATGAGTCCACGGGTCCGTCGAACATCAAGTTCGCTTTAGCTCGACAGGATTGAGGTCAATGTCCAATCAAGAAATTGAACGATACTACTTCGAACGATTCCGCGGAGCGTATGCCCTTCCGGAGGGAGAGGTCAAGCATGGCGACAAGCCGGATGTGATAATCGAAGGGCAAAGAAAAATCGGCATAGAAGTAACCCGGTTCTTTTTGCAGGATGGAGCGATCGCGGACAACGAGCAGAAGCAAGACAAAATTCGACAAGACGTTCTGCAAGAAGCGCAACGACAGTTCGTGGATCAAGGGGGAAAGCCGATCGAGATATCTGTTGGGTTCAATTTGGAAAAGCCGATCGGACAAACGAATAAGTTTGTGAAGAAACTCGTTGAATTGGCAAAACGGGTTGAGGCGTTGGATGCAGGTACGGTATTCAGACACGTATACAAGGACCTCCCTGAACTGGACTACCTATATGTGAATACAAAACTGTATAGCGATCCCAAGTGGAGGGCTTATAATGTCTACACTGTACCTATGATGTCCATTCAAAGGCTGTCGGATATCATAAGGACTAAAGAGAACAAGGTTAAAGAGTATACTAATTGTGATGCTTATTGGCTGCTCATAGTCGTCGATTTCTGGGATCCGGCGCAGGACCAGGAGATACGTGTCGAAGACTTCGGGTTAAGCTCCGACGTGTTTGGTAGAATAATAATCTACAAAACAGCATTCGATCATATAGTAGAAGCGAAAGCTAAATAGATACGGGTCAACGAAAGCCTGCGGCCCAAGTTGCTCGGCTGCGGGTAAGCCCGAGCAGACTCCAATAGCCCAAAGGGAAACGGTAGTTGACAAGTTACGAAGACGCCCTTTACCGTCTCGCCAAACAGGACGAGCGGCTCATCGCCATGACGGCCGAGAACCGGGCCGCGATCCGGACACTGCCCGAGCGGCTGGGAGCGCGCTTCATCGATGTCGGGATCGCCGAGCAAACCATGGTCGGAATGGCGGCGGGACTGGCGCTGCGCGGCCGCATCCCGGTCATCCACGCGCTCGCGGCCTTCCTGACGCTCCGGGCCTTCGAGTTCATCCGCACCGATGTCGGTATCCCGTGCCTGCCCGTCAAGCTTGTGGGGAGCTTCCCGGGCTTCGTCTCGGAGGCCAACGGCCCGACCCATCAAGCCATCGAAGACGTGGCGCTCATGCGCGGCATCCCCAACATGAAGGTCTTCTGTCCCGCGGACCTCGACGATTTGCTGATCGGGCTCGATACGGTGCTCCTCGATCCCGCACCGTATTACATCCGCTATAACGCCCAGGGCCCGGTGGTCACCCACACCCCCGACTTCGCCCCCGGCCGTGCCGAGGTGCTGGCCGAGGGCCGGGACGCGACGTTCTTGGCCTATGGGGTGCTGTTCTCGGAGTGTCACCAGGCGGCCGAGCGCTTGCGAAAAAACGGCCTGTCGGTCGGGCTCGTGAACCTCCGCACCTTGAAGCCGGTGGACCGGGATCTCCTCGTCGGCCTGGCCCATTGCTGCCGGCTTCTGGTGGTCGTCGAGGACCACTTCAAGACCGGCGGCCTGTACTCCATCCTGGCCGAGACCCTCCTCGAGGCCGGGGTCACGGCCGAAACACTGTGCCTGTCGCTCCCCGACCGCTGGTTCAAACCGGCGCTCTACCCGGCGCTCCTGGCGCACGAGGGCTACACGCCGGAGGCCTTGGCGCGCAAGGTCCTGGCCCGGCTCGAACGTCTCTGAGGAGAGCGCATGCCGAACCGAGTCCAATCCAACCCCCAACTGCCCTGCATCGAGCGCTCGGACGCTCTCTGGGCGCGGGCGCAAGGACTCGTCCCGGCGGGCACCCAGACGCTCGCCAAGGGACCCACGCAGTTCTCCCGGGGCGTGGCGCCCAAGTACCTCGCGCGCGGTAGCGGCGCGCGGGTGTGGGACGTGGATGGCAACGAGTTCCTCGATTTCAACATGGGCATCGGTCCCATCATCCTGGGCTATTGCCACCCGGTGGTGGACGAGGCCATCCGCCGCCAGCTCGAAGACGCGATCACCTTCTCGCTCATGCACCCCCTGGAGGTCGAGCTCGCGGAGCTCTTGCGCGAGGTCGTTCCCCATGCCGAATCCGTGCGTTTTTCGAAGACCGGCTGCGACGCGACGAGCGCCGCGGTGCGACTGGCGCGCGCCTACACCGGGCGCGAGCGGGTGCTGTGCTGCGGTTATCATGGCTGGCACGACTGGTACATCGCCGTGACCGATCGGGCCGCCGGCATCCCGGCCGCGACCGCCGAGCTGACCGCCACCTTCCGCTACAACGACATCGATTCGGTGCTCTCGGCGCTCGATACAGACACCGCCTGCGTGATCCTGGAGCCCTTCACCTTCGAGCGCGAGCAGAACGGTTTTCTCGCGGAGCTGCGGCGGCTCTGCGATCGCGACGGCGCGCTTCTCATCTTCGACGAGATGTGGACCGGTTTCCGCTCTGCCCTCGGCGGGGCCCAGGCGTTCCTGGGGGTACGCTCGGACCTGTCGCTGTTCTCCAAGGCCATGGCCAACGGCATGCCGATCTCGGCCGTGACCGGGCGACGGGACGTGATGTCGCTCCTCGAAAAGGACGTGTTTTTTTTACCACCTTCGGGGGCGAGACCCTGTCGCTCGCCGCCTCGATCGCCTGCATCCGGCACCTTCGCGATCACGGGGTCATCGAGCGCATCGCCCTGCGCGGCCAGTCGCTCCTGGAGGGCCTGCAACGGCTCATCGGGAGGCTCGGGCTCGATTTTGTCTCGGTCACGGGCTATCTGTTCCGGACGCTGGTCGGTTTTGATACCCCAGCGGGCGATACCCGGCCCCGGATCAATCGCTCTATCTCGACCGCGAGGGCCGCCGGCGTTTCTACAAGTCCCCTGCAGGCTGGGCTAAGCACGGGAAGTCTGACTGCACCAATGGCCACGTGCAGTGCCATTGCCTCAGGCGGCAACCGCATGCTACTATCAATACTGACAGCCTTCTGGGAAGAGCGACACTGGGCCCGGCTGCTCAAACGAGTGTTCGAGATCGACATCGAGCACTGCCCCCAGTGCGGTGGCCCCTTGACGATCATCGCCGCCATCGTAGATCCCACCGTGATTGCCAAGATCCTCAAGCATCTTGGCATGTCCGCCCGAGCAGCGGCCAGGGCCTTCGATCGATTCCAACAGGCCTGATCCCCCACCGACCCCCCTCTCATCCGGCTCAGCCCCTGAGCTCCTCTTGGCCCTCGCTCGCCCGAGACCCCAAAACGTCCCGAAACATAGCGCCTCGGGCCGAAGGAAGGGCCCGATCCGAGGCCGCGGACCCGTATGCTTGACAGCTCACGAAGCCGAGCAGTACTCTGCTTCTTATAAAAAGGACGTTTAAAATCCCTATTCGCTCCGTTTCCGTTGGCGGGACTACGCTCATCGCAAAAAAGGGAAGGTGATGCGCCTCCCGGTCGAGGAGTTTATCCGTCGATTTCTGCTCCACTTGCTCCCCAAGGGCTTCATGCGGATCCGACACTCCTGTCGGCTCGCCCTCGATGTCTCCATTCCCGCACCGCGCGAACCGGAAACCGTCGAAGCGTTCCTCGTTCGGATCCTCGGAACCCACCCCAAACGCTGCCCGCACTGCGCTCAAGGAAGGCTGCGCCCTGTCAAACGCTTCCGCCTCTCCCTCGGGCTACCGGCCTCCGTTCTTCCGATGGGCGGCCTGAACCGAACGGGCAGGAGCCCGGCTTTTATGAGGTACACGATGAACCGTTCCGTTTCTCCGCTCCGGCGACGTCGCGAGAAGTAGCCGCAGACGGCCTTGCGTCCATCCGGCTCCTTGACTCTTTTCCGCTTCAGGACCATACTGCCCGATAAGACCAACTCCCAGATCTATTTCCACTGACCAGTCCAAGTGACCATATGCCGCAGAAAAAAATCGATAAGAAGGACGACGTTCTGAAGGCAGCGGCTTCAAGTAATGCAGAACTTCTTGGCAAGGTGCTTATCTTTTTTGCAACCCTAACCCTGACAATCGTGGCGTTGAAACTGACTGGAAAGTCCACGTTCAAAGTAGGCGACGTAGAGCTTTCAACGGCGCAAGCTTGGATAGCAGTTCTGATCATGACTATTGCGCACAAGTTCTGCGCCGAGCATTTTGTTAATTCCCTTTTCGCTTTTAGGGAAAAGCAATCCTTACAAGAATGCAGGTCATTGTTTGACGAGCTTACGCTGGCCGGGCCCTTGCTGTTTCGCGGACTAATGAGGCGTCATCCGATTAGCGAAGGATCGCTGATTTATTTGATGAGCGCGAAAGATCCGACTACATGGCTCTATTACCTATTTGGTGCAACTCTGGTAGTTGCGTGCGTCCCTTTTTCTATCAAGCCGATTGGTTCTTTTATCTCCTACTGCCTTATTTCAATATATCTTCTCGTCTGGAACTGGCTTATTGGTAGTAAGTGGTCCATAGCTCTCGTAGAATTAACACTTCGCGAATCAGACACATTTTTCTATTCAAAAACTAAGCATGTCCGAGAAATCCCCGTGAGCTGTGGAGTGGGTGGGTTTTCGCAGCTTGCCGACAGTATCGAGTTGTATGGTCTAAATATCATTTTCTACTGCAGTGGATTATTACTCTTAGTCGTGCACCATTTCTTGTCGTGAAAATGGCTAATGGGGTAGTTCGGGCCGTGTTTAACCCCCAGCCCCCACAACACCCCGCATGCGGGTCCGCACGGGGCGTTTCCTTCGAGGTTTAAAGCAGCAAGATGAATCTTTCCGCTTCAAAGCTGGTTCCGACAACCTACCGCCAACACGGACTTCCAGTGGTCACCGGCAACGCCCCATGCTGAGATAAGCGCGGCTCTTCTTTGTGGAAGGTTCAGGCCTTCACCCTGTCCCACCCATGACGTCCGGGCACCTGGCGATGCTCAAAGGCGGGAACCTGCATGGCTTGATCAATCCGACCGACATGGAGATGACGCTGTTCATGTTCGGCGGCTACGACTGAGACCCAGGAGCAACGAACGATGCCAACGATACGCACGCACATCGATCGCAATACGCCGCTGGGAGCGACGCTGCTCCCCGACGGCGTGGCCTTTCGGACCTGGGCGCCACAGGCACAGCAGGTGTTTGTGCTCACGGGTTCAGCGCTGACCGCGGCGCGCCAACCTGGCTTTGTGCCCGCTGCCGACGATGCGCTGTTTACCCTGGGCGATGGGACGTGGGGCGGCTTTGTTCCGGGTGCAACCGAAGGCACACCCTATCTGTTCTGGATCGTGGGGACCGGCAGTACCGGCCTCAAACGTGATCCGCGCGCCCGCGAACTGACGCCGGGATTTCCCGATTCGGACTGCCTGGTGCGCTCTCCAACCACGTATCCTTGGCACGACGCGGGCTTCCGGACGCCGGCCTTCAACGACCTCATCATGTATCAGTTGCACGTGGGGGTCTTTTACGGCGTTGATGCCGCGGGCCGGGATAAGCGGCGCGCCATCGCCAAGTTCCTCGATATCCTCGACCGCGTCGAGTACTTCCGTACTCTGGGTATCAATGCGATCCAGTTGCTGCCCATCCAAGAGTTCCCGACTGAAACGAGCCGTGGCTACAACGGCCTGGACCTTTTCTCGCCCGAGATGGACTATCAGGTCGAGCAGCCGCAGGAGCTGCAACGCTACCTGGCGCAGGCCAATACCCTGCTCGCGGCGCAGGGCCACGCGCCGATCACGGCGAGCCAGCTCGAACCCGGTCCCAATCAGCTCAAGTGTGTGATCGATATCCTGCACGTATATGGCATCGCCGTGTTGTTCGACCTTGTATACAACCATGCCGGCGGTGGCTGGGACGCCCGCTCCCTGCGATTTTTCGACCGCCAGCCTTCTGGCGATGAAAACCGCAGTCTGTACTTCACCGATCAAGGCTGGGTGGGCGGACTCATCTTTGCCTATTGGAACCAGGATGTGCGGCAGTTCCTCATCGACAACGCGACGTTCTCGCTCGATGAGTACCACATCGACGGCATTCGTTACGACGAGGTGACCGTGATCGACACGCATGGTGGTGGTCGGTTTTGCCAGGACCTCACCGGCACGGTGCGCTTTCGCAAACCGCAGGCGATCCAGATCGCCGAGTACTGGGCCAGTGATCGGGCCGCGGCGGTGCGTGTGATGCCGCAAGGCCTGGGCTTTGACGCCGCCTGGGGCGACAGGTTGCGTGATGCTGTGCGCCAGACCATTGGGCAGGCCAGCGGCGGACAGAACTCCTATATCGATATGTCGGCCCTGGCGTCCGGCCTGGATACGCCTCCTGGGTTCTCAGCGGCGTGGAAGGTGGTGAACTGCCTGGAGAATCACGACATTGTCTACGATGGCAATGGCCCGCGTCTGGCCCGCCTAGCGGACGGATCAGCCCCGCGCTCCTGGTACGCCAGAAGCCGTGCCCGCTTTGCCGCCGGGCTGCTGCTGGTGTCATGTGGCATGCCCATGCTCTTCATGGGCCAGGAATTCCTCGAAGACAAACAGTGGAGCGACGCCGTCGGGTTCCGTCCAGACCTGCTCATCGAGTGGGAGGCACTCGCGACTGACAAGGTGCGGCAGGATTATCTGCACTTTCTGAGCGACCTGATCTGGCTGCGCCGCTCGTTTTCTGGCCTGCGTGGTGAATCGCTACGCGTGTCCCGCGCCGAGAGCCTCGACCGAGTGATCGTTGTGCATCGCTGGATCGAGGGAGCTGGACACGACGTGCTCCTGGTGGGCAATCTCCAGGAGTTTAACCGCTACGGGCATCGCGTCGGCTTTCCGGGCGGCGGCCCCTGGCGTGAGATCTTTAATAGCGATTATTATGATCAGTTGCCAAACCCGTCGGTGGCCGGCAACGGTGGCAGCATTTGGGCCGAGGGCGTTGCCTGGGATAACATGCCTGCCTCTGCGGAGATCACGATTCCGGCCAATGGCTTTGTGCTGTTTAGCCGGTAACGCGCGAGCCGCAGGGGCAACAACAGCCATGCGGCTGGGATGGTCTCTCGGGCCATGGTCGGGGGGGGTACCTTTACCGATCCTTGGACTCGACGAAGGTCAGGGCCTCTTCGATGAGGGGCGCCCCATCGGGCTGGGGCACGAGCGATCGGATCTCATAGAGCTGGCCCGGGACCGCCATCGGCGAAGGTGAAGGCATAGGTCGTCTGGGCATAGGCCTTGAGCGGTAGGCGCTTGGCATCGCCGAGATAGGGGGTGATGGTGACCCGGCTCGCCGGGACCTTCCGGTCACGAAAATCGAGGCCGATGGACTCTACCGTATTGGTCGCCGCGAGCGCCGTCTTGATGGCCCGGTGGAAGTAGCGCCAACCCCCTTCGGGGCGGCGGTTCATCGCGTAGACAGCGCCCTGCAGGTACACCGCGAGGACCGGGTTGCCGGTGACCAGGTCCTGCTCGGGGACGGGCCGCTCCTGCTTGCCGGTGAATTAGTGGACCTGGACGCCCTTCTGGCCGTCGGCGTGGACGCGCAGCACCTCCAGATCGATGACGTCGGTATGCTGCTCCTCCGCCGTCCCGGTCTTGGTATAGCGATAGCGGAGCGTGCTCGGGCGGCGCACATTGGCCAGGTGGTCGGTCTGCCACAGCAGGGTTTCGGCCTTGGAGAACTGTCGGTGGCCATCGTCCGGAGTGGCTGCACCCGACGCTCCCGCGTGCGTGGCCGTCATCCCAACGACGGCGGCCAGGCCCAGGCCCAACTCAGCGGACTATGCTGAGGTGCGCCCTCCCGCGGCGCCTGCCCCCATAAGCTGGGCCCGGCTGCTCAAACGAGTGTTCGAGATCGACATCGAGCACTGCCCCCAGTGCGGTGGCCCCTTGACGATCATCGCCGCCATCGTAGATCCCACCGTGATTGATCGGGGCACTTTCCAGGCCGAGCTGGACGCACTGCGGGTTCGAGAGAAAGCTCACACACGAGAAGGCGACGCGATTGCAGCCGCCCGCCGGCGGCTGCCCATGGTCGAAATGAATAGTGCGACACCACTTATCGGCGAGCGTGGCGTGGTGACGCTGTTGGAGGCGTTTGAGGGGCGCCGGCTGCTAATCGCCTACTACTTCATGTGGCACACGGGCCACCCGGCAGCAGAGCAGTGTGAGGGTTGCACCTTCTATACGTCGCAGGTCCGCGAGCTGTCCTACCTGCATTCCCGTGACGTCACTTACGCCACATTCTGCCAGGGCCCTTACGAAGAGAGCGTCCGGTACCGCGATTTCATGGGCTGGGAGATGCCTTGGTACTCGGCCCAGGACTCGCTCGACACTCTCTTGGTTGGACGCCGGGTGGGCATGATGCACATCGTTTGCTACCTGCGACAAGGATCCAGTGTCTTCGAGACTTACTGGACGACGACGCGCGGCGTTGAGGCGATGGACAACAGCTACGCTTTGCTCGACCTGACGGTCTACGGGCGGCAGGAGACATGGGAGGACTCGCCGACCGGCTGGCCGCAAAGGTGGAAAGGCAAGCAGCATTACCGTACCGATGGACGCCCCACCGCCCAGTGGTCTCGCCTGAAGGCCGGGCATTCCGACGACCTAGGCACTGGCAGCCGCTGAGTTCATTCCTGCACCACAGCGACTGGCACGTTAACGAGGAGGTTGACTATGCGACATCAGACCGCCGCGCACGAGGAAGTGCTGAAGGCGTGCCGCGAGCCAAGATCCTCAAGCATCTTGGCATGTCCGCCCGAGCACCGCCCCGAGCAGCGGCCAGGGCCTTCGATCGATTCCAACAGGTCTGATCCCCCACCGACCCCCCTCCCATCCGGCTCAGCCCCTGAGCTTCCTCTTGGCCCTCGCTCGCCCGAGACCCCAAAACGCCCCGAAACATAGCGCCTCGGGCCGAGGAAGGGCCCGATCCGAGGCCGCGGACCCGTATGCTTGACAGCTCACGAAGCCGAGCAGTACTCTGCTTCTTTATAAAAAGGACGTTTAAAATCCCTATTCGCCGTGCGCTCCATGGCACATCCGTGAATGAACGAAGCAACAAGCATAGCAATGGTTAGAGCCGATCTCATTGTTTGCCCCCTATTTGCCCCGATAGCAGAAAAGGGTGTATTGTCCCCTGATCCGTGCAGCACGGTAACGGCCACAGCGTTCGCTGGCTGTCATGAGAGAGGCATTTATCTCGTCTAATATTTCACTTAGAGAGCTTACCACGCTAGCCGCCAACCATCGTCATAGAGTTGGAACGCTTTCTTATCTTGTCTAATACTAAATTTCTCATAATTGTTTCCGAACGCTTGGCCTAGCTCGTTTGGATCAGCTATGAAAGTATACTCGGCTTGAGTAATATTTCATGACGTGCTCGCGCCCGGAGCCAGGCCCAAGGAAGGGCATGCTTGGCGCGCCGAGGATGCAGCGCCAGGCTACGTCCCGACATCACTCCGAACGTGCCGGTCAACGCCAATACCCCCCTCAGCGGACCAGGTTGAGGTGCCCCCTCACGCGGCACCTGTCGGTCGGGCTCGTGAACCTGCGGACCTTGAAACCGGTGGACCGGGATTGCCTCGTCGCCGTCGCCCGTTCCTGCCGGCTTCTGGTAGTCGTCGAGGACCATTTTAAGACCGGCGGCCTGTACTGTATCCTGGCCGAGACCCTGCTCGAGGCGGGGGTCACGGCCGAGACCCTGTGCCTGTCGCTCCCCGACCGCTGGTTCAAACCGGCGCTCTACCCGGCGCTCCTGGAGCATGAGGGCTACACGCCGGAGGCCTTGGCGCACAAGGTCCTGGCCCGGCTCGAACGTCTCTGAGGAGATCGCATGCCGAACCGAGTCCAATCCAACCCCGAACTGCCTTCTATCGAGCGCTCGGACGCCCTCTGGGCGCGGGCGCAGGGGCTCATCCCGGCGGGCACCCAGACCCTCGCCAAGGGACCCACGCAGTTCTCTCGGGGCGTAGCGCCCAAGTACCTCGCGCGCGGCCGCGGCGCGCGGGTGTGGGACGTGGACGGCAACGAGTTTCTCGATTTCAACATGGGCATCGGTCCCATCATCCTGGGCTACTGCCACCCGGCGGTGGACGAGGCCATCCGCCGCCAGCTCGAAGACGGGATCACCTTCTCGCTCATGCACCCCTTGGAGGTCGAGCTGGCGGAGCTCCTGCGCGAGATCGTGCCCCATGCCGAATCCGTGCGTTTTTCGAAGACCGGTTGCGACGCGACGAGCGCCGCGGTGCGGTTGGCGCGCGCCTACACCGGGCGCGAGCGGGTGCTGTGCTGCGGTTATCATGGCTGGCACGACTGGTACATCGCCGTGACCGATCGGGCCGCCGGCATCCCGGTGGCGACCGCCGAGCTGACCGGCACCTTCCGCTACAACGACATCGATTCGGTGCTCGCGGCGCTCGATACCGACACCGCCTGCGTGATCCTGGAGCCCTTCACCTTCGAGCGCGAGCAAGGCGGTTTTCTCGCGGAGCTGCGGCGGCTCTGCGATCGGAACGGCGCGCTCCTCATCTTCGACGAGATGTGGACGGGCTTCCGCTGTGCCCTCGGCGGGGCCCAGGCGTTCCTGGGGGTGCGCTCGGACCTGTCGCTGTTCTCCAAGGCCATGGCCAACGGCATGCCGATCTCGGCCGTGACCGGCCGACGGGACGTGATGTCGCTCCTGGAAAAAGATGTGTTTTTCTTCACCACCTTCGGCGGCGAGACCCTGTCGCTCGCCGCCTCGATCGCCTGCATCCGCTACCTCCGCGATCACGGGGTCATCGAGCGCATCGCCCTGCGCGGCCAGTCGCTCCTGGAGGGCCTGCAACGGCTCATCGGGAGGCTCGGGCTCGATTTTGTCTCGGTCACGGGCTATCCGTTCCGGACGCTGGTCGGTTTTGATACCCCAGCGGACGATACCCGGGCCGGTGATCCGCTGGTCCTAAAGACCCTGGTCCAGCAGGAGCTGATCCGGCGCGGGGTCTTGTGGACCGGCATCCACAACCTCTGCGACTCCCATACACAAGAGGACATCGACTACACACTCGCCGCCTTTGGCGAGGCGCTCGGCGTCCTCGAAGAGGCGGTCGATGCCGGGCGGGTCTCGGAGTCGCTCGAGGGGGCGCCGATCGAGCCGGTGTTCCGCAAGACCGGCGGGCTCAATACCAAGCCGCGGGCAGAGGCACGGGAGGGGTGATGAGCACGACGGAGCTCTTCTCGTTAGAGGGTCGGACCGCGATCGTGACCGGCGCGACCGGTCTGCTGGGCCGCGAGCACTGCCGCGCCCTGGTGGAGGCAGGGGCCCGGGTGGTGGCGACGGACCTCGATGCCGCCGCGTGCGAACACCTGGCCGCCGAGATCGGGGGCGGTGCCTTCGGCCATCGGGCCGACGTGAGCGATCCCGAGTCCCTCAAAATCCTGCTGGCGGCGGTGCTCTCGATCACAGGAAGGGTGGACGTGCTCGTCAACAACGCGGCGCTGAACGACCGCTACGAGGATCCGTTCACCGCGCTGGAATCGTCGCGCTTCGAGCGTTATCCGCTGGATCTCTGGGAACAGGTCCTCAAGGTCAACGTGACCGGGGTCTTTCTCTCCTCACAGGTGATCGGTACGCACATGGCCAAGACCGGGCGCGGCAGCATCGTCAACATCGCCTCGACCTACGGTGTCGTGGCCCCCGATCAATCGCTCTATCTCGACCCCGAGGGCCGCCGGCGTTTCTACAAGTCCCCCGCCTACCCGACCAGCAAGGGCGCGGTGCTGTCCTTCACCCGCTTCCTCGCGGCCTACTGGGGCGCTAGTGGAGTGCGCGTCAATGCACTTTCACCCGGCGGGGTCGAGAACGGCCAGGACGATTTCTTCGTCGCGGAATACGGTCGCCGCACGCCGCTCGGCCGCATGGCGGCGCCCACGGACTATCGAGGCGCGCTGGTGTTCCTGGCCTCCGAGGCCTCGGCCTATATGAGCGGCGCGAACCTCATCGTCGACGGGGGGTTCACGATCTGGTAAAAGGACTGTGCGAACATCCGCGGTGGCTGGGCATCCCTGTGTTTGGGGGTTAGAGGCGTTGTCTGCGCCATCGCCCACCAACCGCGCCACAGGCATGGCGTATTTGAAGGCATACGATAGGCACGGCCACGAATCGCCTCCTTAGGCCCCATTTGCCTCCGCGAGAGGGCTAGGGATCGAGAATGGGCGATTGGCGACCGCTGTAAGAATAGCTTGCGTCCGACAGGCAAGAGACGAGAAAGGGGGACCATGGCAATCGTGGATATCGGGGCACGCGCAATAGGCGACGGCGAGCCAGTCTACATTATCGCGGAGATCGGCATCAACCATAACGGCTCGCTCGCCCACGCCAAGGCGCTCATCGCCGGCGCCAAGCGCGCCGGGGCCGACATGGCGAAATTTCAGAAGCGCAATCCGGAGGTATGCGTGCCCAAGGACCAGTGGGGCGTCGAGCGAGACACTCCCTGGGGTCGGATGAGCTACATCGACTACCGGTTTCGCGTTGAACTCGGGGTCGAGGATTACCTGGAGATCGACCGCTACTGCTGCGATCTCGGGATCGACTGGACGGCCTCGTGTTGGGACGAGGACTCGATCGGCTTCATGGCGCGTTTCGAGCCGCCTTTCTACAAGCTCCCCAGCGCCTCACTGACGGATCTGCGTTTACTGCGCAAGGCACGCGCGACCGGGCGGCCGGTCATGATCTCGACCGGGATGTCCACGGTGCAAGAGATCCGCACGGCCGTCGAGACCGTCGGTCTCCACGGTCCCGGGGGGCGGGCCGGACTGTTCATCGCGCACTCGACCTCTACCTACCCGTGCAAGCTCGAAGAGCTGAACCTCAAGATGATCCCGACCCTGAAGGCCGCCTATCCCGAGACCCCGATCGGGTATTCCGGCCACGAGACCGGCCTCGCCCCGAGCGGCGCGGCGGTGGCCCTGGGCGCCACCTTCGTCGAGCGCCATATCACCCTCGATCGGGCCACGTGGGGTACCGACCAGGCGGCCTCGGTCGAGATCGGAGGTTTCGAGCGCCTGGTGCGCAACCTCCGCGACATCGAGACCTCGCTCGGCGACGGCGTCAAGCGCATTTACGACAGCGAGCTGCCCGCGAGAAGCAGGCTGCGCCGCGCGCGTGCCTAGTAAAACCCACCACCCGGCCGCGCCTGATTCACCCTATGAGTGCAGTAAGCCGTCGTTCTACGACTTCCAACTCTGGAGTCAGTACACGGCATACTGTCGCGCTCTTGCAACGAGAAACACCGTGACAATGCGGACCCTCGACAGAGCGCTTCAAAATCGCTTCCGGCGATTTTGTCGTCGGCTCGCACTTTTGCGCTCGGGCTTCCTTCAGACCACCTCTCGCGGGATTACCCTTGTTTTCGCCTCGTAGTTACCTTTGTCCTACAAGAGGACATTACCGGTACTCCTACCGGGGACTTTCGCCCCATAAGTGCGGCCCATGTTGGGCGTACACCCGCAGGTCAAGCGGACATGCCTACGGTACGCCGCTTACCAGCCACGTTGGGCGTCACAACAAACAAGGGTCGGCTCTTTCAAAGGAGGTTGTTCATGACAAATCAATCGAGACTTACCTGGTTAGTTGAACATCGTGCACAGATTCAGTTGTCCTCTTGCAGCGCCAAGCCGATCGCGTCGGGCCCGTACTCCAGGGGGAAGGGACGACGAATTTCAAATGTCTTTGGCTAGTAACTCATCCGCCGTGCGGCTTGCATGACGGATAAGGGAGATCAGCCAGGATGGCGTTCGACAGGTACGCGCGGCCGTCGACCTGCAGCTCATGACCCATTCGTTTAGCCGGTCGCGGCCCCGGCGACCGTTGCATCGACGCACCTCCTTCACCCGCGTCGACGATAGCGCGCCAGACGCGTGGTGAGATTTCGCCAGGCACAACCGCCCTATTGTTTCTGCGCGACGACCCGGCCCTTGGAGTTCACAAATACCCGGTAACGGTTCTTGTCCTTGCACGTCGCGAGGTGGTCGTTGTCCTTCAGCCGTGTGGTCTTGACGACCTGACCACATGGCAAGCCGAGGAGCGCGATCACGGCCGTCAGATCCTTCAGGACCGATACGTCATCCGCAGCGCGCGACGGTGCGGCGAGGAGCGTCGACATCACCAGGATCAGGGCCCAAGTCTCAATGCGTTTGCTCACAGTACTTCTCCTGCCGGCAGATCAGAGGGTTGCAAATTTGGTTGGATCCGCAAGGATGCCCCAGATCGCTTCACGCGACGCCACGATCGCAGCGGCCAGCGGCGGATCGGTATCCTGCAGAAGAGCGAGCACCTTGAGGAGTACCAGATCGTACGGTTGCCGAAGCTCGGCGAGGGTGGTCTCGAGCCGTCCTTGGTAAAACGCCCTGAATTTGTCGAGCAGGTCATCGACCTGATTCTTGAGCGCGAGCTTGGTGAACACGCCGATGGCATCGGTCTCCTTGAGTCGCGTCTCGAGAGATTTCAGATCCAGCGGCGGCGGCGCCTGTTTCACAGGGACCGGTGCGGCGCTCTCCTTCTCGAATCCTCTCTCGGTCGCCACGGGTGGCGCGACGAGCCTTGCCGGGGTCTCGGCGGCCGGCGAGGCGGCTTTGGCGGCGCGCTGAGCCGTGCAAGGGGTCACGGACGGCGCAACGGTCCTCCTCTCCGTGGCGCTGGCCTCGGGAGGCTCGGGCATCGAACCCTTATCTTTCATCGGTTGGGCCGGAGGCGCCAGCGGCTCGGGCGCGGCGGACGCGCCCCGCGTCACGCCGATCTGGGGCGGCTCGCCCGGCGGCACGCGCTCCAGCCCGGCGCAACCCCCCGCCATAAAGACGGAGAGGAGTCCGACGATGTGCGCTGCAGACATCAGGGCTACAAACTGGAAGGGGTAGGGAAGGGGAGCAGGGTTGAGTCTCTCAGGCCTATCCGACGCCCAACCCTCACCCTCACCCCTGTGGTCAACGTTGCAATGTAAGTATCTAGTATTAGCGCCCGAAGAGGAAGTCACAGTGCCTGCGCACGCCCTTGATATGCCCGGGCGCAGTAGAGGTCCTCCATCTGGCGAATGCAGGCAATACGACTCGAGGCCCGGGACTTTGGTATCCTCTGCCCATGCGGACACCTCGTGACACCACCCCTCGTCCCGCGCGCATCCGGTGGACCGACGGTGGGCCCGCCCGGCGTTTCATCATCGGCCTGTTGCTCCTCTCCTCCCTCGTGGCCTGCGGCCAGAAGGGCGGCCTGTATCGCGAGAAGAAACCCGAGTCACGCCTCACCTCGGATGAAACCCTTCTCTTACCGTAACGGCGTGCTCTACGTCGAAGGGGTAGCGCTCACGGCCATTGCCGAGGAGTTTGGGACCCCGTGTTACGTCTATTCGCGGAGCGGGATCGAGGGCGCCTGGCGCGCCTTCGACAGCGCCTTCGGCAGCCATCCGCATCTCGTCTGTTATGCCGTCAAGGCCAACGGCAACCTCGCCGTCCTGAACCTCCTGGCGCGCCTGGGCTCTGGTTTCGATATTGTCTCGGGGGGTGAGCTCGAGCGCGTCCTCAGTGCCGGGGGAGACCCGGGAAAGGTCGTGTTTTCGGGGGTCGGCAAGCGCGCTGATGAAATGCTGCGCGCCCTGGAAGTCGGGATCCATTGCTTCAACATCGAATCCCTGCCGGAGCTGAGGCGCCTCCATCAGATCGCGTCTCCCCTCGGCGTGCGCGCACCGGTGGCGATCCGCGTCAACCCCGATGTCGATGCGAAGACCCACCCCTACATCGCCACCGGCACCAACGCCAACAAGTTCGGCATCCCGGCGCGGGAGGCCGAGGCCGTGTATGCAGAAGCCATGGACCTGGCGTATATGGAGGTGCGCGGGATCGCCGTGCACATCGGCTCGCAGCTCACCCGCCTCGATCCCGTGCTCGAGGCCCTGGACCAGATCCTCGGCCTCGTGGCACGGCTCGATGCACGAGGCATCGCATTGAGGCATATCGATATCGGCGGTGGGCTCGGCATCCGCTACCGCGAGGAATCGCCGCCGACACCCGCGGCCTACGCGCACGCCGTCCTCAGCCGCCTGGGCGGCACGCCGCTCTCGGTCATCACCGAGCCGGGACGCGCGGTCGTGGGGCCGAACGGCGTGCTCCTGACGCGCGTCGAATACCTGAAGGACGTGGAAGAGAAGCATTTCGCCATCGTCGATGCCGCCATGAACGATCTGGTGAGGCCCGCGCTCTACGACGCCTGGCACGACATCGTACCGGTCGAACGCCGCCCGGGTCCCGAGCGCCGCTATGAGATCGCCGGGCCGGTGTGTGAATCGGGCGACTTTCTCGGCTCGGGGCGCGCTCTGAACCTCTCCTCCGGCGATGTCCTGGCCGTCTGTACCGCGGGGGCTTATGGCTCCTCCATGAGCTCGACCTATAACACAAGGCCGCGCGCCGCCGAGGTCCTGGTGGACGGCGCGCGCATCCATCTGGTCGGCCACCGCGGAACCGTACAGGACCTCATGAGCGGAGAGGTGATCCCGCGAGCCTAGGCGTCGGCCAGCGCCTCTGGCTATCACGGCAAGGACCATCACGGCAAGGATGGTGCGCGCGGACCGCCAATGCACATCATCGGTGCGCACACCTCTCCGATGCGAGCCTTCCGCGGCACGGGGGGGCCGGCAACGGGCGCCCACCACGCCGGGGCGAGCCTTGCCCCGCGCCGCGCGCTTGTCTATGCTCCCTGCGTGCATTGGCTGGTCTTGTGTCTAGGGCTTTGGAGCGCGGTCTCGCCCGCCGCGGAGGTCTACCGATGGGTCGATCCCGACGGCAACACCCAGTATTCCGATCGGCCCCGACCGAATGCACAGGTGATCCGGATCCCCAAGGCGCCGGCCGCCCCGGCACCGGCACCCACACCGGCCGGTGATCCGGCGCCCTCGGACCCGGCTGCGCCTCGCTTCGCAGGATACGACAAGATCGCGGTCGCCAACCCGCCCAATGACGGCACGGTGTGGGACAACTCCGGCAACGTGTCCATCGAGGTCGCTGTGGCGCCGGCGCTGCAGGGCACGCTGGGCCACAAGCTTGTGGTTTTGCTCAACGGGCAAGCACTGGGTGAGCCGATCGCCGCCACCAGCTTCACGGTGACCAACCTCGATCGCAATACCTACACTCTGCAGGCGCGCATCGTGGATGCGGATGGCAAGGTGCTGGGTGAATCACCGCCCTCGGTCTTCCACATGAAGCGCATCTCCGTAGCCCCAGGAGCCCCGGCAGCACCCCCTGGGGCGCCTCCCGCAACCCCGGCAGTGCCGCCTGGCGCCCCCGGCATGCCGTAACCGAACGCTTTAATCCGGTCCCAACCGGCGTCGTGGTGGGGCACACTCCCATCGCGTGGTGTGGATTTTGCCGCCTACACGTTAACGCCGCACCGGCATGAGCCGCCCGGGCCAACGTAACCCCACGATTTGGTACTCTATCTAATCCTAGAGGCGAGCATCATGGTGCGTAAGGCCACGCACCGGCGTGGTGCTTTGTAGGGAGAGGGGGTATGATCGAGCACGCTCAGGCGGGCTGGTTGGTCGATAATCTCTGCACCGCCGTGCTGCTGTTCGATCACGAGGCCAGACTAACGCTCATCAACGCCGCCGGCGAGCATCTCTTGTCGGCGAGCGCGCGCAAGGTGCTCGGGCGTGCCCCCGACGAACTGTTTCGGGACACCGCGCTCGCCACTGCCCTGGAACGCGTGCAGGCCAGTGGACAGGCGGTGACCGAATGGGGTGTGGACCTTACGACCCCCTGGGGCACGAGGATCTCACTCGATTTCACGGCCGCCCCGCTGTTCCAGGGCACCCGGGTATCGCACATCCTGGTCGAGATGAGCAATGCCGATCGTTACCGTCGCGTGCTGCGCGACGAGGCCGTGGCCAACCAGCAGAACGCCATTCGCACCATGCTCAAGGGCATGGCCCATGAGGTCAAGAACCCGCTGGGCGGGATCCGCGGAGCGGCACAACTGCTCGAAAGCGAGCTGCCCGAATACGCCGAGTACACCCGCCTCATCGTCGACGAGGTGGACCGGCTGCGCGGTCTCGTGGACCGCATGCTGGTGCCGAACTACCGTCCGCACAAACGCACCATCAACATCCACGAGGTCCTGGAGCACGTGCGCACCTTGGTGAGCGCCGAGGGTCCGCCCACCTTGACGGTGGAGCGGGACTACGATCCGAGCCTGCCGGCGCTGCTCGCTGACCGCGACCAGTTGATCCAGGCCTTCCTCAATGTGGTGCGCAACGCCGGGCAGGCCCTGTGCGGGATTGGAAAGGTGCTGTTGAGGACGCGCGCCGATCGCCAGGTCACCATCGGCGTCAACCGCTACCGGACGGTGATCCGCATCGACATCATCGACGATGGGCCGGGCGTTCCCGCGGAAGTCCGCGACGATATCTTCTACCCCATGGTCAGCGGCCGGGTCGGCGGCACCGGCCTCGGACTCTCGATCGCCCAGGCCCTCATCTACGGCCACGGAGGGCTCATCGAATTCACCTCCAAACCGGGCGAGACACGCTTCACGGTCCGCCTGCCCACTCTCTGATATGGCTCGAAATCATGCGCAACCAAGATGAAATCTGGGTCATCGATGACGACCGCGCGATCCGCTGGGTGCTGGAGAAGGCCTTGACGCGCGTGGATATGCACGTCGTCAGCTTCGAAAACGCCGACAGCGCGATCCGCAGGCTCGCGAACGGCCCCCCCGACGCCATCGTCTGCGACATCCGGATGCCGGGCATGGACGGCCTGTCCCTGCTCGACCACGTACACCGCCGATTCGCAGAGGTCCCGATCATCATCATGACCGCCTACGCCGATCTCGAACGGGCCGTGGCGGCGTTTCAGGGCGGCGCGTTCGAGTACCTGCCGAAGCCCTTCGACGTCGACGAGGCCATCGCCATCGTGCGCCGCGCGGTCCGCCAGCGACCGGTGCCTATCCGAAGCCCCGGGATCGCGGGGGCCGGGCGCAGCGGGGAGCCCGAGATCATCGGCGCGGCGCCGGCGATGCAGGAGGCGTTTCGGGCCATCGGGCGACTGTCGCGCTCTCATGTCACAGTGCTCTTGACGGGCGAATCCGGGACCGGAAAAGAGTTGGTGGCGCGCGCCCTGCACCGTCACAGCCCGCGCGCCGAGCGTGCCTTCGTCGCCCTCAACACCGCCGCCATCCCGCGCGAATTGCTGGAATCGGAGCTGTTCGGCCACGAGCGCGGCGCTTTCACCGGGGCCAGCAGCCAGCGCATCGGACGTTTCGAGCAGGCCAACGGCGGGACCTTGTTCCTCGACGAGATCGGCGACATGCCCCCCGAGCTCCAGACCCGGCTCCTGCGGGTCCTGGCCGACGGTCAGTTTTACCGCGTAGGCGGGCACGAGCCCCTCAAGGTCGATGTGCGCGTCATCGCCGCCACCCACCAGGACCTCGATCAGCGCGTCCAGGAGGGCAGCTTCCGCGAGGACCTGTTTCACCGCCTGAACGTGATCCGACTGCGCATCCCGCCGCTGCGCGAGCGGCGCAGCGACATCCCCCTGCTCGCCGATCACTTCCTGGCGGGGGCGGCGCGCGAGCTGGCCGTCGAGGCCAAGGTGCTGCACCCCGATGCGGGCAGTTACTTGACCACTTACCATTGGCCCGGCAACGTGCGTCAGCTGGAAAACGTGTGTCGCTGGCTCACAGTGATGGCGCCGGCCCAGGAGATCCACCTGGAGGACCTGCCGCCGGAGTTGCGCCAGGTCCCGGTCAACGGCGAGCGCGACGACTGGGAGGCCGTGTTGCGGCGCTGGGCGGAACAGGCCCTGGCACGGGGCGAACGGCAGATCCTCGACAAGGCCGTGCCGAGCTTCGAGCGGGTGATGATCTCGGCCGCCCTGGAAAGGACCGGCGGGCGCCGGCAGGACGCGGCCAAGCTCCTCGGCTGGGGCCGCAACACCCTGACCCGCAAGATCCAGGAGCTCGGGATGCGGGACGTCTAGCCCACGCCCGTGCAGTCGCTCGCGACGGTTTTTCACAACCTCTCAGGCCATCCACTGCGCCGCCTTCTTGGCGAAATAGGTCAGGACCGCATCCGCACCCGCTCGCTTGCAGGCAAGTAAGTACTCCAGGACCACGGCACGCTCGTCGAGCCAGCCGTTCTCGGCCGCCGCGACGATCATGGCGTACTCGCCGCTGACCTGATAGACCAGGGTCGGCACACCGAAACGGCGTTTAACGCGATAGACGATGTCGAGATACGGGAGCCCCGGCTTCACCATCACCATGTCGGCGCCCTCGGCGATATCCAGGGCGACCTCGCGGAGCGCCTCGTCACTGTTGGCCGGGTCCATCTGGTAGCTCAGCTTGTCACCACCGCCGAGAGCGTCCCGCGATCCCACGGCATCCCGGAACGGAGCGTAAAGACCGGAGGCATATTTCGCCGAATAAGCCAGGATCCGGGTGTTCACATGACCCTCGCCCTCCAGGACCCGACGGATCGCCCGGACGCGCCCGTCCATCATGTCCGAGGGTGCGACCACATCGGCCCCCGCGCGCGCATGCGAGAGCGCCTGTTGGGCCAGGACCTCCACGGTGGCATCGTTCACGACGTAACCCTGGTCGTTGATGAGCCCGTCCTGGCCGTGGGTGGTGTAAGAGTCGAGGGCGACATCGGTGATGACGCCGAGACCGGGCACGGTGGCCTTCAAGGCCCGCACCGCGCGCTGTACGAGACCCTCGGGGTTGCAGGCCTCCCGGCCGTCGGCGCTCTTCGCCTCGGGCTTGGGCACGGGGAACAGGGCCAGGGCCGGTATGCCGAGATGTGCGAGTTCTTGGGCCTCCGCCAGCAGGAGATCGAGGCTCAGGCGCTCGATCCCGGGCATAGAGCCGATGGGCTCGCGCCTGCCCTCGCCTTCCACGACGAATAGGGGGCAGATGAGATCATCTGCAGTGAGGCGGTGCTCCCGCATGAGCCTGCGGGAAAAGGCGTCGCCCCGCATGCGGCGCGGGCGCCTGAAGAGGACCGGGTTCACCGGTGATCCCCTGCTCCTGAGCGACCGGCGCTCAGCAGTGCCGGTGGTGGTGAGAAATGTGGGCTAAAAGCTGGGCGGAATGAATACGGCCTTGAGCAACCGGCCCTGCGCAGAAAGGCGGGCGTCCTCACGCGCCCGGACCCGGCCCTCGTCCCGTTCCTGCTCGGCCGCGGCGACACGGCGCTCGAGCCCGTCGAGGCCCGGATTCGAAACCCGGTGATCCATCGCGATCTGAGCGGCGACCTCCCAGTAGCGCCGGGCATCGTGCACCCGGCCACCCTCCAGTGCGATCTCACTCTCATATAGGTACTTGCCGACCAGTCGGTCGAGCACTCGGTCCGCCGGGGGCTGGCGTTGCCCGATAATGATCGTTGAATTATCCACCACGCTCGTCCCATGGGGACGAGCCTTCACGCCATCCATGCGCTCCGCGACGGCACTCAAGGGCACCGTGCTAAGATTGAACCGATGCGCCACGCCCTCCCCTCGCGATCGATACGCCTGCGCCCTGGCTAGTTCCTGACGCCTCAGCGCCTCGGCCCGGTCCAGAGCGGCACCGGCGATGAGCCCGTAGCGTGTGACAACGGCGCGAAGGATCCCTTGGGCTGCGGGGTGGCCGGGCGCGAGGTCCAGCACCTTTTGGGCATAGGAGACGGCATTATGGCCCGAGGGCAGGGTGAGCCGATCCTCCGCCAGGGCGCGCTCCGCCTGGACGAGAATCGCTGCAATGCGAGCGGATGGAGCCGGGCGCTTCTGTTCGGCGCCCGCGGAGAGCCCCGGGTAAGCCGCGAGCACGAATACCCACGCGAGCATTCCGCGCCGGACATTAATTGACATAATGGTCATGCAGAGACCTCGAAACAAGCTGAATCTATTGAAACACATTGGAAATTCCCTCATCCTAACCTGTCTCCCCCCGCGAGAGAAGGGACTTCTACATCGTCGAATTCGTCTCGTACAGTTTGAAGTTCTGTAATAATCTAGAACGAAGGGGGCACGAATACTCTCGACCTCCCCCCGTCCGCTTTCTTCGGCGGATCCGCCGGGGGCGAAACCTCCGCGGGCGGCGACGAGACGATCGGCGTCCGCTTATCACGCGCACGCCGTTCCACTTCGGCGATCTCTTGTCGTTTGGCCGTAAGACGCCGATCCAGCCGACGAAGTTCCGCGTCCGGCAACCGGTAATCCTTCACGACGCGCTCGGCGGCCCGATAATGATCGTCCGCCACCGCGAGATCCTCGCCGGCGACGGCCAGCTCACCCATCGCCACATAGCGGCCTACCACCTCTTGGAGGATCTGAAGGCCTTCGTTGCGGCCTTTATCCAGGGTAAGCATCTGGGCGGCAAGCTCCACGGCGTTGTTACCCCGGGGACGGGTCAGCCGGTTGCCGGCCAGCGCCGACCTCGCCTTCTTGCGTAGATCCGCGAGCTGCTGCTCGCGGCGGCGGGCCTCCCCCTGCTCCGCATTCTGCCGGGCGAGCTTTTCTCGCTCCAGCCTGTCGCGTTCCGCCCGAGCCTCCTCAGCCTTCTGCTGCGTCAGCCTTTCTTCTGCCGCCCTGTCGCGCTCGGCTTTTTCGCGCGACTCGATCACGGCGCTCGCATTGCTGTCCTCGGCGGCCGCGATCCGGGCCGCGAGATCACGGATCGGGTCGGCACTCAGGCGAAACTCGGAGGCGATCTCGCCCGCCTGGCGCTCGAGATCACGAGCCTTTGTGAAGTGGGCATCGGCCACGGCCTTGTCGGCCAGTGCAATGTAACGGTCGCGCACCCCGGCAGCAAGGCCCTGCGCCTCTACGTTCCCCGGATCCAGGCTGACCAGATCGCGTACGTGTTTCATGGCGTTGTCGTTCGCGGGCGCCGTCAAGCGGTCCTGGGCGATGGCCCGAGTGGCCTTTTCGATCAGATCCTCGATTTTCGCTTCGCGGGCCACCAGCGCCGCTTTCTTCTCTTGCGTCTCGCGGGCAAGGCGCGCGGCCTCGTCCTCTGCCTCGCGGGCTAGACGTTCGGCCTCGGTGATCCGCTCGGACAGCTTCGCGATGCTCTGGCTCGGCACCTGGTAGGTGGAGGCCAGTTTCGCGGCCGCGTCACGCCGGGCCTTGGCCGTTGCCATATCACCGGCCCCGAGCGCACCATCGGCCTCATCGACCACGGCATCGACGGCATCGCCGATCACCCGCAAGGCCTCGGTGCTCTTGGGTTCGAGGCCCAGGACCGCCCCCGCATACCCGACGGCGCTGTCCTCGGGCGGGACCGTCCAGCGGCCCGCCTCGGCGGCCGCCTGCGCCTTGTCCAGCAGCCCCCGGACACGCGCCGTCCGCTCTTCCACGGCGCGCTTCTGCCCCGCCAGGCGTTCCTCTTCCTCGGCCTGTCGCTGCGCTTCTCTAGCGCGCCGTGCGGCCAAGTCGTTGAGCTTCGCCTCGGGTAGACCGTACTGCTGCACCAGGGCACGCGCCTCCGCTTCACGGGCGCCGACCGCTGCAAGATCGCCGCGGGCGAGCGCCTCTTCCATGCCCTTGAGCGCCCCTTGGAGCGCATCGTCGAGGATCTGGCGCGCCTCGGCCTGGTCCGGCACCAGGCCCAAGACCTCCTGGGCTCGCGCCGCGGCCTCCGCGAACTTCTCCGACGCAAGCGCCGCCCGCGAGGCCGCGATCAGCTCGCCGATACGGCGTTCCCGTTCCGCTTTCTCCCGTTCTGCTCTTTCGATCGCGGTGCGCCGCGACTCCTCGGCGGCGATACCGCCCGCGAGCGCCGCCACACTGCGCTTGTCCAGCTTAGGGTTCTCCAGCGCGGGGTCCCTGACCAAAGTCTCCGCCTCGGCAAGCCGCGCTTTCGCGTCGCTCAGTTTGCCCTGTTGGAGCGCCGACTGGCCGGCGCTCACGAGACGGGCGACCGCCGCGAGCACGACGTCTCTCGCTTCGCCGTGGTCCGGTACCCATTTCAAGACATCCTGTGCCAGAGACACGGCCGTGTCTCCGGGCCCAACCTTCCCCGCCGCCAGCGCCTGCTTCGCCTGTGCGAGCCACAGCGCGATCTCCTCAGGATCGGGAGGTCGCATCAGCTCACGGACCCCCAGCGATACGCCCGCCAGTACGGCGAGTCCCAGCGCGGCACCCGCGACGCGCCGCCATCCGAGCCGCGACAGCCATCCCAAGACCGGCCGCAACCCCTCACCGATCCGGGCACGCCACGAGGGTGTGGGCGGTGCGACGGGTTTCCCGGTCCCCATGACCTTCGTCCCGACCCGGGTCCCAAAGATGGACGGCTCATCGACCGTGGTGGCCCCGGCCTCGGCCGTCACCGGGACGCGTGGTCGCAGCGGAGGTGTGATCTCCGCTGCGACCCGCGTGTCCAAAGCCTGCGTCGGCACCTGGGACGCGCTCGCCGGCACCGGCGTGCGAACCACCTCGAGCCTCGGGGCCGGGGTGGACTGACGGGTCGGCATCTGACGGGGGGAGGCCTGACGGGGAGGTGGCTGATAGGCATCGTCCATGAGCCCGCTGCGGCTGCTCGAAGTGGGCATCTCGGCCTGCTTGCGCGCCAGGTTGCCGTCGATGACCACCGGGCGTTTCTGCCCGCCCCGCTGCCGAGGCGCACGCGGGCCCGACTCCTGGTCGCGCAAGTCTCTGCGGTGCGACTCCCAGTCGGCAACATCGTCGCGCAGTATCGGCACCAATGCGGCAATGAATTCGGAGGCCCGCTGAAATCGGTCTTCCGGCGCCTTCTCCAGGGACCGCATTATGGCCTCGTCAACCGCTTCGGGCAGATCCGGAATGATCTGGCGTACCGGCAGGGCGCGGTCCTCGACCTGCGCCTTCATGAGCTCGAACTCACCCAGGCCCTCGAAGGGCACATGCCCGGTGAGCATCTTGTAGAGCACGATCCCGAGCGCGTAGATATCCGAACGCGTATCGATGCTGCGGCCGAGGATCTGTTCGGGGGACATGTACTTGGTCGTTCCGACCACGATGCCCGCCTTGGTGAATCCGGATTCTCCCAGGACGCGCGCGATCCCGAAGTCCAGAACCTTCAGGGTATCGCGCTTGCTGACCATCATGTTGGCCGGCTTGATGTCACGGTGGATGATGCCCTGCTTATGGGCGTGGTCGATGGCCCGGAGCGCATCCATGAACAGCTCCAGCGCGTATCGCCACGGCAGCCCCCCGACGCAATCCGCGACGAGGACGTCGAGGGTCTGACCCGGCGCGAACTCCATGACCATGTAATAGTTGTTACCGTCATGGATGAAGTTGTAGAGGGTCGCGATATTGGAATGGTTGAGCTTGGCTAGGACGACCGCTTCCTTGCGGAAACGCTGGAGGATCTCGGGCCGGCGGGCGAGCTCGGTACGCATGACCTTGATGGCGACATCGCGATCGAGGTTGATGTCCACACCCCGGAACACCTCCCCCATCCCACCCTCGCCGATCTTCTCGACGATCTGGTAGCAGTTGGCGATCACTTCGTTGATCATGGTGGCTATCTATGGCCCACGGCGCCGCCGCCCTTTCACTCCTCGGCTCTCACCCGGAAGACCCCCACGCTGATGTTGTCGTGGCCGCCGCGCTGTTT
The DNA here is from genome assembly GCA_050740695.1 of Gammaproteobacteria bacterium. Taxonomy (GTDB): domain Bacteria; phylum Pseudomonadota; class Gammaproteobacteria; order JACCXJ01; family JACCXJ01; genus JACCXJ01. The sequence goes on along the minus strand of JBOIDR010000002.1, from coordinate 10,256 downwards.
CGCCAGGTCTACCAGACTCCGGCACGCCGCCTCGGACGCCTCTGCCACGCACACACCAAGGATCTCGTCTTCGCGCACGGGGTCGTGCAGGCCATCGGAACACAGGACGAAGGTATCGCCGTCGCAGAGCTCCATGGGGTCCTGCCAGAAGAAAAGATCGACACTGGGACGCACCCCCAAGGCCCTGGAGATCACGTTTCTGTTGGGGTGAGAGCGCGCCTGCTCGGGGCTCAGGATCCCGGCCTTGACCATCTCCCGAACCAGGGAGTGGTCTTCCGTCATCAGACGGATCTGACCGTCGCGGATGAGATACAGGCGGCTGTCGCCGACGTGGGCGCAGTGGGCGAGCGATCCCGTCAACACCAGCGCCGTGCACGTGGTCCCCATGCCATGATAGGCCTCGTCCGTGAGCGACAGCTCATAGATCTCCCGGTTCGCCCTCTGCAGGGCGGTCTCTAGGGCCTTGCGGCCTTCTCCCGGTTCCTGGTAGTAGGTGCGGCGCGCGACCTGGACGGCCAGTTCGCTCGCCAGACCGCCCGCGAGGTGCCCTCCCATACCGTCGGCGACCACCGCAAGGGCACCCTTGCTGCTCCGTACCACGGGGTCATCGGCCGCGAAGAAGTCGATGTGGTCCTCATTGTGATCGCGCTGGCAACCGGTGTCGGTCGCGATACTCGCGTCTATCCGGCACTTGAGCCCGGGCGACAGGCGCGGATCCGCCGCAGTCTTCATCGACCGAGTTCGACCCGAGACCCGAAACAAGTGCCGATTCGCCATACGGGAACCCATTCGAGCCCGTCCGGCTCGATCCCTGACACCCACCCTAAGTTAGCACGCCAGCGCGAAAGATTCACCGGCACCAGAAAATACCCCGGAAGGCCGGTTCCGTGCCAACACGGCGCCATCACTGCTGCCCCATCCGCGCCTGGCCGGCCGGGAGATCCGTGAGATCGGCCGACGGCACCGCCGCCGCCTGCCGAGGGGGGGCTAGGTCGCCCGGTCTGGTCCGCGCCCGGCCATCCATCGCGAACCTCGGCGAGATATGGAAATCGTGGCAGAAGATGCAGGTCGACTGAACCCGATCCTTTGCCCCGGGATCGCCATGGCACTCCCGGCAGGTCGCGATACCGGTGATGAGGACATCCTCGCTCTTCTCGGAATCGGCCACGCCCTTGTTGCAATCGGCCGCGCCCTTCTCGGGATCCGCCACCGCCCTACTTGATGTAGAGGGGGGCGATGTAGAGGCGGCGCAATCGGCGGGTCGGAAGCCATGGCAGCGCGCGCAGGCCACCGTGGCGTGCCGGCCGTGGTCGAAGCCGGCCTTGGGGTACCAGGTGCGGGCGATGCGCACCGGCACGATGTCCCACCCGAAGACCGATTGGGCCTTCTCATCGACCTGGTGGCAGGTCGCGCAGGCGCGATACTCGAAAAGCTCCTTGCCCGCTTGCCGCGCCCGCCGCGCCGCACTCTCCAGGCCCTCGGAGCGCTCCGGCGGGACCGCCTGCCGCCCGGGGCGGCGCCGGGACAGGACCTCCGGCTCGCCGGTATCGATATCGGCCCGTTCCAGGGTACGCAGGCCGTAATAGGCCTCGAGGCCGTCGAGCACCCGACCGACATGGCCGTGAGGCACCTCGCGCTTCGGATCGTCGATCTCAAAGGTGAGCTGGTGGCAGCGATGGCAATGCTGCTCGAAGCGGATGGGCGCCATAAGCCGTCCCCCTGGTTCGGGGACGTGGCAGCTCGCGCAGCTCAGCACCACCTTGCCATCGGGCCCCTGGACCCCGGTCTTGTCGAGATGGGTCTTGTGGGGGAAGAACAGGTTGGAGCGCTCCTTCGGGACAATGCGCCGGTCGATTTCGATGCGCTCGGACCGGTCTTTTCCGTCCGTGTGGGTGACGAAGGTGGCGCGAAACTCCGGGTGGTCCTCCGCGAAGCCCCCGCGGATGTCCAGGAGCTTCGAATCCGCCGCCGTCTCCTGCATATCGCGGTGGCAGTCGAGACACAGGCCCTCGTCCTGCCGGGTCAGGGCCGGCGCCCCGCCGTGCTCTTTATGGCAAGCGGCGCATTGCTTGTCGGCGAGGGCCGGGACCTTGAAACGCTCGACATCGAAGTGATGCGGCTGGTCCTTGTGGCATTCGACGCAGGCGCTCGCGCGTACCGAGACGAAGGCCCGTTCGTGGCACTTGTTGCAGTCGTCGCCGAAATACCGATGGCCCTCCGTGAGCCCCCCGGTGCTCCACGCGTGATCGCTCACGCCAGGGATGACCCCGCGCAGGAACCCCTGGATCGCCTCCGACTGGCGAGCGACGAGCGGCACGACGAAGAACAGCGTGAGGATCGCCATGCCGAGGATCCAGGACCAGCCGCGCACGCCCAGGCGCAGGCCCTTTTCCGGGCCGCTGCCCGAGGCCGACGCGACGCGCTTCTCGACCTCCTGGCCGGGATCGGCACGCACCTGCGCGATCTCCAGGCAGAGCTCATGAGCGCCCTCCGGAGGCCGCACGGTGATGCGGTGATCGCCGATGCTCACCTGATCGCCCACTTCCAGGAAGGCGGATTGGACGGGCTCGTCGTTGTGACGGATCCCGGAGGGCACCGCCGACTGGATCACGAAACGGCCGGCGCCCGCCGCGACCACCGTGGCATGGTGCAGGGCCACGCGCAGGTCCGGAAGCTCCAGGTCCTGGTCCGTCGACCGCCCGATGGTGAGATGCTCGCCTTCGAACCCTCGGTCCTGATGGGAGACGACACCTCGACTCCTCCGGACGACGGCGCGTAACAGGCAACGCATCGACGGCGCTTACCAGTAGAAGAAGACCGTGACCACGTGAACGGTCAGGGCCGCGAGCAGCGCAATAGACAAGGGCAGGTGGAGATAAAGCCAGGAATTGAGTAATTTGCGGTAGACGATATCGCGCTGCACCCGGATCACCAGGGCCTTTTTGCTGGTGATGAGGTCGAGCAGGCGGTGGCCCAGCGCGGCCTGGGCGCGGTCGCGGAGACTGGCGAATTGATCGGCCACGAAGTACACCGTGGACTCGCCGGCCGCGGCCGGCGCGGCGGCGGCCGGCAGCGGCGCCTGTGTCGGGGCGTCACCGGCGATGGACTTGATCTCACGGGCGAGGTCCTCGAGCCCCTGGCCCACACCGCCCATCGCATCGCGCCACGGAGTCCTTCCGAAAGAAGTGCGTTCGATGGAGCGCAGGATCATCTGATGGACCTTGTCACCCATCTCCGCCGCGATCCGGAGGCATTGCCCGTCCAGATCGCCGATCTCCTTCAGCATGGCGTCGATCGCCATGCCGCCCTTGTTGTCCGTCAGGCGCGTGGGATACCGGACATAGGTAAAAATCCCGTAGGCACCGCTCACGATGACCATGATCATGAGCACGTAACTCAAGGTATGCACGTTCCAGCCAAATTTGAATGCAGCATGCAGGGTGGCGACGACCAAGAGTGCCGACCCGAGATACACATGGCCCGACAGCCACCCGGACACCTGGCCGAGCTTCGAGTGATACTGGCGCTTGCGGACCCCGTACCAGAGCAGCCAGATAATGAGACCGGCACCGATGGTGCCCAGGGTATAGCCCAGCCACGTCCCCCCGTTCGGGCCGTGGGGCGGATCGTGCAGCGCGTAGGCCAGGATCGAGAGCACGATGAGCCCCAAGCCGAGCTTGAGATACAAGAACTTGCGGTAAGCCAGAAACGACTCGTGCACCGCTCGTCCCCCGCTCGTCCCTAGGACCTGTCGAGAGTCGTGCCGCGCGTCACCGTCAGGAACTGTTCCGGGCTCACGCGTATCGCCGCGCCCGTGGGACAGGCCCGCACGCAGGCGGGACCCCCGGCCAGGTCCTTACACATATCGCACTTGGTGGCTATCTTCGCTGCCCCGGCATCGTGATGGGCGGAGATCTCCTCTCCGGGCGCCCTGCCTTTGCCGAACAAGAACCACGACAAGAGATTCACGGGCTTCGGCTCTTCCTTCACCGCCATCTGGATGACGCCATAGGGGCAATTGGTCTCGCAATTCCCGCAACCGATGCAACTGTCCAGGATAATGACCTCGCCATTGGGTGCCCGGCGCAGGGCATCCGGCGGGCAGTCCTTCATGCAGTGCGGGTGCTCGCAGTGTCGGCACGAGGTCGGAACATGGATGTACGCGAAGGTCGGTCCGGCCTCGCGGTCCAGGCGCGAGGTACCGCCATGGGTTTCGGCGCAGGCCTTTTCGCAGTGATCGCACCGCACACACAGGGTCTCGTCGATGAGCAACACGTCCGTTGCTTCGCCGACCCCTTGATTCACCAGGAAGGAGATGAGATCGCCCGCGCCCTCGGGGGTCTCTTGCACCTTGACCGACTGCCCCGCCAAGAGATCCCGGGCCTTGCTCTGCATCTTGGCCTGGATATCCGGCCAACGCGAGAGCAGGGCCTTGAAGGCCGCGCCTTCGAGCCGGATGGTCTCCGTTTCGATCGCCGCACGCACCGTCGCGGAACGGGGGCTGTCGGTCAAAAGCGCCATCTCTCCAATATAATTGCCGGCCGCCACATAGGAGAGCACCCGTTCCCGCCCCCCGATGTCGCGCGCCACGGTGACCGAGCCCTTGCGGATCAAGTGCAGGCTGTCCCCGGGATCGCCCTCCTTGAACAACACCTTGCCGGCATCGAAGCGCTCGATGCGGGCGCTCGCCACCACCTCCCGCAGGGCCTCGGCGGGCAGCTCCGGCGCGATCTGCGATTGAATCGCGCGGCGCAGGAAGGTGCCGTCGATGAAACCCTTGACCGAGGCCACCGAATTGATCAGCTTGTTCATCGAACGCCGCGGTGTCTCGATCAAGATGCAACGCTCACCCGCCGTCACCGTGGCGTTACGGCGGCGTCCGGAGATGAGGCCCATCTCGCCGAAAAAGTCGCCTTTCGTCAAAGCCACGCGCTTGGAGGCGTCGTTCGGATCGATATGGATATCGACCCCGCCGCGCACGATCGAAAAGAAGCTATCCGAGTAATCATTGCGCTCGAACAGGACCTCGCCGCGTTTCGGCGCCCGGATCGCGCTGTCGAGCAGAAACTCGCGCAACTGCAAGGTGGTCAGGCCCGATAGGACCGGGACGTTCTTCTTGATGACTTCCAGGGCCGAGGCCACGCTGCGGATCTCGACCACGGCGCGGAACTTGTCGCGCAACACCGGTTCGTCGGCCGGCTCGATGGCCCGGCCGTCGATGAACTCGACCACCTCATAGCCTTGGTTCATGGCCTGCTTGATGAGCGGATAACCGGCCAGCGCACCGATGATGTAAAGGCCCGGGACATTGGATTCATATTGGGCGCTGACGGCCGGCACGGCGTTCGGGTCATCGTTGGGAAACTCGATCCCGCAGGACTCGACGAACTTCCGGGGCGGCATGGCGCCTAGGCGCGCGATGACGCGATCGCAGTCCAGTGCCACCTCGCCGCTCGCCGTCTTGACGACCAGGACACCCGGTTTCCCGTTCCGGCCGGAGGCCGCCTCGACCCGCACCGGGGCGGTGTTATAGAGGCACTCGATGACGCCGTCCTGGATGGCCCGCTCGATTCCGTTGCGATTGCCTTCTTTTGCCTTGTCGAAATCATCACGGCGGTTGATAACGACAACCTTGTTGTGCGCGGACAGCGCGACGGCGTTCTCGATGGCGGAGTCCCCGGCCCCGACCACGACGATGGTCTCGTTCTCGTATTCGTCCGGGTCGTCGAGCTGATATTGCACGAAGGGCAGGTTTTCCCCGGGCACACCGAGCTTGCGCAAGTTGCCTTGCAGGCCGGTTGCCAGCACCACGAACTCGGCGTTCACGACCTCGCCGCCGGTGAGGCTCACGCTGAAGTTGCCTGGTGCCCCCCCGACGACCGCGACCTCGGCCCCATGCCGCACATTGACGCGCAGCCGTTCTTTGGCCTCATCCCACACCGACAGCACGCGCTCGCGCGAGCCGGCTTCGAAACCGATGCTGCTGCGCAAGGGCAGGACGGTGGGCTCCGCCATTACCAGCTTGCCCTTCTGATAGCGATAGATGGTATTGGAGAGGTGTGGCGCGGCCTCCAGGAGGACGTGCGAAACCCCGACCTCGGCGGCCCGCGCAGCCGCGCTCAGTCCCGCCGGGCCGGCACCGATGACCGCTATCTTATAGGCTTTTGCCGCCATGCGGGGGACGGGTGCCGTGCCGGTTTTCTAATAGGTCCCGATCGGATCCCGATGGCCATGGAGACGTCACGACCTCGGGGTCCGACCCGCCAGGGTTTGGAGAACCGCCGACAGCTGCTCGGGCCGATACTTATCGGGGTCTTCGAGGACCGCGTAGAGCCTGCTCATGAGCGCCGTGAGATCGGCCTTCTCGCCCGCCGTCAACGACCCGGTCTCTTCGAGCACGTCCTTGATCGACGCCATCGCCATCACGGCCTGTTCCGCAGCCCCGTAGTCGTTGTACTCTCCGGAGGCCCCCTGGCTCGCCATGACTTGCAACATCGCCTTCATGTCGGCGGCGGAGAAGCTGTGCTGGACCAGGATCCCGCGCAGGTTCGCCGTCACCTCGCCGAGCCGGGCGGCCGCGGCCTGCACCGAGGCCTGGTCCTTTACCGTCGCCTGGTGCAGGTCTTCGACGGCACGCTTGAAGCGCTCACCGAGATCGGGGGCGAGTCGGCCCGCTATCTGGCTCAGGATCAGGAAATTGGCGTCGTTGAGCCGCACCACGCCGGGCCCGAGCGCACGGGTCAGCTCGCGTGGCCGCCAGCGCCGATCGCTCATCGGGTGGTGGCAGGCGTGGCAATCATAGAACGCCAGCTCCGGCCACGGGCCGATGCCCCGATACTTGGGGCTGGCCAGCAATTTCAGGAACCTCTCCACCGCCATCAACTGACCGATCGCCCACACCTGTACGCCGGAGAATACCTGTTTGCGTTTGCGATAGTCCTCGTCTATCTTGTAGTGCGCGGGCTGCAGCTCGGTGAAGGTGTCGAGCTCGAAGCTGATGCGCGGATGCCCGGCACCCATGATGCGATGCGTGGCGAATTTATCATCGGTGCCGAGATGGCATGAGAGACACAAGAGCGCCCGCGACTCGGGCGTTTCGGTGGCGTACATCCCGGCATCGAGGTTCTGTTGCCGGGTGTTCTCCCCCGATACATGCGGCCCGAGGTATCGCTTGGAACCGCCGTGACAGGCCTCGCAGCCGACGCCATCGGAGAGCTGGAAGCGCTTGCCCCTGAGGTCCTCCGCGGCATTGTCCGAATGGCAGTCCAGGCAGATCTTGGCCTCGTGCGCCGCCTTGAGCCCGAGGTTGCGGGCGATGCGTTTGGATTGCTCGTTCAGGAGCACCTTGTAGGCGCGCGCGTGCTTGTCCTTGCGCTGCCAGATCACGAACTCGTTCTGGTTGATCGCGGCGTTCTGGAACGGCCGCGTGGCCCCGTGACAGGTACTGCCGGCGCAGGTCACGACGCCGAGATGCGAATCACCACCGTACTGGGGCAAGGTCGGCGCCTCGGACTCTGCCGCCGCGCCGCCAGAGAGCCAGGCGAGGACGGCGATAATGGGTTTAACCTTGCGGAGCGCGGGTGTCTGTGGCATATCGACCCTCCGTCACCGTTCCAGTCGGGTTACCTATCGATGAGACTTTTCATGATCGGGGCTTTCATGGTCTGGGACGTTGCATGAGCCAGGGGGTCGAATCGAGCCGAGCTCGGTCTTGGACGAGCGGACCACACCGGAGAAGCGCTCGATGACACCGGCGCGCCCCGCGATCGCCTCCGCACCATGCCCCCTCCCGGACACGGCATTATTGCACAGCGAACCCACAGTTCAACCGATGCTTGCTGCGGTTTCCCGGTCCGCGACCGGAGCTCTAACCAGAGCTTCTGTTAACCAGGGCCGACAGGACCGCCCTCCCCCACGGCGTCCGAGCGCTCATCATGACGACGCGACCCGTTCCCACGATATCGATGCGCACCTCGAGGTCGGGCGCGACCGCGGCCTGTGCTCCGCGCTCCGGCCATTCGATGAGGCATAGCGCGGCCCCGTCCAGGTAATCGCGGAAACCGAGCCCCTCGAGATCGGCGACGCCTTCGATGCGATAGAGGTCGAAGTGGTTCACGACCCGCCCCCCACCCGGTTCCTCTAACTCATAGGGCTCGACCAGGGTAAAGGTCGGGCTCTTGACCGCCCCGCGGTATCCCAGCGCCCGCAGGAATCCCCGCACCAGGGTGGTCTTGCCGGCGCCGAGATCGCCGGAAAGGAACACGACCCCTCCCGAGCCCGAGCCCGCGATGGCGCCCGAGCCCACGACGGCACCCGCCAGGCGCGCGCCCAGGGCCTCCATGTCCTCGGCCCTCGGGACCTCGAAGCGCGCGTCGGCCAACGCCGGCCCCCTGCTATTCCCCTGGGTTCACGAGCACTCTGAGGTGGGGCATGAGGTCCATGGCCAGGGTACCGCGCTGCCCCGCTAGCGCGGCGCGATCGCCGGCCATGGCGTGCAGGCACACGCCGAGCGCCGCGGCCTCATCGGGTGACAGCCCCTGGGCGATGAGCCCGGCGATCACGCCGCAGAGGACATCGCCCATGCCGCCGCTCGCCATCCCCGGATTGCCTAGGTCGCACACCGATATCCGGCCCCCTCGGTCGCACACCAGGGTGCCGGTTCCCTTCAAGACCACCACCCCGCCATAGCGGCGTTGTAGCCCTCGCGCGGCCTCGAAGCGGTCTGCCTGCACGACCTCTGTGTCGCACCCGAGCAGACGACCCGCCTCGCCGGGGTGGGGGGTCAGGACCCAATCCTCGCGCCGCATGGGCTCCTCGGCCAGGAGATTCAATCCATCGGCATCCACGCACAGCGGCAATCCGGAATCGAGCGCTCGCGCTAGGAGCGCGACTGCCCAGGGGCTCCGCCCGAGCCCCGGACCGATGGCCACCACATTGGCCCTTTCGCACAACGTCCCGAGCGCCGCGGCCTCCTCCATCGGATGGCACATGATCTCCGGCCGCGTGATGCCGGCGAGCACCGCGTGCCCGGCACGGGTCGCGAGGCTCACGAGCCCGGCCCCGACCCGGAGCGCCGCCTCGGCGGCCATGCGTGCGGCGCCCGCATAGCCGATCTCACCGCCGACCACGAGCACGTGGCCGAAATGGCCCTTGTGGGCCGAACGGCGCCGCGGCCGCAGCCGCCTAGACCAACGCGAGACATCGAGTCTCTCGGCCGAGGGATCGACGGCGCGATACAGCGCCGCCGGGACATCCAGATCGTCATGGTACAACCGACCGCAATGATCCGGCCCCGCCCCGGTCAAGAGCCCCTGCTTGACGCCGAGGAAGGTGATGGTGGCCTCGGCGATCACCGCGCGACCCAGGGCGGACCCGGTGTCGGCATCGAGCCCCGAGGGTACATCGATAGCCAGGACCGGCACGCCGCTGCCGTTGATCGCCTCGATGCAGAGCCCGATGACGCCGCCGACCTCACGTGTGAGGCCGGTACCCAGCAAGGCATCGACGATGAGGTCGTGCTGCGGCAGGAGCGCCGCGTCGAAGCCCTGCGGGACGATGCCGGCGGCCGTGGCCGCTTCCGCCGCGGTCCGCGCATCGCCCTTGAGCCGCCCGCGCTCGGCGCATTCGAGCATCGTGACGGCGAGCCCCGCCGCATGGGCGAGGCGGGCGACGACATACCCATCCCCGGCGTTATTACCCGCCCCGCACACCACGGCCAGCCTTCGGGCAGCGGGCCAGTGTTCACGGAGGACCGCGAAGGCCGCGGCACCGGCGCGTTCCATGAGGATCATGCCGGGGATGCCACAGCCCTCGATGGCGGCGCGGTCGAGCCGCCGCACCCCTTCGGCGGTATACAGGGACTGTGGGAGCGGTGGTGGTCTCAATCCCCTCCCGCAGGACGCTTCCCCGAGTTCAAGAGAAGGATTGGGGGGGGAATCCGGGACTCGGCTCAAGGTCACCACGAGTGCACACCATCGCTCCGCTTGAGGGGTGCGGCCCTTTTTTGCTCCGTCCCTCTCGAAGCGGATGTTAGATACTTACGTCGTCAATGTCGAACAACACGGCTCAAGCAAGTCCTGATTCACATGCAAAGTCGCAAAGTCAATAAGCTGCAAGCGCCACGGTAGTTCCTCCCCTGCGCAGCGGGGGAGGGTCAGGGTGGGGGCCAGGCGCGTCAGGTGGAGACGAGTCTTGGTCAGCGGCTGAAAGGCTTGGCCCCCACCCTACCCTCCCCCGTCCGCAGAAAGCGCGGACAG
>JBOIDR010000001.1:0-86827 GCA_050740695.1 Gammaproteobacteria bacterium | reverse complement strand
TGACATGCCGATTGGATCGCCGAAAATATCCAACCGGTCGCAAAGTCACCAACGGGCAAATGAAGCGTATCAATCTCAAGCCCAACAAGTTTCATGGCGAATGGAACTATGTCATCAGGCCGACGGCCACTAAGCCGACCGCAACTAAAAAGCTAAGTTGCTTTATTTCTTTACGACGCCTAAGGGCAAGCGGGGTGGTTTGCGAGTCATCTACTACTGGTGGCTCAATGACTTCCAGTTCTGGTTATTCACGGTTTATGACAAAGATGAGGTTACCGATCTGACGGCCACGGAGAAGAAAGCTCTCAAGGTTCTGCTCGAAAGCGAAGTGGCTGCAAGGAGTAAGTGATGAAGAAGCGCAATCTGTTTGCTGAAATTGCTGAGGGCTTTGACGCATTGGCCACTGAACGTCCAGGGAAAATTACCCTGAGGCGGCATACGGTCGAAACCATGCCCGTGCCATCCGTTACGCCCGAAGAGCTCGTTGGGTTACGCCTGAAACTTAATCTGTCACGCGCTGTATTCGCTCGCTATCTGCGCATTAATGAACGAACGCTAGACAATTGGGAACAAGGTCGAGCCCACCCGAACGCTCAAGCTGCACTGCTCATCCGCCTCGTAGAGAACTACCCTGACACAGTAGAGCGACTTGCAACCATCTAATCTGGCACCGGATCGTTGCGCCATTATGCAGGCCTATTTGAAGCCTTCTCGGAAATGGAGCACGGGCTTATCGACGCCGACCTCGGGGGGTTATGTGGTCAAGAAGCGCGTGGCGCTTCCAGGCCGTGGGAAACGGGGAGGCGCTCGAACGATCGTCGACACGAACCGCGGCGATCGTTGGTTTTTTACTCTACGGTTTCGGGAAGAACGAGCGGGCGAACATCGACAGGGATGAGCTGCGGTTCTCCAGGAGGTGGCAAAGGTATTGGTCGGTAGCGGAGGCTCTTGTCGACGGGCTTGCCCAGCCGGACACCCGAGTCCTGGGTGGTCCAGGCCTTGGACATGACCCATCCAAACGAAGCTCCGCCACCAGCGGTCGAGAAGCCGACCTCGGCGAAGCGCCGGAAGATGTCGCGGACCGTCTGGCCTCACTGTCGTCAACCACGAGCCGGCGGTTCTTGACCTCGTAGCCGAGCGGGGCGCTTTAACAGTATCTCATTGATTATATTGGCGCTCCCTAGGGGAATCGAACCCCTGTTTTCGCCGTGAGAGGGCGACGTCCTGGGCCGCTAGACGAAGGGAGCGGGCGCAAAAGATAGTATTATAAGGAAGAAAAGGGTGGTATTATAAGCACGTAGGCGAGTCGCTCCAAAGGTTTGGGCCCGCCGCTCACCGATGGACCTTCAAACCTCCGCGACAGTCACCGAGCTCCGGCCCCCACCTCGCGTCGTCCCCCGCTCGGGCCACATCATCTCGCGCGCCAACATCGACGAGCGGGCGTTGAAGGTGCTGTACCGCCTGAAGAGCGCCGGCTACGAGGCCTATCTCGTCGGCGGCGGCGTGCGCGATCTGTTGTTGGGGCGCGAGCCCAAGGACTTCGATGTCGCGACCAGCGCCCTGCCGGAGCAGGTGCGCGAGCTGTTTCGCAATTGCCGGCTCATCGGCCGCAGGTTCCGTCTGGCGCACGTCTATTTCGGGCGCGACATCATCGAGGTGGCGACCTTTCGCAGCCCGCACGCCGCCGGGGCCGACGCGGGGGGAGCCGTCACCGATGCCGGCCGCATCCTGCGCGACAACGTCTACGGCGACATCGACAACGATGCCTTCCGTCGCGACTTCACGGTCAATGCCCTCTACTACAACATCGATGATTTCTCGGTAGTGGACTATGTGGGCGGCATGGAGGACATAGAAGCCTGTCGCATCCGCACCATCGGTGATCCGTATCTGCGCTTCCGCGAGGATCCGGTTCGGATGCTGCGTGCGGTCCGATTCGCCGCCAAGCTCGGGTTCACCATCGACCCCGCGGCGGAGCGGGCGATCTTCGATCTCTCTAGCCTACTGGCCGAGATCCCGGCCTCGCGCCTCTTCGAGGAGATCCAGAAGCTGTTCCTGACGGGGTGCGCCGCGCAGAGCTTCGAATCGCTGCGCCACCATGGGCTGTTCGGCGAGCTGTTCCCGCAGATCGAGACGTGTCTCGGCGAAGAGGAAGGCGGGTTCCCGCACATGCTCCTGATTCGGGCATTGGAGAACACCGACCGCCGGATCGCGGCGGGCAAGCCGGTCACCCCCGCGTTCCTGTTCGCGGCGCTCCTGTGGGACCCGCTGCGGCGGCTCATGGACGAGCACCGTGGCCATGGCCTGGCCGCCATGGAGGCCTTGCAGCTGGCGGCGGACACGGTGATCTCGCGCCAGATCGCGCGCATCGCCGTCCCCCGCCGCTACACCCAGATGACGCGCGAGATCTGGACCCTGCAACCCCGGCTCACGCGCCGCACCGGGCCATATCCGTTCCGCGCCCTGGCGCACCCGAGGTTTCGCGCCGCCTATGACTTCCTCGAGCTCCGCACCCTGGTGGGCGAACAGGACGCGGGCCTTTTCGAATGGTGGACCGAGTTTCAGCATGCGGGCGAGGAACGCCGGCGGGCCATGATCGAGACCGCGCCCAAGGCCGGTTCGACGCGCCGCAGGCGCCGCAGGCGCGCGTCGCGTTGACGGCAGAGACGTTGGGGCGCGGGTACGATCCCGTGCGCTGTTATGTCGGGCTCGGGAGTAACCTCGACGATCCGATCTTGCAGGTACGGCGTGGTTTGACGGCGCTCGCCGCCTTGCCGGATACCATGGTCGTAGAGGCGTCCTCCCTCTATCGCAGCCCCCCCATGGGTCCACCCGGCCAGCCGGACTATGTGAATGCCGTGTGCGCGCTGGCGACGCGCCTGCCCGCCGTGCGGCTCCTCGCACATCTGCAGGGCATCGAGGACCGGCACGGGCGGGTGCGCGGGCCGGTGCGCTGGGGGCCGCGGATCCTGGACCTCGATCTCCTGCTCTACGGGGACGCCGAAATCTCTGGGCCGAACCTGACGGTGCCACACCCCGGGCTCGCGGAACGCGCCTTCGTGCTGTACCCGCTCCTCGAGATCGCGCCGGATCTGGAGGTACCCACCCTGGGGCCGATCGCATCGTTGATCCGGAACTGTCCGATCGCGGGCCTGGAAAAGATTCGGATGAGTGCGGGGCCGCCTCTTAACCGGAGCATGGGCGAATAGCACTTGCTTAAGCGTGACCTATTGTATTAACGGTATATCTACAATGGTTAAAATGACCTCGTCATGCCAGCGAAAGCTGGCATCCATGTGTGCCTTCCAACGCCCACTGGACCCCAGCTTTCGCTTGGGTGACGGGATTTGGGAGATGGTTACGATTTTTGGAAGTCATGCCCGCGTCTCCCGGGAACAGGCCCCAATAAATCGTGGAGTTGTCTTTAAGTAAGCGCCATTCGGATCATGGGCAGGATCTCGATCACCGATTTGAAACGGCTGAAAGGCAACGGCGAGCGTATCGCCTGCCTCACGGCCTATGACGCCACCTTCGCACGGCTCTGCGATCGAGCGGGTGTCGAGGTGCTCCTGGTCGGCGATTCCCTGGGCATGGTGATCCAGGGCGGCGATACGACCCTCGAGGTGCGTCTCGCCGACATGATCTACCACACGCGCTGCGTGCGACGAGGCTCAGAGCGGGCGCTCATCATCGCCGACATGCCGTTCATGAGCTACGCGACACCGCCCGCGGCGCTCGGGAATGCCGCGCGGCTCCTCGGCGAGGGCGGCGCCCAGGTGGTCAAGCTCGAGGGCGGGGCGTGGCTCTCCGAGAGTGTGAGGCTCCTCGGCGAACGCGGGATCCCGGTCTGTGGCCATCTCGGGCTCACGCCGCAGTCCATCCACCGGCTGGGCGGCTATCGAGTCCAAGGTCGTGAGCCCGAGGCGGCAGAGGCCCTGCGGCGCGATTCCGAGGCCCTGTGCCGGGCCGGCGCTCAGTTGCTGGTGCTCGAATGCGTACCGCGCGGGCTCGCGGCCGAGATCACGGCATCCATCGACATCCCCGTCATCGGCATCGGCGCCGGCCGCGACTGCGACGGCCAGGTCCTGGTGCTCCACGACATGCTCGGCGTCACCGGGCGCGGCCCGCGATTCTCCAAGGATTTCCTGACCCCGACGGGCAGCGTTCCGGGGGCCTTGGCGGCCTATGTCCGCGAGGTCAAGTCGGGAACCTTCCCCGACCCCGAGCACGGTTACGAGTGATGGAGACGGTTGCCCGGCCAGGCGATCTGCGCGATCGGCTGCGGGTGTGGCGCAGCGACGGGCAGCGCATCGCCCTCGTACCGACGATGGGCAACCTGCACGCCGCTCACCTCACGTTGGTCCGCAAGGGGCGGACGCTGGCCGAGCGTTGCGTGGTATCGGTGTTCGTCAACCCCACGCAGTTCGTCTCCGGCGAAGACTTCGAGCGCTATCCCAGGACCCCGGAGGCGGACGCGCGCCTGCTCCTCGAAGCGGGGGTGGACCTGCTCTTCGCCCCGGAGATCGGCGACCTCTATCCCCAGGGGCTCGCGGGGCACGTGCGTGTTGAGGTACCGGCGCTCGACGATATCCTGTGCGGGGCGTTTCGGCCCGGGCACTTCACGGGTGTCGCCACCGTGGTGACCAAGCTCTTGAACCTCGCGGCGCCCGATGTCGCGGTATTCGGCCAGAAGGACTATCAACAGCTCGTGCTGATCAGGCGCCTGGTCGCCGATCTCGATTTTCCGGTCTCTATCGAGTCCGTGGAGACAGTCAGGGAGGCAGACGGTCTGGCCCTGAGCTCGCGCAACCGTTATCTCAGCACCGAGGAACGGGCCGTCGCGCCCGGGCTCTATCGGGTGCTCCGGCACGCGGCAGAGGTGCTGGGTTCGGGGGACCGCGACTTTGCCGCTGTCGAGGCGCGGGGGGTGTCGCAGCTCCAGGCCCTCGGGTTGCGGCCCGATTACTTTGCGGTGCGGCGGGCGAGCGATCTCATGGTGCCCCGGCAAACCGATACCGATCTGATCGTGCTTACGGCCGCCTGGCTGGGCCACACCCGACTCATCGACAATACCCCCGTGCAGTCGTCTCGCGTAGGGGCACCCCTTGTGGGTGCCCGGACCTGATCGCCAGTACCGTGTGCCCCGCCGTGCCTGCGTCACATTGAAGGGCCGGCGAGTTTAGGCCATAATCACGGCTCGGCATTCGTGGGACCGCCCGATGTATCTGACTGTACTGAAAGCCAAACTGCACCGCGCCCGGGTGACGCACTCGGAACGCGAATACGAAGGTTCGTGCGCGATAGATGGGCGACTCCTGGAAGCCGCGGGGATCCGCGAATACGAGCAGATCGAGATCTACAACCTCGCCAACGGCGAACGCTTCACCACCTACGCCATCCGCGCCGAGGCCGGCTCACGCGTGGTCTCGGTCAATGGCGCGGCTGCCCACAAGGCCGCGCCCGGGGATCGAGTGATCATCTGCAGCTACGCGGGCGTCTGCAAGGAAGAGCTGGCCGGGTTCGCGCCGACCCTCGTCTATCTCGACGAGCATAACCGCATCATTCGCGTCGGTCACGCCATTCCGGTACAAGCCGCTTGACCGGGCGATCGACCAGGCGACGCCAGGACAGCATTCCCGGCGCTTGTTCCCTGGTCCCCGTCACCGTGATCCCGTCTCGTGATCCCGTCTCGTGATCCCGTCTCGTGATCCCGTCTCGTGATCCCGTCTCGTGATCAAGTTGCAAGATGTCGGCGCGATCGCGATCGATCGACGCCACAACCTTGACAGAGGGCAAGCGACCGGTATGATGGATGCTCGACCGGGGTGCTCGGCTGCGGGCGTGCTCGGGTCGCAGTCCAAGGTGGTTTGTACACTGTCAACGAAGAGGAAACTACGATGGGTGGAATTCTGGAAGCGGTCGAGATGTTAAAGACGCCGGTCGGGATCATCGTCGCGCTGGTCTTGGTCGGCGTGGCCGTGCTGTTCTTTCGCTGGCTAAAAAAAGACTAGCCCCGCAAGCGTTACGCGCGTTCGAGGGGTTGAGTCGTGACTGCGCCCCCCTCCCGCGCGGGAGGGGGCGCGGCGCCGGGGGTCGTCCCGGGAGTCCAGCGAGCGGGTGGTGGAAGACCGGGCCGTAGCATGGGCCGAGCGATCGCGGTCACAGTACTTCGACGCCGCCGTGTTTGCGTCGGCGGCGGTGCGTTCTTCCCAGAACGACGCGCACTAGATAGGGCAGGCTGTCCCGGATCGCGCTCCGCAAGCGGGATGAGCGAGGGCGGGGGGCGGTAGCTGATCGAGTAGTTTCGCCATTCGGGAACTTCCATTAACTCTCCTAGGTCCGATTCCGGCGTTATGTCGTTTCTGACCCCGAGGCTGCGATCGGCCGGCAGCGTTGAAGTTGAGGTCCGCTGGCAGGTCCTTTCTTAATCACGGCGCTTGCGGAACCCTACGCACGAGAACGCATCCGGGGCGCATTTCACGCCTTGGCGGTGGGCTGGTTTGATCTGGATCAAACCTTTGGCGCTCGCTGGGCAACTATGATACCTCGTCGCTTGGAGCGGGAAGAGCCACTCATCCGCCCGTGTAGCGCACGATGTGTCGCATCGGCGCGTGATATCGAGGAGGCGTGACGCGCCGCATCGTGGAGACTGTCCGTGAAGATCCCAAGCCGTAGAACACTCACCATCGTGATAGTGGTCGTCCTCGTCATGGCTGCCGGCGTTGTGTCCTGGTGGTGGATGCGGATGCCGCCCTATGAGCCTGCCCCTCCCACGAAAGAATTCGCGATGGGGAAGGTGGAACCGCCCTGCTCGGACTTGCACCCGAGCTGGCAGCCGTCCCAGGTCATCGACGACGTTACCATCGACGAATCCTCCGGGTGCGTGCCCGACAACCCCGCGCTGGTGGCCGCCGTCGTGAAGGGCACCAATAACGTCTCCCACACGACGCTCATGGAGTCGGGTCTGGCCATGGACGCGGTGGTGCTGGAGAACGACCGGGATGGGGACGGCGATCCCGATGTCGTCCACATCAAGCTCGAGGTGGCGGAACTCAACGGCCGCTCACCCGAGGTGAACTTTCCCGTACCTACTTACTCGATCGCACCCGGGATCCAGCCTGGCTTCTGGACATTCGTGCCCAAACCCCATGGCATGGCGACCAAAGACATCTACAGCATGGCGGCCAGCCCGCTCTTGCGCATGCCCTCGCCCACCATTCGCGTGGAGGCGGGCGACACCGTGCGGGTGACGCTCGAGAATACCCACTACCTGCCCCATACCATCCATTTTCATGGCGTCGACCACCCTTACTTCCTCGATAATCCCCTGCACGGGGAGCATCGGGGGAACGACGGCGTGCCGGAGACCAGCCATTCCGCGACCCTGCCGGGCGAGAGCTTCACTTACGAGCTGACCCCGAGGCAGACGGGCACGATGCTCTACCATTGCCACGAGCAGGCCCCGGTGCACGTCATGATGGGGCTCATGGGCATCTTCGTAGTGGAGGAAAATCGCCCCGACAACTGGGTCCAGACCATCAACGTCGGCGCGGGCCGGGTGCGCCACCCCGCGGTCGCGATCAAGGAGAGATACGCGAGCGAGTACGACCTGCTCTACCAGGAGGTGGATCGCGATCTCGGCGACGCGATCAAGACCGCGAACGATCCGCGTTTGATCGGCAAGGCCACGACCAGCGGGTTCGATGTCACCAAGGCCTCGTCGGAGTATTTCCTGCTGAACGGGCACTCGTTCCCTTACACGATCCGAGATGCGCTCATCATCGTCGAGCCCAACCAGAAGGTGAAACTACGCATGGCGAACGGCGGCGACGATCGCAGCATCGCCATCCACACCCACGGCCACAAGCTCGCGATCACGCATTACGACGGGATCGAGCAGAACCCCTCGGCCTGGATCACGCGCGACGTGTTCGATCTGGCCGCCGCCCAGCGCCTCGATCTGGTGTTGGATACCACGGATGATGGACTCCACAGCTATGGGCAGGGGGTGTGGATGGTTCACGACCACCGGGAGAAGGCCGCCACCAACGACGGTGTCTTCCCCGGCGGAAGCATGAGCCTCATCGTCTACAAGAACTATCTCCGTGAGAACGGCCTGCCTACTCTCCACGGGGTGGACCTCAAGCCCTTCTTCACCAAGGAGTTCTACCAGAGGAAGTTCCCGGTGTGGGCGAGCTACGATCAGGATCGCATGTTGGTGGAACCGGAGAGCGTCCCCCCTTCGCTGATAGGAGTGCTATCGTTGGCCTTCCTTGCGGGCCTGGCGATCGGCGGGGTCGGGCTCGCCGGGTACCATTTCGGGCGCACCAGGAGGGTCGGCGGATGAGGCGGGCGCGGCTGGCGTGCCTGTGCGCCTGTTTGACCGTGGTCCTGTTTCCTGCTTGCCAGCAGGCCGCCGAGGAGGAGACCAAGCCGGCAGCCACGGCGTCGCCTCCGGCCGGCCAGCCCACGCCCAAACTACGGCTGCCGGAGGAGGGGCAGCATGCCCATCATCAACACGAAGGGATGGACATGGACCTCGACGGTGCCGTCATGAACGAGAACACGGAGAAGCTGCCGCAAGACTGCCCCGAGATCGCGGGAGAAGTAGAGATCACGGTGAAGGCGGGGAAGAAGTACGCGCGGCAGTACCCCGGCAAGATGTTCAGCTATGACCGGAACGAGTGGCAGGCGGGGCCCTGCACGCGGGTCAAGCTGACCTTCATCAACGATGACCCCGTCCGGCATCAGTGGATGGTGCATGGCTTACCTAAGTATCTCTATCCCGAAGCCATGTTCCATATCGAGGTAACCGGTCCTGCCCAGAAAACCGGCACCTTCATCGTACCGAGCACGAAGAGGACCTACTTCGTGCATTGCGACATCGCCCAGCACATGGAAAAAGGCATGAAGGCGCAGTTCAAGGTCGCGGGCGGGGACGGCGATCTGCCCAGCATCCCCGGCATCGTCGGTGATCCTTACCCGGACCGCTACGAAGCGGAGGACTGGGGTTGGCCGGTGGCCCTCGGGGTCGGGTTCGCAGGCCTATTGGGCACCGGGCTGATGTTCTGGTTCGGTCGAAAAGCCGATCAAGGTCGATCCGAGGCGCCTTGACGGCGATCGCCAGGCGGGCCTCCGATCCGTCCGCCATCCTGGGAGGCGGCGGCACCGTGACGGGCGATGCTGCGCGCCAGCACCGCGCGCGGGCAAAAAAATGGGGGGCTGTCGCCAGCCCCCCGTGGGATCCGTCCGTGACGGATTACTGGTTGACCGAGGGTTGTCTTGCCTGCTCTTCCTCGGTCATCGGGGCATTGGTGGAGCCTTGGAAGTTACTAGACTCCGGCGGGTCATACCCGCACGAGGACACCACGAACGCCACTATGCCCATGGACAGAAGATGGATTATCCGCTTCATATAAGAACGCCTCCTCTCGTTACTCTTATTGATAGACAACCACCCGCTCCGGGGCGGGCCACCGAAGGGACAAGCACCTACAAGGTAGGCAATCGTCCCACTTTTTTCAAGATGCGCGGCACCTGCCAACAACCGTTGGCAGGCGGAGTGTATCTCATGCGAAGCCGAAATCCAATGTCGCGCCGGCCCGAGGAAACTCGAGTATCGGGTCTGGCGGCCCGACAGGGCTCCCATACGCAACAAAAGCTTAACGTAAGCATAAACATAGCACAGTAGTGGCCCCAAGGTCTATGCCGCGCCGCGCGCCGCAGTGCGGTCGTCGGACTCCGGGCGGGCCGAGCGTCGCGCCACAAGCGGCGGCGCCCGGTCCCCGATGCCCGCTGCGGTTCTGCGCACCGCAGCGTTGATAAAGCTGTACTGTTTCCGTTACAGTAGCGAACAGGCTGCGGCCGGCCCGCAACTCCCCCGCATCTGACGGGCCGCCAGGGTAGCAGAATAACAACAAGAACCAACGAGCGAAATTCAACACCGGACCACATCCGGCCATCACGATCACAAGGGCACGATCACAAGGCGCTGTCCCATCCGACCACTATGACAGGGGATCACTATGAGCAGGGGATCAGTATGAGAATCGCGGTACCCAAAGAGAGCGCGGCGGGCGAACACCGCGTCGCGACCGTGCCGGATGTTGTCGGGCGTCTGGTCAAGCTCGGTGCCGAGGTGCTGGTGGAGGCGGGTGCCGGGGCCGGGGCCTTCCATTCGGACGAGGTCTTCGCCGCCGCCGGGGCCCGGATCGTGACCGACAGCTCGGAGCTTTACCGGGATGGGGACGTGGTCCTGAGGGTCCAGCCCCCGACCCTGGAGGAGGCGGAGCGCCTGCGCGAGGGGACTACCCTGATCGGTCTCCTCACGCCGCACAAGAATCTCGACCTGGTCGCCCACCTGCGCGATCGTCGCATCACCGCGCTGGCCCTGGAGCTGCTGCCGCGGATATCGCGCGCGCAGGCCATGGATGCGCTGTCGTCGCAGGCCTCGGTCGCCGGCTATCGTGCCGTGCTCATGGCCGCTTACCGGTTGGGCAAGTTCATGCCCATGCTGACCACGCCGACCGGCACCATCCGCCCGGCGCGCTTTCTCATCGTCGGGGTGGGGGTTGCCGGCCTCCAGGCTATCGCCACGGCGCGCCGGCTAGGGGCCATGGTGGACGCCTACGATGTGCGGCCGGCGACCCAGGAGCAAGTGGAGTCGCTGGGTGCCAAATTCATCCGGATGGACATCAAGGCCGACGCCCAGGGCGGCTATGCACGCGAGCTGACGGCGGAGGAAAAACAGCAGCAGCAGGACCTCATCGCCAAGCACGTGGCAGAGGCCGATGCCGTCATCACCACTGCCGCGGTGCCCGGTAAGCAGGCTCCGCTCATCATCACGGCCGCGATGGTCGAGCACATGCGCGCGGGCTCCGTGATCATCGATCTCGCCGCCGAGAGCGGCGGCAACTGCGAGCTGACCAGACCGGACAAGGGCGTCCGGTATCACGACGTCGAGGTCTGTGGACCGGTCAATGTGCCGAGCACCCTCGCCACCCATGCGAGTGAGATGTACGCCAAGAACATGCTCAACTTGCTCCAGCTCATGGTCAAGGACGGCCAGCTCGCGCCGGATTGGGACGACGAGGTGTTGCGCGACAGCACGCTGACGCGCGACGGGGAGATCAAATTCGGACCGATCAGGACCCTGATCGAAGGAGGGCAGTCATGATCGAGGGGTTTGTCGCACTGTATATCTTCATGCTGGCGGCCTTCACCGGGTATGAGGTCATCAGCCGAGTGCCCGTGATCCTGCACACGCCGCTCATGTCCGGCTCGAACTTCGTGCACGGCATCGTCCTGGTGGGGGCCATGGTGGCGTTCGGGCAGGCCGATCCCGACAGCACCATGCAGACCATCATCGGCTTTCTCGGGGTGGCGCTCGCGGCGGGCAACGTGGTCGGCGGCTATGTGGTGACGGAGCGGATGCTGGAGATGTTCAAGAGCAGCAAGGGACAAAAATAATGAACACCATCATACAGATTGCCTACTTTGCCGCGGCCGTCTTGTTCATCCTGGGGCTGAAGCGCATGAGCTCGCCCGTGACCGCACGGGACGGGATCGTCTGGGCCGGCGGGGGTATGGCGGTGGCCATCGTCATCACCTACCTGTGGCCGGACATGCACAACTACCTCTTGATGACGCTCGCCATCGCGCTCGGGGGCATCGCGGCGTGGGTATCCGGCAAGCGCGTGGCCATGACCGACATGCCGCAGATGATCGCCCTCTACAACGGTATGGGCGGCGGCGCCGCGGCCGCGATCGGTGCCGTCGAGCTGTCCAAGACGAGCACCGAGCATGGGATCGTGGCCCTGTTCCTGGCGGCGCTCGGGGGCCTCATCGGGGCCGTGTCGTTCACGGGCTCGCTGGTCGCGTTCGCCAAGCTGCAAGACCTCACCAAGCGGGGGTCCTTGTTCCCCAAGGCGATGCAGAAGCAGATCATGATGGGGGGGCTCGTGGCCTTTGCGGTCCTCACGCTCCTCATGGTGTTCATCCATCCCTACGGCCCGGTGGTGTTCCTGTTCTTCGTGCTGGCCTTGGGCTTCGGGGTGATCATGACCATGCCCATCGGTGGTGCCGACATGCCGGTAGTGATCTCGCTCTACAATGCGCTCACCGGACTGGCGGTCGGCCTCGAGGGGTTCGTGCTCGACAACGCGGCCATGATCATTGCCGGCACCGTGGTCGGCTCGGCCGGTACGCTGTTGACGCAGTTGATGGCCAAGGCCATGAACCGCTCGCTTGCCAACGTGCTCTTCGCGGGAGTCGGTACCTCGGATGCTCGGATCGATCAACAGGCGATCGAGGGTAGCATGAGGGCTATCGAGGGGTCCGACGCGGCCATCATGATGGCCTTCGCGGAGAGGGTGATCATCATCCCGGGGTATGGGATGGCGGTGGCCCAGGCCCAGCATAAGATCTGGGAGTTGACCGAGCTCCTGGAGGAGCGCGGCGTGATGGTGAAGTTCGCGATCCACCCGGTGGCCGGGCGCATGCCGGGGCACATGAACGTGCTCCTCGCCGAGGCCGGCGTCCCCTACGACAAGATCTACGATCTGGAGGACGTCAACGCCGAGTTCCCGAAGACCGACGTGGCCCTGGTCATCGGGGCCAACGATGTAGTGAACCCCGACGCCCGGACCAACAAGTCGAGTCCCATCTACGGCATGCCCATCCTGGATGCCGATAAGGCCAAGAACGTCATCGTCATCAAGCGCGGCAAGGGCACCGGCTTCTCCGGGGTCGAGAACAGCCTGTTCTATGCGGACAACACGCGCCTGCTCTACGGCGATGGCCAGAAGATGGCCTCCGAGCTCATCCAGGGGGTTAAGGGACTGTGAGCTCCTTCGGCGGGCGTTGCATGGATGACACGGTCTGCTTGGATAGCCCGCCTGCCGGGGTCGGACGGCGGAAAGGGGCCAGAACATTCCGCGAGCATTGACAGGCACGCAAGGACTGTCGTAGTCTTACAAAAATAGGCGTCCTATCGGGTAGGTATTGTGTCGTCTATGCCACATCACCGGCCGGAGGCGCCCCGGCCATAACCAGCAAGAGGGGGTCATCATGAAAAGAGGGCGGGGGAATCCCAAAACGATGTCTTCGATGGTTCACGGTATCGTCGCGGGCCTGGCGTTGCCGGCACTCGCGGCGGTGTGTCCCGAGGCACTGGCCCACGACAGGGTCGGGGCCATGGAGGACAAACTACGTCAGATGCACCGGGAGATGAACGCGTTGCAGCAGGAGTTGGACCGCATGCGCGCCGGGGAAGCCCAGCAGGAGCAATCGATACAGGGCATGGAGACCCAGAACGCGACCCAGCACCAGGAGATCACGGATCGGGTGACCAAGGTCGAGGAAGCGCCCGGGAAGCGCACCTGGAAGAATCTGGTGTTCTTCCGCGGTGGTTATGTGGATTACGCGGACGACGGCGCGCGCGGGTTCGAGTCGTTTACCGATGTCCACGACGTCGATGGTGTCGGGCAAGCCCTGGGCTTCAACGAAGGCTCGGCAGATGGCGGCTGGTACGTCGGGGCGGCCATCGAGCACAGTCTCACCGATAACCTTTGGGGGCTATTACCGCACACCGAGGCCCTCGGCGAGATTAGCTTGGAATTCAAGCGCTTTGGTAGCGAGGAGGTAGTCCTGGTGGTGCCCGCCGCGGAGTGCTCGCTGTTGACAAATCTAGATACCGACCACTTCGGTGCTTTGGAGCCGGATGGCGGGTGTTTGATCGAGGGGAACGAAACGATCACGATGTTCACCGTGAGCGCCTCTCCCAAGATCAAGTTCCTGGAGGGCCATCCCTGGAAGCTGCGGCCGTGGATCATCCCCGCGGGTCTCGACTTCCACGTCATTAGCCCGCCTTCCGATGCGGCTACGGTGCTTGATGTCGGGGTGCAGTTCGCGGGCGGCGTCGAGTATGAAATCATCCCCGGTATCAAGCTCGGTGTCGATGCTCGTTATCACCTGACCGCCAACGAGACCGACACGAACAACAACACCGCCGAAGTGCTGGCGCGGGAGATCGCGGAAGATCCAGAACTTGCCCCGTTGCTCGATGCCGGCGCGTTCAGTTTTGGTAACACCGACCACGACAACTCCTTCTGGACAACGGGGGCCTACCTCGGGTTCAGCTTCTGATTCTCTGCACGGCCTGCGATCGAAAAGGGAGGCGCACGCCTCCCTTTTTTTGCCCGTGGCCTGCGCCTCGCTGCCCAACCCCATCATCCTATCGGCTATCCTATCGGCCCATGAGCGCTGACTTCTGGACCGGCCACGGGCAGTACGGCCTGGTCCACAAGGCCGCTGGCCGGAGCACGGACGTGATGGTGTTGTTCATCCACGGCGTCTTCGGGGATTGCCTACGGACCTGGGGCCGGATGCCCCAGTGGGTGCTCGATGCCGCGGGTCTCGATCTCGACGTCGCCTCCTTTTCGTATCCGTCGCGGCTCTGGGAGCGGACCGCAATCACGCCGGCGGCCGATGATCTCAAGACCTGGTTGGAGACGGAGCTCAAGGACTATCGCCACCTGCTGTTCGTCACCCACAGCACCGGGGGGCTCGTGGTCAAGGAGATGTTGCGACGTGCCTATCGGGACGGCCGCGGTCTGTCGCCGGACTCGGATCCCGACGCCTTGCCGTCCCTGTGGCTGCGCACCCGCCGCATCATCAACATCGCCGTGCCCCATCGTGGCGGGGACCCGCTCATGACCTGGTTCGGCAAGGTGTCCTACGCGACGGTGTATCCGCTCATGGCACCGATGCTACGGTCGGTCCGCTTCGTCACCCAGGGGAGCAAGGACTGGGGCAGGAACGAGATCATCGCGGTCCTGCGCTGGCACAACCCGTGGCTGCTCACCCTCGAACGCGAGTTCATGGAGGCCCTCGCCGACGTAGACGGCCTCGGGCTACCGGTACCCGTGACCCATGATATCTACGCCAAGTCCGACCTCTCCGTGCCCATCCAGGTCGCCGATCAGAACCGCGACATCTATTTCCGCGGCACTCACGGGTCCGTGAAGGTCCCGAAGCGTCCCAACGCGCCCATCGTGAGCATCGTGGCGGGTTTCGTCGGGCGCTACGGTGCCGATCCGGCACTGCAGGTGGTGGACCGAACCCTGGTGCGGGTCGCGGAGGTCAACCGGGTGACCGGCACGACGACACTCATCGAACAGGTGGCCGGAGAAGCGGCGCCCGCGGACCGTGCCGTGGCCACCGCCAACGCCGCCTCGCTCGGTACCCAGGAGGACATCTGCGCGCTGGTCTCTGAGCGGCTCATGCAGGGCAGAGAAAGGCCGCGCCAGATCGTCGTCACCGGCGCCGCCGGGGTGGGCAAGTCGGCCGTGATGCGCATGCTCGCCTGGCGCCTGGGCCGCCGGTATCTGGCCCAGCCGGGGCCCGCGACCCCGTTTCCGCTCTTCATCCCGATGCAACAGGTCACGCTGTCTCGCGGGGAACCGCCCGCGGGTCGTTTGTGGGAGGCGCTGTGGGCGTGGTGGTCGGCGTGGGTCAAGCACCTCTACCCCGGTCGTGATCACCGGTCCGAATGGATCGAGGACGTATTCCGCAACCGGGCCGTCACCGTCATCCTCGACGGGGTGGACGATTTTCTGGTCAATCATCCAACCATAGGCTTGTCGTCCGTCGTCGATACCTTGCGGGGCGTCGTGACCCGCTACCGCGACAACCCGCGCTTCGCGATCGTGGCGGCGGTCCGCAGCGGATTGCACGGCTTGGAACGCCTGGCCAGCGACCCGCGCGATGTCCTCGAAGTCCTGCGCCTAACGGTCCCCCAGGCGGAGCGGACCTTCCCCGCTTGCAAGCGCTGGTTGCCGCGGGTCACCGATCCCCGCCTGCTCGAGCTCGTGCTCACGCCCCTCATCCTGTCGAACTTCGAACCCGACACCGAGTACGGTTTCGGTGCGCGCCCGCTGACCGCCGGCACGATCATGGATGAGACCCTACGCACCATCCTGCGGCGCAGTCATCTGGTCGGCCTGTCTACGGCGGACGGCGCGACGGTCGAGATCGACCATGTCCTCGATGCCCTCACCCTGATCGCCTGGCTGTTCTTCTATAAACACCGTGGCGAGATCGAGATCGAAACCCTGCTCGCCGAGGCGCGGACGGTGGTGGAACGTTGGCGCGCGGGTCTTACGTCCGACCCGGCGCTCGCGGGTGGCGGCAGCGATGTCTTGTTTGGCTTCGGTCTCTGCGGGCTCCGCGCCACCTGCGCGGCGATCGCGCAGCGCACGGTATTCGTCGCGACCGGCCCGGACAAGGTCCGCTTCATCCATCGGAGCTGGCAGGACTTCCTGCTCGCCAGATATTTCGCCCTGTGCCTCAAGTGGGGGTGCGTGGCCGACTTCGGGGTCACGGCCTTCAATTCTCACATCTACCGCATGGCGGGCGAGGGATTTCGGGACGTCACCATCGGCGAGGGGCAGGTGCGGTCGGTATTGGAGGCCTGGAGGCGCTCCAAGAACACCTATATCAGTGGTAATGTGATCGCGTTCCTGGCCTGGACCGAGACCGCCGTGGACCCGATCGCCATCCAGCTCCTTCTCGAAGAGCTTGCCCACTTCGAGCCCTTGTCGCGGGTGGTCGCGATCGCCGGTCTGGGGTACCGGGTGCTGCTCAACAGCCCGACCGACCGATCTCTGGGCGACTTGCGACGCGCCCTGTTTCCTAAGCTCCGGCTGTTCTCGAACCCGGATACGACCCCGGTCAGGGACCCGGTGGCTTGCAGCCTCGCATGGTGCTACCAGAAGGCCTTCGCGGGGCTGTTCGGCCTGCCGAAACCCGAGGTCCCATGGCCTCGCATCGGCTTTTCGGACGCCGAGACCGCCAACGCATTGCCCATGATCTGCATGGTTTCCGACGGAACGGCGGTGGTCGATGCGCGCTCTCGATCCTTACAGCTCGCCTTCCTGGTCCCAATTCTCGATGCTTATCACGATCCCAAGCTCGCGATCCGCGCGCTGCATTACCTGTATTATCTCGTCGTCGCCCGCAAGCACGGCGTACATGTGTTCGAGTTGTCGCAGGAGTTACCGCAGATCCTGAAACCGGGCTGTGAGTTCGAGAAGGTCATCGCCTCCTTCGCCGTGGTGCCCGAGGTCCTGGGGCTTTACCACGCCTGCCAGGCGCTGCATGCGGGTCTGGAGGCGGGCACCGCTTGATCCATCGGCGCGATCGAGATATGCGCATCGCCGTCTTCACCGATACTTTCCTCCCGCAAGTCAACGGTGTCGTGCGCTCGGTCGTGACGACCGCCAACGAGTTGGTGCGCCGCGGGCATGCGGTCGCCGTATTCACCATGGACGTGAGCAGGATCGAGGGCGAGGGTGGGCCACGGGGCGAGTTGGACCCACGCGTCCTCGTATTCCCGTTCCCATCGTTCACCTTGCCCGGCTTCCGGCACATCCAGGCGCGCTTCCCGACGATCGCGCGCCCGCTCGCGAGGCTGCGGCGTTTTCGCCCGGATGTCATCCACCTGCACACCATCTTCACGGTCGGTTGGGAGGCCGTGGCCTGCGCCAAGCTCCTGGGCTGCCCCCTGGTGGGCAGCCACCACGGTTTCCTGGCCGAATATCTCAGCAACTTTCGGCTCGATTACGCGGTGATCAAACGCCTGATCCGGCGCTATCTGGCATTCTTCTACAACCGCTGTTCGGTGGTGATCACCCCCGCTCGCGCGCTGCAACGCGAGCTCTTGGAGCACGGGCTCAGGCGCCCGGTCCACGTCTTATCCAACCCGATCGACCTCGGGCGTTTCTCTACCACTGCGCACGAGGCCGCGCTGCGTGCACGGTTCGGGATGGACAGGCCGACCGCCGTCCACGTCGGGAGGCTCGTGGAGCAGAAGCGCGTCGATGTCGTGCTCGAAGGGTTCGCCCGGCTGCGTGCGGGGGGATGCGATGCGGCCCTCATGATCATCGGGGACGGGCGCGAGCGGCCGAGGCTCGAGGGCCTGGCCAGGAGCCTGGGGATCTCCGACCGGGTCGCCTGGACGGGCATGCTGCATGGGGCGCCCTTGGTCGAGCGGCTCGCGGCGTGCGATGTCTTCGTATCCGCCTCCACGACCGAGGTCCAACCGCTGGTGTTCCTGGAGGCCATGGCGCTCGGGCTTCCCGCCATCGGTGTGCGGGCGGGCGGGGTGCCCGAGTTGGTGAGTGATGGGAGGAGCGGTTGCGTCGTGGCGCCCGACGACCCCGAGGCCCTCGCCCGGGCCATGCGCAAGCTCTTCACGGATGACACCTTGCGGGGTGCCTTGGGCCGTGGTGCCCGAGAGGTTGTAAGATCCTTCGAGGCGGGCCGAGTCGTGGTCGAGCTCGTGAGGGTCTATGAAGAGCTCTGTTCGGAAGGGCCGGGCCTTTCGGATGTCCGTGCCATCGTTCCAGCCGGTGGCGGGAACGCCGTTCGGGCCAAGCCACCCACCCGTAATCCTCTGCCCTAGGGAGGTGCGTGTCATGAAGGTAGAAGACATCGTTAGGGTCAAGGGCGCCGGGGTTTTCACCCTGCCGGCCGACGAGAGCATTGCGGTCGCGGCGAAGCGTATGAGGGAACAACGCATCGGGGCCGTGGTCGTGTGCGACGGGGATGGCCGGCCGCGGGGGGTGCTCTCCGAAAGGGATATCGTGCACGGGCTCGCGAGCCATGGGAGAGAGGTCCTGGGGATGCCCATCCAGGCCCTCATGCGGGCCGAGATCATCGCCTGCAACCCATTGGATTCGCTGTTGAAGCTGATGGCCTTGATGACCGATCGGCGGATGCGGCATGTGCCCGTGACCGATGGCGATGGGCGCTTGTGCGGGATCGTCAGCATCGGAGACGCGGTCAAGGCGAGGATGGAGGAGATCGAGGCCGAGACCAGCGCGTTGCGCGACTACATTTCCATGAGCTAGGGCCCCGGCATAGTAGCGTCGATGGCCGCTCGTGCCCCCGTGCGAGGTCAATTGCCGTATCCTTGCCCGGGGCGCCGGATCTCTGGCAACCTCACCGGGCATGCTCAGACCGTGGTTGTGTGCGCGCACGGATCGTATCTATTTGAAAACTGTAGAATATCGATCGGGCAGGATACCACGGACGGCGGCCGGCGCGGGGTCCGACGTGGCAGCGGGCACTAGACCGTCCGGGTGACTTGACATGCCGTCTTCACTTGATAGACTTAGACCATCTACGGATCCACACCGTTTCCCCTGAAGAGAAGGGCGAGGGGGTGGGTCTGTGAGACGGACTTCATTCCCGGAGCAGCGCCGGGATGGAGTGGTTGATCTACCAAAATAGGAGGCAAAGAAAATGGCAGCATCACAAGCTGTTGCGAGTCAAGTCACGGCCGAAAAGGCCCACAGCTACCTCAACTCGACGAACCTGTGGCTCATGGTCGGTGGCTTCACCTTCTTCAACTTCTTTGTGCGTTGGTATGAAGAAGTCTACGGCTGGTCCGCAGGGTTGGACGCGTTCGCGCCGGAGTTCAAGACCTATTGGATGAACTGGTTGTACATCGAAACGGCGCTATATATCCCGTTGTTCGCCGCCATCGGCGCATACCTGTGGAAGACCCGAGTCCGGGATATGGATGCCCTGACGTCGAGTGAGGTTCTGACGAACCATTTCCATCACTTGGTGTGGTTGGTCGCCTACGGCATCGCTATCTACTGGGGCGCCAGCTTCTACACCGAGCAGGATGGTACGTGGCACCAAACCGTCATCCGTGACACGGACTTCACGCCCAGCCACATCATCGAGTTCTACATGAGCTACCCGATCTACATCCTGACGGGTTGGGGCGCCTTCATGTATGCTCGGACCCGGATCCCCTGCTTCTCAAAGGGGGTATCCCTGCCGTACCTGGTCGTGGTCGTAGGGCCCTTCATGATCCTCCCGAACGTCGGCCTCAATGAGTGGGGTCACACCTTCTGGTGGATGGAAGAGCTGTTCGTAGCCCCGTTGCACTACGGCTTCGTGTTCTTCGGCTGGATGGCCCTGGGCCTTTGCGGCCTGCTCTGCCAGATCTTCGATAATATCGGAGGTCTTGTCGGGCCGAGCTTAAAGCAAGCAGACTAAGCGAACCAGGCTATAAAGCGCGGTAAGCACGGAACGAGGGAAGCTCTGAGCCCAGACAGGCTCTGAGCAAGGAGACGGGAGCTGGATATACCGGCCGTTGTGCGATGACATCAATCAACGGCCGGTTCTACCGACCCCCAAAGAAAGGGGACGGTTGCTGGTGCCCGGCGCAGAGGCTCTCTCGCTGCCGCGCTACCATAAATCGATAAAACGAGGAGGCATCTATCAATGAGTTCCTATTCACCTGCGGTATTTACGAAAGCCGAGATCGTTCAGGCTTCCAGGACGGCCGACTGGCTGATCCTAGCCTTGACGTTCCTGGTGTTCACGGGCGGGTTCCACGTCCACGCCATGCTGACGATGGGCGACTGGGACTTCTGGTCGGACTGGAAGGATCGCCGCCTGTGGGTCACGGTGACGCCGATCATGTGCATCACCTTCCCTGCGGCGGCACAATACTACCTTTGGGGCAAGCTGCGCCTCCCCTTCGGGGCGACGATATGCATCCTGGGGTTGTTGTTCGGCGAGTGGGTCAACCGTTACTTCAACTTCTGGGGCTGGACCTACTTCCCCATCAACTTCGTGTGGGCCGCGACCTTGGTCCCGGGCGCCATCATCCTCGACGTCATCCTGCTGTGGTCCAAGAGTTTCCTGGTCACGGCCGTGGTGGGCGGTCTTGGATTTGGCCTCATCTTCTATCCCGGTAACTGGGTCATGCTGGCGCCTCTGCACCAGCCGGTCGAGTACCACGGGATGTCCATGACCATCGCCGACATCGCGGGCTACCACTACGTGCGGACGGGTACGCCCGAGTACATCCGCTTCGTCGAGAAGGGCAGCTTGAGGACCTTCGGTAAAGACGTGGTGCCGGTTTCGGCCTTCTTCTCCGGGTTCATCTGCGTTCTCGTCTACTTCATCTGGCACTTCTTCGGGCGTTGGTTCTGCACCACGAAGTACTTGACCGAGTACTAGGCCGCAGTCCGAGAAACCCGAACCTAATAACACGATGAGGCTAAGACATGAGTAAGACAGCAATGATAAAGAGAGTAGGGCGCTGGGCCGCCGCGGGTCTCGCGATGGTGGTCGGCGCCACGGGCCTGTATGCCCCGGAGGCATCGGCCCATGGCGAGAAGTCGCAGCAGGCGTTCCTCCGGATGCGCACCATCCACTGGTACGATCTCCGGTGGTCGACCGACAAGCTCAAGGTCAACGACAAGATGACCGTCAGCGGTAAGTTCCACGTGTTCAAGGGTTGGCCGGAAACGACGGCCAACCCCCAATATTCCCCGGCGTTCCTGAACATCGGTATTCCCGGTCCGGTGTTCACCCGGCAGGAGTCCTACATCGGCGGTCAGTTCGTGCCGCGTTCTGTCAACCTGACGCTGG
Source organism: Gammaproteobacteria bacterium (assembly GCA_050740695.1). Classification (GTDB taxonomy): domain Bacteria; phylum Pseudomonadota; class Gammaproteobacteria; order JACCXJ01; family JACCXJ01; genus JACCXJ01. Next base: position 65,368 of record JBOIDR010000001.1, on the reverse strand, counting down.
GCGAGAACTACACGTTCAAGGTGGTCCTGCAGGCGCGCAGGCCCGGTCGCTGGCACGTGCATACGATGATGAACGTCGAAGCGGCGGGTCCCATCATCGGCCCAGGCAAGTGGGTGCAGATCGAGGGGACGATGGCGGATTATAAGAGCGAGGTCCAGACCTTGACCGGCCGCACGGAAGACGTCGAGCGGATCGGAACGGCCGGGATCTGGGGCTGGAGCTGGTTCTGGTTCCTGCTCGGTTGCGCCTGGATCGGCTACTGGGCGGCGAAGCCCTTGTTCATCCCGCGTTACCTGGCCGTCAAGGAAGGCGTTCCTGAGGAAGACCTGGTCTCCCCAGGGGACCTAAAGGTGGGTCTCGCCTTCATGTTCGGCGCGATCGCCATCGTTGCGCTCAGCTACTGGAGCGCCAATGCCACGTACCCCGTCACGATCCCGTTGCAAGCCGGCGTGATTGGCCTCATGGACCCGATCCCGGCAGGCCAACCGGCCGTTGAGGTGGGGTTGGAGCAGGCGACCTACCGGGTGCCGGGCCGTTCCGTCAACATCAAGATCCGTGTGACGAACCGCGGTGTCAACCCGGTGCAGGTAGCCGAGTTCGAGACGGCCGGCATTCGGTTCCTGAACCCGACGGTGTACAAGGATGACACCAACTATCCGCCCCAGCTCCTGGCGCCGGAAGGGCTCACCGTGGATGACAATAGCCCGATCCTCCCGGGTCACTCGAGAATCATAACGGTCACCTGCACGGATGCCGCTTGGGAGAACGAGCGCTTGGCCGACGCCATCTATGACCCGGACGCCCGGTTCGGTGGCTTGTTCTTCTTCGCAGATACCAGCGGCTTCCGGCACGTCGTGGCGATCGGCGGCCCGCTGCTTCCGCGCTTCACTTAAACGGAAGGGCAGGTTTCATGACCTGACGCGGAGCCCGATAACGACAACCAGGGGCTGGTTGCCCGCGCGAAGATCCACCGCCCCCACTATTGGGGGCGGTTTTTTTTTGGAAGACAGCCAATAGACGGCGCGGGCCGCAGTTGGGCGAGCGCGAGCCAGAGCAAGCGAGGTACGTAATGAGATACAAGATAATCATGTGGGTGGCGGCTGGGGCAGCGCTGTTGGGCAGTTCACTCGCACACGCCCATGGCGGTGCGTCGATCGAGTTCGATACGTGTGTTGTGGAGTTCGGGAAGTACCGGATGCACTTCACGGCCTATCAGCAGGCCACGGGCGGTGAGGAACATTGCTGGGATCTCCCGGCGCCGGGACAAACCAACCTGGTTTTCGATTTCACGGACACGGAGATGCGGAGCAAACCCGTCGAGCTCCGGGTCGTCGAGATGGGTGAAGATGGGAAGATCGCGGTCGGGGGGCCGATCAAGACGGTTGCCGAAGTCCCCACCAAGGTCTATCCCCAGGGGACCGTGCTATTGGAGTCGGCGTTCGAGGCCGGAAAGCGCTACATGGCCGTCCTGACCATGAGCGACGCCCGGCCGCTGGTGCTGAAAGCGCCCATTCAGGTCGTCCCAAAGGGGGGTACAAGCAGCTACGTCATGATCGGGCTAGGGATCGTTGTCATCGGGGCGGTGATCTTTCTTGTCCTGAGACTGCGGCAGGGTCGCACGGAGACCGTTTAGGAACAGGATGGACTTTATCACCGATTATGGTCTGTTCGTCGCCAAGCTAGCGACCGTGTTGGTGTTTCTGTTGGCGCTGACGTTTGGTCTGGTGCTCATTCGCAAGCGTGGCAGGGCGGGACAGGAAGAGCGCTTGGAGGTGAAGCGCCTGAATGACAAGTACGACGCCATGGCGCTGGCGCTGCGAGCGGCGATGGGGCCCAGGCGGGCGTTCAGGAAGGCGCACAAGGCGTTCAAGGCCGAGCGTAAGGCCCGGGCAAAGGACATCGGCGGGGACGGGTCGGGCGCCAGGAAGCGGGTGTTCGTCCTGCGCTTCCAGGGTGATATTCGCGCTTCAGCGGTGGCGGCGCTACGCGAGGAGGTGAGCGCGGTCCTAGCGGTTGCAACCCCGAACGATGAGGTCGTCGTGATCCTGGAGAGCCCGGGCGGGGTGGTCCACGGCTATGGCTTGGCCGCGTCCCAGCTACAGCGCTTCAAAGACCACGGTATCTCACTGACAGTGGCGGTCGATAAGGTGGCGGCCAGCGGTGGCTATCTCATGGCCTGTGTCGCCCAGCGCATCATCGCGGCCCCGTTCGCGATCCTCGGCTCAATTGGCGTGGTGGGCCAGATGCCGAATTTCAACCGGCTACTCAAGAGCCATGATGTGGACTACGAGCTGATCACGGCCGGCGAGCACAAACGCACGCTCACCCTGTTCGGTGAGAACACCGAGAAGGGGCGGGAGAAGTTCCGCGAAGACATCGAGATCACCCATGCCTTGTTCAAGGACTTCGTCAGGTCCCACCGTCCGGATGTGGACATCGAAAAGGTCTCGACAGGCGAGCACTGGTACGGCCTTCAAGCCCTGGACCTCAAGCTCGTCGACGCGGTACGCACGAGCGACGACTACCTGAGGGACGCCAGTGCCGCGGCCGATCTGTACGAGCTGACCTACATTCGAAAGCGGCGTGGACTGGAGCGATTCCTTTCGCCGGGGGTGTGGTGGGGCTGAGGGTGCGTGACAAGACCCTGAGGTTCCGCTTCTTCCATCAGCGCTGACAGCCCGGACAGAAGTAGGCGGAGCGCTGGCCGAGGCGCACTTGGCGTACCGGGGCGCCACAGCGCCAGCAAGCCCTGCCGGCGCGGCCATAGACCCGGAGGTGCTGCGCGAAGTAGCCCGGTCTCCCACTCGTATCGGTGAAGTCCCGCAGCGTCGTCCCACCGTCCCGGATGGCCCGTTCCAGGACCTTGCGGATGGCCTCGCCGAGGCGCTGGTAGCGGCTCGGCGAGATCCGGCGTGCCGGCCGGGTCGGACGGATCCCGGCGGCGTATAGGGCCTCGTTGGCATAGATGTTACCGACACCGGCGACGGTGTGGCTGTCCATGATGAAGTTCTTCACGGGCACTCGCCTGCCATGCGCCCGGCCATGCAGATAGGCCCCCGTGAAGCCCGCATCCCAGGGCTCCGGGCCGAGTGCGGCCAAGAGAGGGTGGTGCTCGGGCGGCTCGTGCGTCCACAAGACGACCCCGAAGCGACGCGGGTCTCGCAATCGCAGACAGGTCTCCTCACCGATCACGAGGTCGAGATGCTCATGGGGGCCCGGTGCCGTGGAGTGCGACACCAGGCGCAGGCTCCCTGACATCCCGAGATGCAGGATCACCGTTCCGGTCCGGGCCTCGAGGAAAAGGTACTTGCCGCGCCGGCGCACGGCGGCTATGCGTTGGCCCGGTAGCTCTTGCGCCAACGCGATGGGAACGGGCCAGCGCAGGCGTGGCTCCCGGACCACGACCGCCGTAACGCACCTGCCGAGCAGGTGGGGGGTGATCCCGCGGCGGGTGGTCTCGACTTCCGGCAGCTCGGGCACCCTCTTTTATCCTTATTATCTCTTTTGGCTTTCTGGTCCGGCGGCGCTGTCTAGGGGCTCGGCCGCCGGCTCGCTGGGCGGCGGGTCTTGGGCCATGTCGCCCCTCGCCTCCTGCCCGGCGCTCGGGTCTTTCTTTTCAGTGCGCGTGGGCCGGAGCAGCCGCTCCGCCATCCCGCTGCCCAATCGGTACTCGAGTCCTCGCTCCGGCCGCGCGAGGACCAACTCAGGCTCGCGCGCCAGGACCTCGAAGCGCAACGGCGGGGCGTCCTTCAGTTCCAGGGTGATCGTGTCTAGGGATGCCACGCCGCCGCGCTTGCGGACCGCGAGCGCCTGGGCGGACAGCCAGTCCTCCGCGAGTCTCGCCAAGGCTTCCTCTGCTACCGAGGCGTCCTCCGGGCGCAGCGCCCAGCCGCTCCCGCGGTGTTCCACGGTCGCCCCGGGCAACTGGATCGCGGTCAACTCCCCGCCCTCTTCGACGAGCCGCGGGCTCACGAAATCCCCGGGGTCTGCGAGCAACGGGTCGTACAAAGCGTCCATCGTGAGGTGCACCTCGTCTTTGTAGAGCACATAACGCTGACCGTTCATGGCGCTGGTATCACCAAACGCGAACCCATCGCCGTCCACCTCCATCCGGACCTTGGGTTCGGCGAGGCCGAAGCGCTTGAGCTCATGCCCCTCTGCGGGGAACGACGCCTGGCTCGTGCCTTCCAGAAAGCCCAGGATCGACTGGATCGGACCGGGGTTCGCGGGCACCGAATAGGGCGCCCGCATCATCCAGCGCCCCTCTTCCTTCGCGAGCACGATGGTCCCGCCATCCTTGCGTGTAACCGTGATGGCCTTGACCGCCTGTCCCTCGATCGCGGTCAATCTGGGACGCTTTTTCGGCGCATCGAGACCAGGCTCGTAGACGGCCAGCAACACCAGGATCCCGACGAGCCCGATGAGGCCGAGGTTGAGCGCCAGGCGCGCGTTCACTGCGTCTGCCTCACGCGCGGCGCCGTCTCAGCCAAACGAAGAACCCCATCCCGCCGAGCACCGCAGGTAGCAGCATCAGGAACCCTATGCTGATCAGCGCGGCCTGGGTGTCGGAGAGGTCGAGCCGCCGGTCGATGGCCATGCCGGCTGGGACCTCGATCAAGGCCTCGTCGCTGGCCAGCCAGTTGAAGGTCTTGAGCCCGAGGTCCAGGTTGCCACTGTTGCCGAGGTAGCGGTTCGACAAGAAATCGCCATCCCCGAACACCACGACCCTTTGTTCGGGCGGTGGGCTTGGCGATTTCTGCGACTTTTCGTCGTCGGGTGTTGACTCCGGTTCTTGCCTTGAAGAGTCGGCCGCGGTCGTTCGATTACGTGTCAGTCGCAGAGCGATGTCGAGCGGGCCATGGTGGTCGCTGCCCTCGTCGTAGCGCAGCTCGCCCTCGAGCTTGCCGGTCTCGATCCAGGCATCTGCCCCCGAGGAGAGCAAGGGTGCCGCCTGCCATTCGTCCCGGGCCTCGGCCTCGACCTCGCGTGCGTAGGGGAAGACCGTGAGGTAGCGGAATCCGGCGACCGGTGGCGTCGATGGATAACCGGTCACCGGCACCATCGCCGGATGGTCTATGCCAAAGACCGCGGTCGCCGGATCGACCAGGGTGCCCGGGGACAGCTTGAGCCCGAGGTCTCTGGCGAGGCCATCGAGCCCGCGCAGTGGTCCGGGGTCCGCGAGCCACAGGAGGTTGCCACCCCGCTTCAGGTAGGCGGAGACGATCTCCACCTCGCGCGGCAGGTAGTCGACCTCGGGGCTCGCGATCACGAGCACCGAGGTGTTGTCGGGGATCACGGGATTGCCCGCCAGGTTCAGTCCCTGGACCTTGATCCCACGCTTGCCGAGCTCCTCCGCGAACTGGTCGAGGTCATGGTTGGCATGGCCCAGCGGGTTGCGTTCCCCGTGCCCTTCCAGGAACACGACGAAACGCTCCCCGCCCCGCAAGACGCGCTGCAGGGCGTTGGTCAGCGCCTCCTCGGTGTGCTCTTCGACGTGCTCGCTCTGCGCCGCATAGCGGATGACCAGTTCCCCGTCGGTCTGGATGCGCAGATCGCGGACCTCGTCGGGGGCCTTGTCGGGGTCCACGAAGCGCAGGCCGATGTCGGGCTTGATCCGCCGGAAGCGCTCGATCAGATCCTCGATGACACCGCGCAACTCGGCATCGGGACGCGCGTAACCGATGATCTCGACCGGGCCCTGCAACCGTGCTAGCAACGCGGTGCTCGCCTCCGACAGGGTATGGCGTCCACCGCTGGTCCAGTCCGCGGTGTGGTGATAGCGCGTGCTGAGCCAGGCGAGGAGACCGCAGATGGTGATGAGGAGGATCCCCGACAGGGCGCTGTGTAGGCGTAACCGCCGTCGGTGCGGGACCATCATCGGGGGCGGCTTGCTAGCGCGGCAGCCGCTCGGCGTCCAGGCGCCACACGGTCAAGATCAGGAACAGCGCCGTCAGGAGCGCGTAGTAGACGAGGTCCGCGGAGTCGAACATCCCCTTGAGCAAGGGCTCGTAGTGGCTCAGGAGCGATAGATAATGGAGGACTCCGCTCGCCTCCCCCGATTCCCCGGCCCAATCGACGATCCAGAGGAGCAAGAGAGCGCCGAAGGTACTCACCCCGGCCACGGTCGGGTGATCGGTCAGCACCGAGAGGAACAACCCGATCGCCACGAAGGCGGCGATGAGCAGGCCGAGGCCCAGAAACCCGGCGCCGAGTTGGCCGAAGTCCAGTTGCCCGCCGAGGAGCAAGGCGAGCGGCATCAGGCCGACGAGCGATAGCATGAGCATGAAAAACCCGAAGAGACCCAGGTATTTACCCAGCGTGATCTCGGTCATCGAGAGCGGGGCCGCGAGCAATAGGTTCAAGGTCCCGTTGCGGCGTTCTTCGGCGAAGGTGCGCATGGTGAGGAGCGGCGCGACCAGCAAGAGCGTGATCGCGGTGGTGCCGAAGAGCGGCGCGACCACGAGATCGGTGAGACCGGGAGCACCTTCGAGGCCCAGGAGGCGCGGCTGGAATTGCACGAACAGCTCGATGCGACTCAAGAAGATGTAGGCCAGGATGATCTGGATCACGCAGAGCACCGCCCAGGCCAGTGGTGACGCGAACAGGCTCTGCAACTCGCGGCGCGCGATGACGCCGATCACGAGGCCGCCTCGGTGACCGCAGGGGCAGGTCCCTCGCCACAGGTGATCTGCACGAAGGTCTCCTCGAGCGAGCGCGCCTCCGGCACCATCTCATAGAGGCCCCAGCGCCCCTCCGCGGCCTGTTCGACCAGCGATTCAGCGGGGTCCCGGTCGGGCTGCGAGCGGATCAAAAAACGCTCGTCACCGATCCGCCGCACCTCGGTGACGCCAGGGAGGGCGTGCAGATATGCGATCCCGGGCGGCCGGCGCAGGGCGATGCGCAGGCCCGCGAGATGGTGCTCGCGGGTCAGGTGTGCCACCGTGTCGTCAAGCACCACCCGGCCTTCGTGGATGATCAGCACGCGGTCGCACACCGCCTGGACCTCGGTCAGGATGTGGGTCGAGAGGATGACACCGTGCTCGGCGCGCAGGTCGCCGATCAGGTCGCGGATCTCGCGGATCTGGATGGGGTCCAGGCCGATGGTGGGTTCATCCAAGACCACCACGGCCGGGCGATGGAGGATCGCCTGGGCGATCCCGACGCGCTGCTGATAGCCCTTGGAGAGGTTGCCGATCAGGCGGCCGCCCACCGTTTCGAGCCCGGAGCGGCGTTTGGTCCACAGGAGCGCCTGGCCGAGCCCGGCGCGTGGGACGCGATGGATGCGGGCACAGTAGAGGAGAAATTCGTCCACCGTGAGCTCGTGGTACAGCGGGGGGTGCTCGGGGAGGTAGCCGAGATGGGCCTTGGCCTTCTTGGGCTCTGCTAAGAGGTCCAGGCCGTTGACCCTGATGTCCCCGGCGCTCGGGGCGAGCGTCCCGCACAGCATCCGCATGGTGGTGGTCTTGCCGGCGCCGTTCGGCCCGAGGAAGCCCAGGACCTCGCTCCGCCGTAGGGCGAGGCTGACGGCCTGCACCGCGCAGAGGCCGCCATAGTATCGATACAGGTCGCGGGCCTCGATCAGTGTGTGCGCCGTCATGGGCGCGTTATTATTCCCTTCTCCTTCACGATTGCAAACCGCTTGCGGCGACCGAGGGGCCGTACCCATGCCCGATACCGTGGGCCGATTTTTCGAAGCGCTGGCAGTGGCTCGCGACCCGCGTGCGGCGGTGCGCGCCGTGGGCATCGATTTCGATCGCGCCCCGGGCATCCTCGATCCCGATACCTTCCGCGCCATCGAGGTGCAGAGGCTCTTCGACACCCTGAATACCTGTCGCACCACCATCGGCCAGGCGAGCCTGTATTCCTCCCTGTGCCGGCCGTGTGATGGCCTTCCCGCCATCGAAGCGCGCCAACAAGCCCTGCGGGAGCTCGATGCGCGCGACGATCTGCGTGAGCGACTCGAGTCCCTGGTGGCCTGGGCGCAGAAAGGCGAATCGATCCTCTACCACCTTCTCTTCGGGGCCTTCACGGGTATGCTGGGCACGGCCGCCGGGAAGCTCGAGTTCGACGGCTACGGCTATGCACAGTACCGCCACGGCACACGCTTCCTGTTGGAGATCACTGCGATGGCGCGTGACCTCCCGCATCCCGAAAGCGCTTACCTCAACGAGCTGATCGAGACCCTCGCCGGGTTCGCCGAGGCGCGCGCCTGTGCGCTGATGCGTGGTCCGGTGTACCTCACCGAGCGCGGGATCCGCCTCCCGGGCGAGAAACCCAAGTGGTGGCCGGCGTTTCGGTTTCGGCCATCCTTGTTCAAGCCGGGGCTCCTCTTCGGTTTGGCTTTGTGCGTGGTGCTCCTCGGCCAGTTGAACCCGTTTCCGGCCGGGTTGCCCGTGTCCCCGCTCGCCGGGATCTCGTTCGTGCTGTTGCTGCCGGTGGCTCTCTTGTATGTCCCGGCCGTGGGTGGATTCGACCGCGACCAGTTCGTCTATCCCTTGCGCGATTGCTTTCGGGCGGCGGACGAGGTGCGCCGCGTGCTCGCGGCCCTCGGGCGGATCGACGAGCTCTTGGCCCTGCACCGCTATGCGCGGTCCTTCGGTTCCGCGACGGTCCTCCCCAGGGTGGTGGACTCGCCGAGACACTTCCTGAGGCTCCGCGGCGCGCGTAATCCGATCCTGGGATCCGGGAACCACGATTACGTCCCGAACGACATCGACCTAAAGGACACGCGGCTCACCCTCATCACCGGTCCCAACAGCGGCGGCAAGACGGCGCTTTGCAAGACCATCGCCCAGGTGCAACTGCTGGCCCAGATCGGCGGCTATGTCCCGGCCTCGGAAGCCGAGGTGGCGATCTCGGATCGCATCTTCTACCAGACCCCGGAGGCGGGATCGCTCACCGACGCCGAGGGCCGTTTCGGGACCGAGCTGGTGCGCACCAAATCGATCTTCCTCGGCGCCTCGCCCAAGTCGCTCGTGATCCTGGACGAGATGGCGGAGGGCACGACTTACGAGGAGAAGATCGCGATCTCCGAGGCCATCCTGTCGGGCTTCGGCCGCATCGGCAGCAGCACGATCCTCATCACGCATAACCACGAGCTGGTCGAGCGCTTTCGCCGCCGGCGATCTGCGGCCTGCCGGCAGGTGGAGTTCGCCGGTGAGGCGCCGACCTATCGGCTCATCGACGGGATCTCGACCGTGAGCCACGCCGATCGGATCGCTAAGCGCTTGGGCTTTTCCCGCGAGGACATCGAGTTGTATTTACGGCAGCGGGGGTATGTATAGCTGCGAGTTTCAAGGCTCCTGCGCAACAACTTGTGCAAGCATGCCTCTCGGCCCGTAGTCTGCTAAGCTTAAAGCGTTGGGAAGGGGGGCTTGGGGGAAATGCGCCTGCGTTCCACCGAGGGAGGCCGCTTGGGTGCGGCTAAACGTGGCCGCCGGCTTGGGTCATTGCCGTTGCGCGTTTGCTGCGCAGTCCTGGGCCTCTGGTGCCTCGGGGCTAGCGCCGCAGACTCGCGCGTCGTGCCCTACGCCGGTTCGCGGGATAGCGTCACATCTCTGACGCGCACCGAGCTGCGCGACATTTTTTTTGCCCGCCAGACCAAATGGCCGAAAGGCGATCCGATCCGGGTCTTCGTGCTCCCGGATCGGCATCCTCTCCATGTGCGTTTCAGTAAGGAGGTCCTGGGGGTCTATCCCTATCAGTTGCGCTCGACCTGGGACCGGATCCTGTATTCGGGGACCGGCGTACCGCCCACGGTCGTGAACACCCCGCAGGAGGTCCGCGAGCGCGTCGATGAAACGCCGGGTGCCATCGGCTATGCGGAAGAGTAAGAGTAGCAGGAGGGGATCATGCTGAGGACATCACCGCGAGGCATCGCACCGGTCTTGCGAGGGGTCATGGGGCTACTCGTCGGTCTAGCGACACCGGCTCATGCCATCGACCTCGGGTTCCGCGACTTCCAGATGCATGGGTTCGCAAGCCAGGGCTATACCTATACCTCTGCCAACGACTTCTTCGGCAACAGCCAGGGCGATGGGAGCCTGGAGTTCACCGAGCTCGGGCTCAACGTCCTGGGGCACCCTCTGTCGAACCTCCTGTTTGCCGTGCAGGGTATTTATCGCGACGCGGGGGGGTCGGACGATCTCGGTTTCCGACTCGATTACGCCAACCTCGATCTCAGCCTGCCGGTTCGCGATGACTTGACCTTTGGTATCCGGGGGGGGCGCGTGAAGAACCCCTTCGGCCTCTACAACGAGGCCCGTGACGCCGTTTGGACCCGGCCCAGCGTGCTCCTGCCTCAATCTATCTATTTTGATTCCTTACAGCTGCGCACAGGGGAGCTTGCTTCGGATGGCGGTATCGCCTATGGTCGTTACCGTTTCGGCGATCACGCCTTCACTACCGAGCTTCTGGTCGGAGACCCGATCACCGACAGCGCCATCGACTTTCTCACTGGGATCCCACGGGTGCAGGGGACTCTGGGTGGGCGGGTTTTCGTAGGCCGCGCAGGCTACGAATGGCAGGAAGGGCGTTTCCGCCTGCGCTTCACTGCCGTGGACTTGGACCTGGATTTCGAAGCCGATTCGCTCGGTGCGTTGCCCGGAACCGTCAATGTCTTCGCGCCGCTCGTGTCCGCCCAGGTCAATCTGGAGGAATGGAGCTTTACGGCCGAGTATTTTCGGATCAACAGTGATCGGACCGGGATCTTCCCGATGCTTCCGCCCGACCGTACGGCCCGCGAGTTTTTGGTGGACAACACCTCCGAGAGCTACTATCTCCAGGCTGAATATCGGTTCGCGCCGCGTTGGTCGGCCGTCGCGCGCTACGACGCCTTCTTCGCCAATGCCGATGACCACGATGGTAGCGCAACGGGGCGTGGCTTCGGGCTCCCCCGGCACCGTTTCTATGCCAAGGACCTGACCTTCGGCCTGCGTTGGGAATTCCTGGACGACTGGCTGGTCGCGGCGGAATATCACAACGTCGACGGCACCGGTTGGCTGTCACCCATCGACAATCCGGGCATCAACGACCCCACGCGGGCGCGCGAGGTGAGCGATGGCCACTGGGACCTGTTTGCGTTGATGTTCTCCTATCGATTCTGATGCGACGACGCGGGGGAGACGCGACCCCGATTCCGGGAGATCAGCGCCGGCGCTTCCTCGGTCTTCACTGGAAAGCATTCCTGTGGCTGAGTGGCCTCCTGCTGTTTCTCTCCGCCGCCTTCTACACCCTCAGCCAGTATCACCTAACCGAGCAGTTCCGGGCGCAGCGGGCCGCTGAGGTGGCGTCGTACCGCAAGCAGATCGGGGGTCTGTTCAAAGGCACCTCGGATCGCCTGGTGCGGCTCGCGAGCGCCATCGTGTCCATGGGGGACCTCGGGGACGCCATCAAGTCCGGCAATCGCGAGCGGCTGGCGGCCGTCACCGCCGCAGCCCGCTACGCGAGCCTGGGCTATGAGCTCGAAGTCCAGCGCATCGAGCTCTTCCTGGCCGGCGAGAAAGGCGAGGAGCGGGTGTGGCGTTGGACGCAGACCGAGGCCGAGGACCTGCCCGAGCCGCGCTTGCGGGCTGCGCTCGCCGAGGTGCGGAGTGAGGAGGCCCCGGTGACACTTCTCGCCTGCCAGCCGCTTTGTCTCTTGAACGCCTTCGTGCCGGTGCTCGCGGGGGCCGAAAACGTCGCGGTTCTGGCGGTCGGCCAGTCCATCGCCGACCTCGTCATCGAGTTCCGGGCCTTGACCGGCGCCGATCTCGCCATTGTGGTACCGGCCGGCGGGAACGGTGGCGCGCACCTGCCTGCGTGGGGGACGGTGGTGCCGGCGCTCACGGAGAGTAGCCGGATCATGCCCTTGCTCGAGGATCTGAGCGGCGACATCCCCGATCCCGCGGCCTTGAATGACGGCCGGCTCGTCGAATGGGGGGGCGCGAGCTACGAGGTCCATCGCGTGCCGCTCGCCGAGTTCATCCCAGCCGAGACCGGATTTGTAGTCCTCATCGCCGACGTTAGCGCGCGCCTGGCTGCCATCCGCGCCGCCGCGCGCCAAGGGTTTGTCGCGACGGCGGGGGCGCTCGGCGTGGCCGAGCTAATCCTCTTGTACCTCGTGACCCTCCCGGTGCGGCGCCTGCGGCGCCTGGCAGGGACGTTGCCCTTGCTGGCCGAGGGTGCCTATGACCGGGCACGGGCCGACCTCTCAGCATCCAAGCCCGCCTCGCAGTTTCGCGACGAGGTCGATGTCCTGTACGAGACGGCGGCGACGCTCTCCGACCAGCTCGAAGAGAATGCACGCGCCATTTCGGCCAAGAACCAGGAGCTCGCCGTCGAGCGCGACTTCGTCCGCGGCCTCCTCGATTCCGCGCAGGTGCTGGTGGTGACGCAGACGCGTTACGGTGTGATCCAGGCGGCCAACGAGCTCGCGGCACAGCTCACTGGATTCTCCCCCTCCGAGCTCAAGGGACGGCGCTTCGTGGACCTGATTGGGGATGTGGAGGCTCACGTGGAGGTCCTGGCGGGGCTCGAGGCCCTGACCCAGACCGGCGGGCGGCGTCTAGAGCAAGAGTATCCACTGTCCCGGCGGGACGGTGAGTCACGGCAGATCGTGTGGGTACACACACCGCTCCGCGAGGAGCACAGCGACGGCACCGCCGTGCTCTCGGTCGGCCTCGATGTCACCGATCGGGTGGAGGCGGAATCGCGCATGCGCTGGCTCGCCAACCACGACGGCTTGACCGGGCTCGTCAACCGCCACCGTTTCCTCGAGGAACTGAAGCGCACCTATGACCAGGTGGCTCGCGGCGGCATGGTGTCCGCCGTCTTGCTCTTCGACCTCGACCACTTCAAGGAGATCAACGACAGGAGCGGTCATCCCGCGGGCGACGCGCTGCTGCGCTGGGTCGCCGAGGAATTGCGTGCCCGGGCGCGTAAGTCCGATATCGTCGCGCGACTGGGCGGGGACGAGTTCGTGATGCTCATGCCGAGTACCGATGCCTACGGGGCCGCCGCCTTCGCGCGCCAGATCATCGAGCGCCTGGCCCAGGTGCCGTTCGTCTATGGCGAGCGCCGTTATCGCACCGGTGCCAGCATCGGGATCGCGCTCTTGCCCCAGCACGGCAGCGATTCCGAGGAGCTGCTCGCGCACGCGGACCTCGCCATGTACGAGGCCAAGCGCGCCGGGCGCTCCTGCTTCCGGATGTTCGCACACGAACACGAAGACGCCGGGGCGCTGGCGGGCGGGATCCATTGGAAGGACCTTTTATCTCGCGCGCTCGTCGACGGGCATCTATTTTTCGAGTACGAGCCGGTAATCGAGGTCGGGAGCGGGAGGGTGGCATTCCACGAGGCGCTCCTGCGGCTCCGACTCGAGGACGGCCGGATCGTCTCTCCCGGCGAATTCCTCCCCGCGGCCCAGCGGGCGGGTCTGGGCTATGAGATCGACTGCTACGCGGCGCGCCTGGCCATAGAGGTCCTCGCGTCGGGCGCTGCGCAGTCTCTGTCCGTGAATCTCTCGACCGCAGCGCTCGCGGACGGACGCTGGGCGGAGCATGTCAAGACAGCCGTGGCTAAGAGGGGCCTGGATCCCATGCGCGTCATCTTCGAGATCACCGAGACGGACATGATCGGCGACATGGCCCTGGCGCGGCGAATCATGGACGAGCTCGTGGCGCTCGGGGTCCGCTTTGCCTTGGATGATTTCGGCTCCGGTTTCAGCTCGCTCTATTACCTGAAAGAGCTCCCCGCGAGCTTCGTCAAGATCGACCAATCGCTGGTGAAGGGGCTTGCCACAGACCCGCGAGATCGCGGCTTCGTCCGCGCCATCACCACCATGATCCGCTGTTACGGCAGGACCGTCATCGCCGAAGGCGTGGAGGACGCTGCGACCTTGACGCTGCTCGAGGAGATGGGGGTGACGTTGGTACAAGGGTTTCATTTGGCCGAGCTTGCGAGGGCGGGTTCGCGGCAATCGCAAGTCGGGTGCGACCAGGGCTAGAAAACCAGGGGCAAATCATGTGATGAACCAGGAAGATTTCGTGATACCGCAATTGTACTGTCCGTTCCGGCCGGAGGTAAACCCGCACGTCGAAACCGTTGAGGAACACACGCTCGCGTGGGCCCGGCGCTTTTCGCTCGCTAAGGACGAGTCCGGTTACGAACGTCTCCGGAAAACGAAGCCCGCGAAGCTGGCCGCGCGCACGTACACGAGCGCTTCTCTCGATGAACTGGCCATCGGGTCGGACTGGAACACCTGGCTCTTTTCTATTGATGACGAGTGCGATGAGACCGGGATCGGGAAGCGGCCGGAGCGCCTGAAGGCGCTGCATGCGCAGTGCCTAGAGGTGCTTTCCGGCCAGGCACCCGAACACGTGTCCAACCGGTCACGACCACGGCCCGGCCGACCAGACGTGCCCTTGATCTTGGCCCTCGATGAGCTACGCGGACGAATGCAGAACCTCATGCCCAGGGCCTGGATGGACCGCTTCGCAGTGAGCGTGTCCGAGTACTTCGAGGCATCGGTTTGGGAGAGCGAAAACCGCGAACGCGGGGCATGGCCAGACTCGGTCACCTACTCTCGGATGCGCCCTTACACGGGGGCTGTGTACACCGTTATCAACCTAATCGATATGACCGAGGCGCACACGCTGCCGCTCGTGGTGCGCGAGCACCCGTGCTATCGCCGGCTTATGCTGATCACGTGCAATGTCGTTTGTTGGTGCAATGATCTCATCTCCTTACGAAAGGAGCGCGCGCACGGCGATATCCATAATCTCGCGCTGATCCTTCAGCACGAGGGGCACATCACCCTCCAGGCGGCGGTGGATCGCGCGGCGAGACTCATCGAACGGGAGGTTAAGGATTTCATGGTGTTGCAAAACGATTTGCCATCGTTTGGCCCCGAAGTCGATGGCATCGTTCGGCGCTTTGTTGTCGGAATGGGAGCTTGGATACGCGGCAATCTCGACTGGTCTTATGAGTCGGGCCGTTACCAGGTAGCCGCAGAGGAGCGTATTGCTGTGCCAGTTGCATAGGGGGTAACGGTGCACATAGTCAGCGGGCTGCTTGTTAGACGACACCGCTCGCGCTCGTGGCCGTATTTCTCAAGGTCACCCTATTCGATGCCGAAACAGCCTCCGCAGGGAGGCACCGCAAAGCGGTCTGCACGCGAGGCAGGGATCGGGGGATCGCGTAAACGTAGCTCTGCTCAATTCGCGATCGGACACCTCCTCGGCACGCGGACTTTCGATCGCACTCCCTACCTCGGTCGCACGCCACGGAATGGAGTTGTCCATACACGCTTCCAAGCCCGCCGGGACACGGCACATCCTCATCGTCAGCGAGAGCGAGGACCTGCGCCTCTTGCTTGCGCAGCTCTGCGCGATGGAATGGCCCGACGCCGAGATCCACGAGTGGGACCAATGCGTGCCGGAGCGCGCGGCCGCTGCGGCGGGGCGCGCCGACGCCGACGTGGTGCTCGTCGATGACGCGCTCGAAGGCGCTGGGGTATTATTCCCGGAGGGCCTCGCGGCGCACCCCGGGCACCCGCCCATCGTACGGCTTCTGGACGGTGCGACACCTGGGTCGCATGGAAACGCCGCGCTATCGCTCCACAAATCAGACCTCTCGCCCGCGGCCTTAGGTGCTGTGGTGCGCACCGCGCTCGCGAGTGGCTCGGGCAGCAGCGATGTGCCCTGGCAGTCCGCCGATACGGTACCGATCGGTGCCTATGGGGATACCGAGCCCCTGGAGGACGCCGCGTCCGATGTCTTCCTGCTGCGCCGAAACGTCGGCAGCCGGCCCGAGGCGGTGCGACTGAACGGTTTCCTGATGCTCGGCAAGATCGGTTCCGGCGGCATGTCGACGATCTTCCTCGCGCAGCATCTGGCCAAGGGGATCCCGATGGCACTCAAGATCCTGGACAGCAAGCTCATCGAAGACGAGCGCTTCCTGGACCTGTTCATGCGGGAGTACAACCTCATCACGGATATCAATAGCCCCCATGTCGTCCGTATCTACGAACAGGGGTTCACAGATACGCACGTCTACATCGCCATGGAGTACTTTTCCCAGGGCGATCTGAAAGACCGCCTGCGTTACGGGGCATTGCGGCCGGCCACGGCACTGCGCATCTTCTGTCAGGTGCTGCGCGCGCTCGAGGTCATCCATTCCCACGGGATCGTGCATCGCGACCTCAAACCACAGAACCTCATGTTCCGCGAGGACGATAGTCTCGCGCTCATCGATTTCGGCATCGCCCGGCACCACGACGTCGCGGCCGATCCGGAAGCGGAGGGGCGGGCACCGGCGTTCGGCACGCCCTACTACATGAGCCCGGAACAATCCGAGGGCCTGCCCGGGGATCCCCGCTGCGATCTATACAGCGCGGGGACCCTCCTCTACGAGATGCTGACCGGAGCGAAGCCCTATACGGGCAAGACGGCCGTCGAGGTCATGGCCCAGCATATCGGTGCACCTATCCCGCATCTACCGAGCGCCGTCGCGGCCTATCAACCGCTGCTCGAGCGCCTCCTGGCCAAGGCCCCCGAAGACCGCTATCAGGACGCCGGGGAGTTGGCGAACGCCCTCGACAAGCTCTCGTTTCTCCCCGACCGCTGACCGCCACGTCGGCCTGACGGGTGGCGACGGCGACGTCCGCTCGGTCGTCACCGGCAGGGCGGCATGATGTCCCCGAAGCCGGTGATGGCCGGGAACTCGGAAGGTGGATTAGGCGGCGCGCGGCTGTCCGGCCGGAGCACGCCGTAGAGGAAGCGTACCCCGGCGGCCTTTGCGGCGCGAAGACAAGCGAGGTTATCGTCGATGAGGAGCGTGCGCCGGCCGTCGAAGGGCTCGTGCGTCCGCGCCAATTCCCAGAACCGGGGGTGTTCCTTGGGGGCGCCGAAATCGTGCGCACACAGGATCGCGTCGAAGTGTCCGGTAAGCCCGACTCTCGGGAGCTTGATCGCGAGGCTCTTGGGGTGGGCGTTGGTGGCGAGCATCACGCGCTTGCCGAGTGCGGAGAGCGCGGCGAGGAACTCGGGTACCCGCGGGTGCGGCGCGATCAGATGCGCGACCTCGCGTTTGATCTCGGCGATCTCGATGCCTAGCTCTCGCGTCCAATGATCGACGCAATACCAGGCCAATGATCCCTCCCGCGCCTTGAGCCTCGGCGCCAGCTCGGCCTTGGCGGCCAAAAGGCCGATACCGGACCGCTCGGCATAGCGGAGCGGCAGGTGCTCGGTCCAGAAATGGGTGTCGAAGTGGAGATCGAGGAGCGTGCCGTCGAGGTCCAGCAACACCGTCTCCACCGAAGCCCAGTCGAGCATCGCCTCCGGCACCTCGCCGCCTAGGGTCTTAGCACCCGCCACGGGTCTCGAAAGGTCTGGAAGAGGACTCATGTTATCGTTACCATTCAATCAATTACCGGATTTGCATCGGCCCGAGCCTGGACTTGGGGATCCCTGTACGCTCGCTACCGTATCTTGTATCTTAGCGCGCGATGAGGCTATCGAAGATCAGGCTCGCGGGGTTCAAGTCCTTTGTGGACCCGATCACCCTGGATCTGTCGGGCAACCTGACCGGCGTCGTGGGACCGAATGGCTGCGGCAAGTCGAACCTCATCGATGCCGTCCTGTGGGTCCTGGGGGAAACCTCGGCCAAGCACCTGCGCGGGGGCTCGATGGCCGATGTGATCTTCAACGGCTCGGGCAATCGCAAGCCCGTAGGACAGGCCACGGTCGAGATCGTCTTCGAGAACGCCGACGGTGGCTTCGGCGGGCAGTACGCGAGCTATGCCGAGGTGTCCGTGAAGCGGCAGGTGAGCCGGGACGGGGCCTCCAGCTATTTCCTGAACGGGGTGCGCTGCCGGCGCCGCGACATCGTCGGCCTGTTCCTCGGTACGGGGCTCGGTGCGCGCAGCTACGCCGTGATCGAGCAGGGGATGATCTCGCGCATGGTCGAGGCCAAGCCCGAGGACCTGCGGGTGTTCCTGGAGGAGGCGGCCGGGATCTCCAAGTACAAGGAGCGCCGCCACGAGACCGAGATCCGCATCCGGCACGCCCGCGAAAACCTGGCGCGGCTCGACGATCTGCGCGCGGAGCTCGACCGGCAGCTCGAACGCCTACAGCAACAGGCCAGGGCGGCGGCCCGGTACAAGCGGCTCAGCGACGACGAGCGCCTGGTCAAAGGCCAGCTCCTGGCGCTGTCCGTCCGGACTCTGTCGCAGGGATCGGAGGTACAGGAACGGCTGACCGTCGAGTGCGAGACCGAGGTCGAGGCGGCCCTCGCGGCCTTGCGCTCGGTGGAGGCCGAGCTCGAGGCAGGGCGCGCCGACGAATGGCAGGCGCGCGAGGGCTTCGACGAGGTACAGGGTCGGTATTACCGGGCCGGGGCGGAGATCGCCCGGCTCGAACAGGCGATCGGCCATGCCCGGGAGCGACGCGAAGGGCTCATGGCCGAGCTCGAACGCGCCGGCCGCGCGCTCGAAGAGGGCGAGGCCCGGCGCGCGGAGGCGCGCGCGGCCATCGCGCGCACGAGCGAAGAGATCGCGCTTTTGGAGCCGCGTTCGCGGGAGGCCCGCCTGGTCGAGGGATCGGCCTTCGAGGGCCTCTGCCTTTGCGAAGAGGCCATGGAAGGCTGGCAATCCGAGTGGGACACGGCGAACGCGGAGGGCGCGCAGCGGAGTAGCGAGGAGTCTGCGCTGGCCGCGCATGCGGTCCACCTGGCGGAACGGCGGGCCGAGCGGCAAGCGCGTCTCGGGACGATGCACGACGAGCGCGGGCGCCTGGAGGCGCTTGCTGGTAGCGATGAGATCGCGGTGTTCGAAAGCCGCCTGAGCGAGGCAGGAGCAGTCCTCCACCGGCTCGAGTCCGAGTGCGCGGACAATCGCGAGGCCCTGCGCGAAGGGCGCGCGCGGCGCGACGCGCTGAACCGCCACCTGGGCGAGTTGCGCGAGGTGCTCGCGACCGCGCTCGGGCGTCTGTCCTCACTGGCTACGCTGCAGGAAGCGGCGGTGGATGGCCACGACGGGGCGGTGCGGGAGTGGCTCGCCCTGGCCGGAACGGCCGCGCCCGTGCCCCTCTTCGAGCACATTCGAGTCGAGGCCGGGTGGGAACCCGCGGTCGAGTCGGTGCTGGGGGATTGGCTGGGCGCCTTCTCGGTGGGGTCGCTGGCCGAGGTGGCCCGTGTACTGCCCGATCTGGGCGAGCATGGCGTGGGTCTGATCGAGGCAGGAGCGGGCCCGGCGCCGCTCCGTCCGTCCGGGGCCGCGGCGGCCTTGTTGACAGAAAAGATCCAAAGTCCGATTGGGCTCGACGGCGTGCTCGGCGGCGTGTACGCCGCCGAAGGGCTGGATGAGGCGCTGGCGCTGCGCACCGGTCTCCATGCCGCCGAGTCCCTGGTGACCCGCGACGGGGTCCAGATCGGGCCGGACTGGCTGCGACGGACCGGGCGCGTCCCGGGCCGGGCGGGGGTTATCGAAAGGCAGCAGGAGATCCAGGCCCTGGAGGCGCAGCGCGCGGGGCTGGAGGCGGCCATCGAGGGTTCCCTGCACGAGGCACGGGACGCGCGTGAGACCGGCACGCGCCTGGAGACCGAAGAATGCGAGCTTCAGGCGGCCATCGCCCGCGCCCAGGAGGTCGTGGCCGGTGTGCGCTCCGAGCTGGCCGCGGCGGAGGCCGCGAAGGCACAGCGTGCGCTGCGGTTGGCCGCGCTGACGCAGGAGATCGCGGCGCTGGAGGCCCAAGGGATGCGCGACGCGGACGACGAGGCCATGAGCACGGTACGGCTGCTGACCCTTCGTGCGGCGGTCGCGGAGACCGGGACACAACGCCTGGCCTTGAAGGCCCGCAGAGGGGCGCTGGGTCCGGCCCTGTCGACCGCCCGCGAGGCCTGGCGGGTGGCGCGCGAAGAGAGCCACGCGTTGTCGCTCAGGATCGAGTCCCTGAGGACCCGCTACGGGGTCCTCTGCGAGGGCGAACTGCGGGAGTCCGAGGCCGTGGAGCAGCTCGAGGCGCGCTGCCGTGAGCTGCGCTCGGCCCTGGCCGAGGGTCTGGGGCCCTTGACTGCCCTGGAACAGGCCCTGCCCGGGGCGCTGGAGGTGCAGCTGTCGGTGGAGGCCGAGCTCAGCGAGGCGCGTGCCGCATTGGAGCGCCGGGATGCGGCCCTGCGGGAGGCGGCGGAGCGGCGCCTCCTCCGCGAGCGCGAGGCCCATGCGTACCGCGAGCGCCTGGAGGAGGCGCGGCTGGCACGCGAGAACCTGCGGGTGCGTCTCGAGGCTTGCCGGGAGCGGCTCGCGGGACAGGGGCTCGTGCTCGACGAATTGCTCGCCGCACTGCCCGAGGACGCCCTGCCGGCCGCGTTCGAGGAGCGGCTCACGCGTATCGGCGAGCGGCTGGCGCGGCTCGGGGCCGTGAACCTCGCGGCCATGGAGGAATTCGAGGCGCTCGGGGAGCGCAAGACCTATCTCGACGGCCAGCACGCCGATCTCACCGCGGCGCTGGCGACCCTGGGGGATGCCATCCGGCGCATCGACGGGGACACCCGCGGCCGGTTCAAGGAAACCTTCGAACAGCTGGATGCCCATCTCGGCGTCCTCTTCCCGGGCCTTTTCGGCGGTGGCGAGGCCCACCTGGAGCTCTGCGGCAAGGACCTCCTGGAGACGGGCGTCACCGTTATGGCCCGCCCACCCGGCAAGCGCAACAACAGCATCCATCTGCTCTCCGGGGGCGAGAAGGCGCTCACGGCCCTGGCGCTGGTGTTCGCGCTATTCAAGCTCCACCCCGCGCCGTTCTGCCTGCTCGACGAGGTCGACGCGCCGCTCGACGACGCCAACGCCGCGCACCTGTGCCGGTTCCTCGGATCGATGTCCGAAGACGTCCAGTTCCTGTTCATCACCCACAATAAGATCACCATGGAGATCGCCCACCGTTTGGTGGGCGTGACCATGCAGGAACCCGGGGTGTCGCGCCTCGTCGCCGTGGATGTGGACGAGGCGGTGCGCCTGGCCGCGACCGGCTAGCACGGACCCGCGCATCGTTATGTCGGAGGCTGGTTTCCGAGTGGGCCCTTATCTATGAACGAATTGCGGGTCGCGCTTCTCTTGATCGGGCTCATGGTGGTGGCGGGCGTTTATTTCTGGGGAATGCGGGGCCGGGGAAACAAACGCCGAAAAAGGATCGGGGGCCGCAGACCGTCTCGCCCCGGCGAGCCCGCGGTCCCGTTGCCGAAGGCCGCCCGGCCGCCGAGCCAAGACACCGAGGCACCGGTCGATTACACCCGCACCCTGAGCGATCTGAGCAACCTCGTGGTCGAGTCCGGCCACGCGCCGATCCGTCCGAGTCGGATCCGAGATGCCCTGGCGGGCATCCGCAAAGTCCCCGAGTCGTGGGGCTGGTTCCAGACGTGGGCGATGAAAGGCCGCTTGGTCAAGCGCAAAGCTGGCGCCATGGCCGGGAAGGGCGGGTCGGAAAAATCAGGCCCGGAGGCCATCATCCTGTATGTCATCGCGCCTCCCGGCCGGGATTTCACCGGCAGCGCGATCCGCGACGCGGCCGAAGATCTCGGGATGCGCTTCGGGGAGATGAAGGTCTTTCATTACCATGGGGTGGGCCGGCTGGCGTCCCCCACGGGCCTGTACTGCCTCGTGAACATGCTGGAGCCCGGGAGCTTCGACCTCAACACCCTCGCGAGCGCCCGCACCGAGGGGGTGCTCTTGATCATGCGCCTGCCCGTGCCGGTCGAGGGGCGGTTGGCGTTCGAGCTCCTGCTGCATGGCGCCTGCCGGCTCGCCGAGGCGCTGGGCGGGGAGGTGCGGGACGCCGAGCGCCGCCCGCTGACCCCGCACGAGCTCGCGCGCCTGCGTACCGTCGCCGCCCATGCAGGCGCATGAGGCGGTCGCGCGCCTCTGCCGCCTGCGCGGAAGACATCGCCTACCACAACTACCGCTATCACGTCCTCGACGCTGTCGGGCAAGGGCTTCGTCCTGACCGGGACGCTCGCCTCCATGAGCCGTGAGGAGGCCAAGGCGCGCCTGCTCGCGCTCGGCGCGAAGGTGAGCGGCAGCGTTTCGCGGAAGACCGATTACGTCGTCGCGGGCGCCGATCCGGGGTCGAAGGCGGCGCGCGCCCGCGAGCTGGGGGGTGTCCGTCCTGGACGAAGACGGGTTCTTGCGCATGCTCGCCGGGCATGGCGGTGCCTGATCTAGCCGGCTGCCGTAGCCCGGATGAAACGAAGTGCACCGGGACGGCCTCCCCGGATCCCGCTGCGCTACATCCGGGCTGCGGGTATTTTGGCCAGGGACTCAATCCGGAAGAAAATCGCCATCGAGGAGCTGGTCGATGGCGTATGGGCATCTCACCGGGAAGAGGTGGCGGTCCAGCTCGGTCTCGATCACCGCATCCCGGAGCGCCTTGGCGTAGATGTCCGCCATTTCCTCCGCGTCATCCAGGAGCGGACGCAAACTCGGGGACTGTTTCAACAGGCTATCGATGGCGTCTCTTTGATGGCCTATGGTCAGGAGCCAGCTCTTCCCGCGGCACTCCGGCTGGTACTGATATTTGAGCAGATGGAGCGCCAGCACCCGTAAGCGGCTTTGCAGCTCACGGCGTTCACTCGCGCCCATGCTTTCGAGCTCCTCGGCGATATGGAGCGCGTCGATGTCGGCCAGTCTTCCTTGGCGCAAGAGCACCGCGTTCTCTAGCGCCCAGGCCTGAAAGTCTTGCTCGTAGGTTTTCTTGGCTACTTGCATGGCTGAAGGATAGGAAGTATCTCGTGGTCTTGCAACCTGGCCGGCCGGATGCTCGATTGGCGCTGGGACGGGGGCGCCGGGGTTCCCTGGGTTCCCTCCCCTGCGCCTAGCGGGGGAGGGGTAGGGTGGGGGCCAGGCGCATCCGCAGCGACTTTACCCCGTGCGGGCGTACCCTTTACACTCCCTAACAGGAACCTTTAAGTGGAGGACGGACGGAACCATGAGGAGCAAGAGCTTTGAAGCCGAACCGCACCGTCACCAGAGGGCCGTACCCCGCCCTCCTCGGCAGCCGAGGCCACCCTCGCTCCGCTGGATCGGAGTAGCGTTCTGCATGTGTCTCAGCCCGGGTCTCGTGCCGGCGAGCCCGGTGATCCTGTCGGATCCGACGACTTCGGTAGAGGTCAACGGCGGAGAGGCGAACAACGGCCTGGTCCCCTTCAACGGGTACTTTCGCTACACCGATATCGCCGCGGCCGAAGAGGCAACCTGGTCTGTCGACCCGCTCGTCGTCTTCCCCAATGGCGACACATGGGTCCTGAGCAACGGCTCGGCTGGAGGTTTCGGCTCTCCGGTTAACCTCGGCGGTGACATCGTCCGGAGCACCTCCACCTTAGCCGATCTCACGGTGACCGCCGACACCGAACTCGTGGGATCGAACGTCCGTACCACCTTCGACTTCACCACGAGGTGTGGCTGAGATCCGGAATACGCCCGGGACCGTGATCGACAGTACTCCGGTCAGAATCAGGATCAGGCGCCCTCCGTGATGTCCTCGTGCCTTGCAATGTCTTTGCGTTTCAAGCTCTTCGGTTGCGCGTGTGCGTCCCTGCTCGTGTCGCTCATCGCCCTGCTCGCCCACGGCAATGGTCTGGCGGCACAAGGTCCGATCGGGGAACCGGCGCAAGAGCTTTCGGGCTCGCCGGCCTTGATCGCAGCGACCCGCCCGTCGCGCGTCGGCCCTGTGGCGGTCGACCGGGCGGACAGTCGGCGCGACGCCGCTGCCGCGGCAGATCCGACCTCAGCCGCGCCCGCGGACCAGGAAATGGACAGTCTCGGTATCGCGCCACCGCCGCTGACTTTCCGTGGTCACACGGATGGGGTCTGGGGGCTTGCCTACAGCGGCGATGGACAGCGGCTCGCGACTGCCGCTCTCGATGGGACCGCACGGGTGTGGGAAGCGGGGACGGGCCGGGAGTCCCTGAAGATCGCCCTTCCCGGCGGGGCGCTCTACGGGGTCGCTTTCCATCCCGATCGCTCACGGTTCGCCGTCGCGGGTGAGGACGGCACGGCGCGGATCTACGACGTCGCGACGGGGAGCGAGATCCTGACGCTCGACGGCCCGGACGCACCCCTCTTCGGCATCGCCTACAGCCCGGATGGACGGCACTTGGCCACGGCCGGTGACGGCGGCGTACGGTTGTGGGACGCCGTCTCGGGTGTTCCCCTGCTGCGTATCGAGGGCCACAGCGGCCGCGTCTATGGCATCGTCGTGAGCCCGGATGGGCAGCGGCTCGCGTCCGCCGGCGAGGACGGCAGCGTGCGGGTATGGGAAGTGGCGTCGGGCACTCCGCTCTTTGTGCGCGCAGGGCAGGAGGGCCGTGTTTTCGGTATCGCCTACAGTCGGGATGGGTCACGCCTCGCAACCGCCGGCGAGGATGGTACGGTGCGACTGTTCGACGCCGCATCCGGCCAGGCGCTTGGTACGCTGAAAGGCCACGACGCCGCGGTCTACGGCGTCGCGTTTGCCCGGGACGGATCGCTCTGCACTACCGGTGGCGACCGCACGGTGCGGATGTGGGCACCGGACTCAGGGAAAGCGCTGTGGAAGGCCAAGGGCCATACGGCCGCGGTCTTCGGCGTCGCGATGGATCCGGCCGGGACAGTCGTGGCCACGGGCGGGGAGGACCGCATGGTGCGGCTATGGGAGGCGGGTACCGGGGCCGCGCTCGCCAAGCTCAGGGGCCATGGCGCCGCGGTCTACGGCGTGGCCATGAGCCCCGACGGTGCGAGGCTCGTCACGAGCGGCTGGGACGGCACGACGACGCTGTGGGAGCGCGCTTCCGGGCAGGCGCTCGCGGTCCTGGAGGATGGCGGCACACCCCGCTTCGGCGTGGCCATGAGCTCCGACGGCTCACGCCTCGCAACGGTGGGGTCGGATGGCAAGACACGCGTATTCGACGGCGCCTCCGGCAAGGCCGTGCTCGCCATCGATGGCCATGGGGGCGAGGGCCATGCGGGCGCGGTGTACGGCGTCGTGTTCGCGCCCGACGGCTCGTGGCTCGCGACCGCGGGGGCGGACGGCACCGTCAGGCGCTGGGATACCGTGACGGGCCAGGCGCTGTGGAGCCGGGAAGGCCATCCCGGACGGGTCTATGGCCTCGCTTTCAGCCCCGATGGATCGCGGCTCGCCACGGCCGGGCGGGACGGGACCGTGCGCGTCTGGGAGACCGCCACCGGCAAGCGGCTCACCACCCTCACCGCTCATGCGGGCCGGGTCTACAAAGTCGCCTTCAGCCCCGACGGCGCACGCCTCGCGACCGCGAGCTGGGATGGCACGGTCCGGATCTGGGATCTCGCCACTCCCGATCCCGTGTCGGGTCGCAAAGGGACGGCATGTACCGGGCACAGTGGCGCGGTCTACGATGTAGCCGTGAGCCCGGATAGTGTCTCGCTCTACTCGGGCAGCGCGGATGGCAGCGTGCGGGTGTGGGACCTAGCCACTTGCCGGGCCGTCGCTCGGTTCGAGGGCGAGGGTGGGGCGGTCTACGACGTGGCCGTGAGCCCCGATGGCTTGCGATTGGCCTCGGCAGGCGCCGATGGGGCAGTCCGCGTCCGCCCGGTCGCACCCGTCGCGCGAACCAGTGTAGACGCCCCGGCGGCCGATCCCACAGCGGTCGATCCCCCAACGGTCGATCAGCTTACGGATCCCTCCGCGGGGACCGAAATGTCGGCGATAAGGCGGATCCCCGGCCGCCGCCCGGTGCCCGCCCGCCCGGTAATCGCCCCCCCGGTAATCGAGTTACCGGCCCCTTGACCAGGCGTACCGGCATGCGCGCCTCGCCGGCCGGACGGGGTGCTCGCAAGGACACCTCGGCCCCGCACCCGGTTTCCGTCATGGAGCCCGGGCAGCGGACCGGGACAATGTCGAATGCCGAGGCGTTGCGGCTCGCCGTCCAGATCCTGGATAACCTGCACGCCCAGATCCGCGCCACGGACGAGAAGATCCGCGCGCTCTTCGCGGGCTCCGCGATCTTTGTCGCCGCGCTGACCTTGACCGGACAGCAGGCGTTTTCCCAGCTCAAGTCGGAAGAGCACCTGATCCCCTCGATCGCCTATTGGGTGCTCCTGGCTACGCTCGCATTCTCCTTGATCTCGGCGGTCCTCGCACTTCGTCCGCGCCTCACGCATCACCCGGTCGCCAAGCGCTCACTCTTTTATTTTGGCGACATACACGGGATGGAGCCGGCCGATTATGTGCGGGCGTTCATGGGCCTCTCGGTCGAGGACGCGCTCGACCAGGTTTTGACCCAGGTGCACGTCAACGCCAAGATCGTGCAGAAGAAGTACCTGTGGACGCGGCGCGCTGCCACCGGTTTCGTCGCCGCCACCGTGGTGTGGCTGGCCGTTCAGCTTGCGTTCTGGTTCACCTGACGCGCACCCGAGCCCTCGGCAGTGGTTAGTGAAGGCGGGCCGGCAGTCTCGGCTCGGCGGGAAGCGAGTTGACTCGGTATCGGCACTTACACTAGCATGGCGCGCTGCCGCATCGCGGGGTAGGTTGGACAGGGACATACAGAGACTCCTCGTCCTCCAGATCGGCGTGACGGCGGCGGTGGCGCTGGTTTGTGTGATCTACCAGCTCCGCTTTGCGCTCTCGGCGCTCTGCGGTGGCGGCATCGGGATCGCGGCGACCGCGGCCGCGGCCTTGTGTGTCGCGCGAACAAAAGGGCTGTCGCCGGGCGGGCTGCTCGGCGCGCAAGTCCTGGCGGAGCTGGTCAAGTTCGGGGTTACCCTCGGTCTTTTCGTCGTGACGTTCCTCGAGTACGAGGCCGTGGCGGTGGGGCCGCTTTTTATCGCCTATGCCGCGACGCTCGGGGCCTATGGCCTGGCGATGTTGGGGAAGCAATAGAACTGGAAGCACAAGAGTCGTTGGGGAAATAGAACACCCGTCATGGCAGTCGAAGCGCCGCAATCGGCCTCGCAGTACATCCTGCATCACCTGACCAACAACGCACAGGGCTCGGGCTTCTGGACCGTCCACGTCGATACGCTCGCGGTGTCGGGACTGGTCGGGGGGCTGGCCTTCGGTCTCCTGTATCTCGTCGCCCGGGGCGCAACCTCGGGGGTCCCTGCGGGGCTGCAGAACTTCGTCGAGATGGTGTTCGAGCTGGTGGACGGCTCGGTCAAGGGGATCTTCCACGGCCACAATCCGCTCGTGGCGCCGCTCGCGCTCACCATCTTCGTGTGGGTGTTCCTCATGAACGCCATGGACCTCCTGCCCGTCGATCTCCTCCCCAAGCTCCTCGGCGACCAGGGCGTGCATTATTTCAAGTCCGTTCCGACCACCGATCCGAACTTGACGTTCGCGATGTCGCTTTCGGTCTTCGGGCTCATGCTCTATTACAGCTTCAAGGTCAAGGGGACCCGCGGTTTCGCTCACGAGGTGATGTCCGTGCCCTTCGGCCCGAAGCTCGCGCCCGTCAACGTCGTGTTTCGGATCATCGAGGACGTGGCCAAGCCCCTATCGCTCGCCTTGCGACTCTTCGGCAATATGTACGCGGGCGAGATGGTGTTTATTTTGATCGCGCTCCTGCCCTATCCGGTGCAATGGTTGCTCGGAGCGCCGTGGGCCATCTTCCACATCCTCATCATCACCTTACAGGCCTATATCTTCATGATGTTGACGATCGTGTACCTCAGCATGGCGCACGAGAGTCATTAGTTGCAGGCACACCGCTAGGAGAAAAATATGGAACTCGTCAGTGCATTGAGTAACGTCCAGGGGCTCGCAGTCGTCGCCGTGGCCCTTATGCTGGGGCTGGGCGCCCTGGGGGCGGCGATCGGCGTCGGGCTTTTGGGGGGCAAATTCCTCGAAGGGGTGGCGCGCCAGCCGGAGCTCGCGAACCTCCTCATCGGGCGCTTCTTCCTGGTCGCCGGTCTGGTCGACGCCGTGCCCATGATCAGCGCCGCCATGGGCCTGTACGTGCTGTTCGCCGATCCCTTCGGCTTCGGTGCTGCGGTCGCAAAGCTCGCCGGGGGCTAGCCCGGGGATCGTGCCCCCCAGTAGGAATATAGTTGGGATATCGCCATGGATATCAACGCCACTCTTTTAGGCCAGGCCATCACCTTCGCGATCCTCGTGTGGTTCACCATGCGTTTCGTATGGCCGCCGCTCACCCGGGCCATGGCAGAACGCGCCAAGAAGATCGCCGACGGCTTGGCCGCCGCGGAGAAGGGCCGGCATGATCTGGAGCTGGCCGAGAACCGTGCCAAGGCGGTCCTGCGCGAAGGCCACCAGAAGGCCCAGGAGGCGGTCGCCTATGCGCAGAAACGGGCCGACGAGATGGTCGAGGAGGCCAAGGCCGCTGCCAGGGTCGAGGCCGAGCGCATCATCGCCGCCGCCCAGGATCAGATCGCCCAGGAGATCCAGCAGGCGCGGGAGTCGCTACAGCGTGAGGTCGCGCGCCTGGCACTGGTCGGGGCCGAGCAGGTTCTGTTGCGCGAGGTCGATGCCGTGGCCCACAAGGCCTTCCTCGACAAGCTCGCGGCACGGCTCTGACCATGCTGGAAACGGCGACCCTCGCGCGTCCCTATGCCCAGGCCGCCTTCGAGCATGCCCGCGGCAGCGGCCAGGTGTCGCCCTGGTCCGAAGGACTGGCCCTCCTCGCCGCTTTGTTCTCGGATCCGACCCTGCGCGCGCTCGTGCATGACCCACGGATCGGTCGCCCGCGTCTGACCCAGTTGATCTTCGACCTCGCCGGGGAACGCCTCCCCCCGGATCTGCGTAACTTCGTCCGCGTGCTCCTGGATGCCGATCGGATCCTGATCCTTCCGGAGATCGCGCGCCTGTACGCGGCACTCGTTGCCGAGGCCGCGGGCGTGGCCGAGGTCGAGGTGGTCTCGGCCTTCGCGCTGGAAGAGGGTCAGCGGTTGGCGATCGAGCGTGCGGTGAGGCGGCAGGCCGGCAAGGAGATCGAGGTGCAGCACCGCATCGATCCGGCGCTCATAGGCGGGGCGGTGATCCGCATGGGCGATCTGGTGATCGATGCCTCGGTGCGCGGGCGGTTGCAACAGCTCGCCAGCCAGTTTGCGTAATGTGATTAATAGATTCTTGCGTCACAAATTTTCAACAAGACCGCTCGAACAAGTTCTGATTCGTATCGAAAGTCAAATAACGTCCAAGCGCGAGGGTTCCCTCCCCTGCGGAGCGGGGGAGGGTTAGGGTGGGGGCGAGGCGCGTCAGGTGGAGACGAGGCTTGGCCAGTGGCTGAAGGGCTTGGCGGGGAAGTTCAGGTGGGGGTCGAGCGCCGCGGGCTGCGTCCGTGCGACCGGATGCGCTCGACCCCCATCCTATCCTTCCCCCTTCCAGGGGGAAGGGACGACATATATGTCAAATATGTTTGGATAGAATTAAGGCGGCGCGCCGCGCGCCGGGTTGGTGGGTTACGGCGCCGCGCCTAACCCACCCTACATTAGGTTACATTGGATTACATTTGATTGAGAGAGACCGATGACGATCAGCGCCATAGAGATCAGTGATCTGATCAAGAAAAAGATCCAGGAATACGATCTGCCGACCGAGGCCCGCACCGAGGGTACGGTAGTGAGCCTGACCGACGGTATCGCCCGCATCCATGGCCTCTCCGACGTGATGCAGGGCGAGATGATCGAGTTCCCCGGCAATGTCTACGGCCTCGCCCTGAACCTGGAGCGCGACTCGGTGGGCTCGGTCATCATGGGCGCCTACGAGCATATCAAGGAAGGCGACGTTGTGCGCTGTACCAAGCGCATCCTGGAAGTCCCGGTGGGCGAAGCGCTGCTCGGCCGCGTGGTCGATGCCCTCGGCAACCCCGTGGACGGCAAAGGACCGGTCAAGGCTACCGCGACCTCGCCCATCGAGAAGATCGCCCCTGGTGTCATCACCCGCCAGTCCGTGAGCCAGCCGGTGCAGACCGGGCTCAAGGCCATCGATTCCATGGTGCCGATCGGACGCGGCCAACGCGAGCTGATCATCGGCGACCGCCAGACCGGCAAGACCGCGCTCGCCATCGACACCATCATCAACCAGCGCGGCACGGGCGTGAAGTGCATCTACGTAGCCATCGGCCAGAAGGCTTCCTCGATCAACACCGTGGTGCATAAGCTCCAGGAGCACGGCGCGCTCGATCACACCATCATGGTCGCCGCGAGCGCCTCGGAGTCGGCGGCCATGCAGTACATCGCGCCCTACGCCGGCTGCGCCATGGGCGAGTTCTTCCGGGACTCTGCTCAGGACGCCCTCATCATCTACGACGACCTCACCAAGCAGGCCTGGGCCTATCGCCAGGTATCGCTGTTGCTGCGCCGCCCGCCGGGGCGCGAGGCCTATCCGGGCGACATCTTCTATCTCCATTCTCGCCTCTTGGAACGTGCCTCGCGCTTGAACGCAGCCGAGATCGAGAAGCGTACCGGGGGCAGGGTGAAGGGCAAGACCGGCTCGCTCACCGCGCTGCCGATCATCGAGACCCAGGCCGGCGACGTCTCGGCCTTCGTGCCGACCAACGTTATCTCCATCACCGACGGGCAGATCTATCTCGAGACCGATCTCTTCAACGCCGGTATTCGACCCGCCATCAACGCCGGGTTGTCGGTGTCGCGCGTCGGCGGTGCCGCGCAGACCAAGGTGATCAAGAAGCTCGGCGGGGGTATCCGGCTCGCGCTCGCGCAATACCGCGAGCTCGCGGCCTTCGCGCAGTTCGCCTCCGAGCTCGACGAGGCGACCCGCAAGCAGCTCGAGCGCGGCCAGAGAGTCACCGAGCTCATGAAGCAGAAGCAATACGCGCCCATGAGCGTTGCGGAGATGTCCGTCAGCTTGTTTGCGGCCGACCGCGGTTTTCTCGACGATGTAGAGCTCAGCCAGATCGGGCCCTTCGAGTCGGCGCTCCTGTCCTTCATGAACACCGAGCGGCAGGACCTCATGAAACGCATCAACGAGAGCGGTGACTACAACGACGAGATCGAGTCGGGGCTCGAGTCCGCGATCGAAGAGTTCAAGACCAAGCATGCCTGGTAGGACGCTACGCTGACATGGCCGCCGGCAAGGAGATCCGAACCAAGATCAAGAGTGTGCAGGGCACGCAGAAGATCACCAAGGCCATGGAGATGGTCGCGGCCAGCAAGATGCGAAAGGCCCAGGACCGCATGCGCGCGGCGCGTCCCTATGCCGAGAAGATCCGCATGGTGATCGCGCACCTCGCGCATGCCCACAGCGAGTACCACCACCCCTACCTCATCCCGCGCGAGGCGCGGCGGGTGGGCGTCATCGTGGTGTCGACCGATCGCGGCCTGTGCGGCGGGCTCAACGCCAACCTCTTCCGGGCCATGATTCAAAAGTTGAAGGAGTGGGAAAGTCAAGGGCTCGGGATCGAGGTATGTCCGATCGGGAACAAGGCCATCGGGTTCTTCGGCCGCATCGGTGCCAGGATCGTCGCCCAGGCGAGCCATCTCGGGGATGCGCCGAAGTTGGAGGACCTGATCGGGACCGTCAAGGTGATGCTCGACGGCTACAGCGAGGGGCGCATCGACCAGGTCTTCCTGGTAACCAACACCTTTATTAACTCGATGACCCAGCGCCCGCGTTTCGAACGGCTCGTCCCGCTCGAGCCGGACCCCGGGGTAGAGCTGAAACACCACTGGGATTATCTCTACGAGCCCGAGGCCAAGGAGGTCCTGGACCATTTGCTCCAACGCTTCATCGAGTCGTTGGTGTATCAGGGCGTGGTCGAGAACATCGCCTGCGAGCAGGCGGCACGCATGGTGGCGATGAAGAGCGCTTCGGACAATGCCGGCAAGCTCATCGACGAATTGCGGCTGGTTTACAACAAGGCGCGCCAGGCCTCGATCACCCGCGAGCTCTCGGAGATCGTGGCCGGCGCCGCCGCGGTGTGAAGTCTATCCAAACATACTTGAAATTTCGGGCACCGGGATACTCCCTCCCCTGTCCGCCCGCGGACGGGGGAGGGCAGGGGTGGGGGTCAGGACTTGGCGGGCTGACCAAGCCCTGTCCCGGCCGTGGCGCCTTTTACCCCCACCCTAGCCCTCCCCCGCTCCGCAGGGGAGGGGATCGGAAACGCACGCCACCGCTACCGGGAGCGGTTGGGCATGATCGGATCAAAATCAATGAAAATTTTTGATCTGATTCCCGGCATCCCGACCTTCTCTCTGAGGGAGATAGGATTTCCAGGTTTGCTGAAGTCGGGAAGTATAACCTTGGCTGCGTGAGAATCTATGTCAGTCCCCTCTCCCCATGGGAGAGGGCTGGGGTGAGCGTAGGGGATAAAGTCATGTCGAGCAACGGAAAAGTGGTACAGATCATCGGCGCCGTGGTGGACGCGGAGTTTCCGAGCAAGGCCGTGCCCAAGATCTACGACGCACTCCTCGTCGAGGCGAGCGGCACGACCTTGGAGGTCCAGCAGCAGCTCGGCGGGGGGGTGGTGCGCACCATCGCACTCGGCTCGACCGACGGCTTACAGCGCGGTCTCAAGGCGACCAACACCGGCGCGCCGATCTCGGTCCCCGTGGGACAAAAGACGCTCGGCCGGATCATCGACGTGCTAGGCGCGCCCATCGACGAGAAAGGCCCCATCGGCGAGGACGAGAGGTGGCCGATCCATCGCCCCGCGCCGAAGTTCGTCGAGCTGTCGCCGACCACCGAGCTCCTCGAGACCGGCATCAAGGTCATCGATCTCACATGCCCGTTCGCCAAGGGCGGCAAGATCGGGCTCTTCGGCGGCGCGGGGGTCGGCAAGACCGTCATCTTGATGGAGCTGATCCGCAACATCGCCATCGAGCACAGCGGTTACTCGGTGTTCGCTGGTGTCGGCGAGCGCACCCGCGAGGGCAACGACTTCTATCACGAGATGACCGAGTCCAAGATCCTCGACAAGGTCTCGCTCGTCTACGGCCAGATGAATGAGCCGCCCGGCAACCGCCTGCGGGTGGGCCTCACGGGCTTGACGCTCGCGGAGTACTTCCGCGACGAGGGCCGGGATGTGCTTCTCTTCATCGACAACATTTACCGCTTCACACTCGCTGGCGTCGAGTGCTCGGCGCTCCTGGGGCGCATGCCCTCGGCGGTCGGCTACCAGCCGACCCTGGCCGAGGAGATGGGCAGGCTCCAGGAGCGCATCACCTCGACGCGCACGGGCTCCATCACGTCTGTACAGGCCGTGTACGTCCCGGCCGACGACCTGACCGATCCCTCGCCGGCCACGACCTTCGCGCACCTGGATGCGACCGTGGTGCTCTCGCGCCAGATCGCGGAGCTCGGCATCTATCCGGCCGTGGACCCGCTCGACTCGACCAGCCGCCAACTCGACCCCCTGGTCGTCGGCCAGGAACACTACGAGACGGCCCGCGCGGTGCAGCAGACCTTGCA
Source organism: Gammaproteobacteria bacterium (assembly GCA_050740695.1). GTDB lineage: Bacteria > Pseudomonadota > Gammaproteobacteria > JACCXJ01 > JACCXJ01 > JACCXJ01. Next base: position 32,003 of record JBOIDR010000001.1, on the reverse strand, counting down.
GCGCTACAAGGAGCTTCGCGACATCATCGCCATCCTGGGCATGGACGAGCTGTCGGAGACCGACAAGCTGACGGTCTCCCGTGCGCGCAAGATCCAGCGCTTCCTGTCCCAGCCGTTCTTCGTGGCCGAGGTGTTTACCGGCAGCCCCGGCAAGTATGTGCCCCTCAAGGAGACCATCAAGGGCTTCAAGGGGATCGTGGAGGGGGAGTACGACAGCCTCCCCGAGCAGGCCTTCTATATGCTCGGCTCCATCGAGGAGGCCACGGAGAAGGCCCAACGGCTGTAGCCGGCTATAAGCCGGCTATACTGATACCCGACCACCCCATGGCCATGACCATCCACATCGACATCGTGAGCGCCGAGGCATCGATTTATTCGGGGCAGGCGGAGATGGTGTTCGCGCCCGCAGAGATGGGCGAGGTCGGCATCGCCGCGGGCCATACCCCGCTTTTGACCCGGCTCAAGCCGGGCGAGGTCCGACTCAAACTCTCGAGCGGCGAGGAGGAGGCATTCTACGTCTCGGGCGGGATCCTGGAGGTCCAGCCGCGCATGGTGACGGTCCTCTCCGACACCGCGGTACGTGCCCACGACATCGACGAGGCCTCCGCGCTCGAGGTCAGGGTCCGCGCCGAGCAGATGCTCTCCGACAAGAGCGGGCAGATCGACTACGCCAAGGCGCTGGCCGAGTACGCCGAGGCCGCCGCCCAGCTCCAGGCGATCCAGCGCCTGCGCCGGCAGGCGGGACGCTCGTAGCCGGTTCGAGGCCCCTTGTCGTAGACAGCCACGGGGAGTATGTTGCTGTCGCGTGAGATGCACGAGTTATTTCGTCTCGGTGCGCACCCGGCCCGATCGGGCCATCATCCGGGACCTGACGGCAGCCAGACCAGAACGTGGCCTCCCTAGGGCGTGCCTCTCCCGAGGGGAATGGCAACTTGTCGAGGTACGCGAACCTTCAAACATCTTTGGCTAGTATCAAAGCGAATCATGTGAAGAACACGATGGCGACGACGGCTCGCCAGTTGGATCAGCAGACACTGCAACAAGGCTTGCCGCTCAAGGTCGAGTTCTGGCCCGTCATTCAGCTAAAGGACGACGAGTTTTTTCAGTTCTGCCAGATAAATAGGGACCTGCGTATCGAACGCAATATCCAGGGGGAGATACTGCTGATGCCACCGACGGGAGGAGGCAGCGGACGGCGGAATGCCGAGATCACGATTCAACTTGGGAATTGGGCCAAGCGCGACGGTACAGGCCTGAGCTTCGATTCGTCTACCGGATTTATCCTGTCCAACGGCGCCGTGCGCTCACCCGATGCCTCCTGGGTCAAGCGGTCTCGCCTGGATGAATTGACGGCGGAGCAGATGAATAGATTTCTGCCATTATGCCCCGATTTTGTCCTAGAGCTGCACTCGCCGAGCGATCAGCTCGCGGTTCTCCAGGCCAAGATGCTGGAATACCGGGACAACGGGGCGCAACTGGGTTGGTTGATCGAGCCGGGGGCGAAACGGCTCTACGTGTATCGTCCAGAGACTGCGGTCGATTGTCTGGAGGGCGTGGATTCGATTTCTGGCGATCCCGTTTTGGCAGGGTTTGTGTTGGAGTTGGTCGAGGTATGGTGATGAGATGGACTATTGGAAGAAGTGCTCTGTCCCCCGAGACCCCCCGTTAGCGCCGCGCCCGCACGCGTTGATAGCGGCTTGAGCTATTTTTATTTTTTTGGCGTAGCGATTCTCCGATGCGCTTGAGCGTCGTGATCCTGGCGGCCGGGCAGGGCAAGCGCATGCGCTCGACCCTGCCGAAGGTGCTGCATCGCGTGGGCGGCAAGCGGCTCCTGGAGCATGTCTGCGCCGCCGCTCGCGGGCTGCATCCGGGGTCGATCTACGTCGTCTACGGCCACGGCGGCGGACAGGTTCGGGAAGCCCTCGCCCACCTCGAGGTCCGTTGGGTCGAGCAGGACCGCCAGCTCGGGACCGGCCATGCCGTGGCCCAGGTGCTGCCTTTGATCGAGGCGGGCGACATGGTCCTCGTTCTCTACGGCGACGTCCCGCTCATGACTCCGGAAACCCTCGGCCGCCTGCTCATGGCATCCGGGGGAGGGCGCCTGGCGCTGCTCACGGTCAAGCTTCCCGATCCCTCGGGCTACGGGCGCATCGTCCGGGATGCGGCCGGCCATGTGCAACGGATCGTCGAAGATCGGGACGCGAGCCCGGTGGAGCGCGCGATCGGCGAGGTCAATACCGGCATGATGGCCGTGTCGGCCTCGCACCTGAAACGATGGGTGGCGCGTCTCGAGAACCAGAACGCGCAGGGGGAGTATTACCTGACCGACGTGATCGCGATGGCGGTCGCGGACGGGGTCGCGGTCGAGCCCGTGAGTCCGGCCTCTGTTTTCGAGGTCATGGGTGTCAACGATCGGGTCCAGCTCGCCGAGCTGGAGCGTCGCTATCAGCGATGCCAGGCCGAGCAGTTGATGCGGCAGGGAGTCACGCTCCTCGACCCCGCTCGCTTCGATCTTCGCGGAGAGCTGCAAACGGGGCAGGATGTGGTCATCGATGTCAACGTGGTGTTGGAGGGCCGCGTGCGCCTGGGCGATCGCGTGACCATCGGCGCCAACAACTGGATCCGGGACGCCGATATCGGCGACGACGCGTCGATCCTCCCGGACTGCGTGATCGAGGGCGCCGAGATCGGCCGGGGCGCGCGCGTCGGTCCGTTTTCGCGCCTCCGACCCGAGACCCGGCTCGCCGAGGAAGTCCACATCGGCAACTTCGTCGAGGTCAAGAAGTCCGCTGTCATGTCCGGCACCAAGATCAACCACCTGAGCTATATTGGGGACACCGAGGTGGGCCGCGATACCAACATCGGGGCCGGCACCATCGCCTGCAACTACGACGGCGCGAACAAGCACAAGACCGTCATCGGCGATCGGGTCTTCATAGGCTCCGATACCCAGCTCATCGCCCCGGTCAAGGTCGGGGACGGGGCCACGATCGGCGCCGGCACGACCCTGACCCAGGACGCACCGCCCGGACAGCTCACACTCGGCCGCGCACGCCAGACGACGATCGCCGGTTGGGAGCGGCCGAAGAAGAAAAAGTAGCACGCCGCCGAGTCGTCTCGGCAGCACCCACGACGATGCGCGTCGGTTACTACCAGTTCCGGCCCCTGTTCGGCCAGCCCAGGCGCAACGTCGCCAAGGTCCTCGCCGCCCTCGCCCACACAACGGCCGATCTCCTCGTGCTCCCCGAGCTGGCGTTCAGCGGGTATCACTTCCGGGATCGCGAAGAGGTCCTGGCATTCGCCGACCCCGCGAATTCGGAGACTGTCGAGTCGCTGACCGCGCTCTGCGCAAGGCGGGACCTTCACATGGTCACGGGGTTCTGCGAGCGGTCCGGCGAGCGCGTCTACAACAGCGCGCTCCTGATCGGACCCCGGGGCGTCGAGCATGTATACCGCAAGCTCCACCTCTTCGCCAAGGAAAAGCGCTGCTTCGATCCCGGGGACGTTCCGCTTTCGGTCCAGGAGGTGCGAGGCGCGCGGATCGGTATCATGGTGTGCTTCGACTGGGCCTTCCCGGAGGTCGCGAGAAACCTCGCGATCCAAGGTGCCGAGATACTCTGCCACCCCTCCAACCTGGTCCTGGGATACTGCCAAGAGGCCATGCGGACCCGGTGCCTCGAGAACCGGGTTTACGCCATCACCGCCAACCGTTTCGGCAGCGACAAACGACCCCACGGCGAGCTGCGCTTCACGGGCAAGAGCCAGGTCGTCGCACCCGGCGGGCGCTTGATCCACCGCGCGCCTTCCCAGCGCGATGAGCTTTTCATTACCGAGATCGACGTGGCCGAGGCCCGCAACAAGCGCATCACACCCTGGAACGACGTGCTGTCCGACCGGCGGCCGGAGTGGTATACGCGTTACGATCAGGCTTTCGGCGCGCTCTTTTGAAGGAGACGATGATTTTCGATCGCCCACCCCTCAATCCCCTCCCGTGGGGAGGGGAAGAAATGTCGGCGGGCCAATGATTTATTCGGAGGGGGCCAATGAGTTATTCCCCCTCCCCACGGGGAGGGGGGCGAGGGGGTGGGCGATCCGATAGAAGAACCCGTCTTAGTGATAGAGGATCCGACTTCGGCGTGGGTAGTTACGCGAGCGCCAATGGAGACCGCACTCCATCGGCATCAAAACCCGCCACCGACCGCGAGCAGCGAGATGCGGTATAGGGTAGTCTCGGCGGTGATGTAGAGCATCGAGCCGTCGTCTCCGAAGGCCAGGTTGGCGGTGGGTGCGCCGGTCTCGATGGTGCCGAGGTGCTCGCCATCCGGTGCGAAGATATAGACCCCGCCGGGGCCGGCCGCGAACACGTTCCCTTCGCGGTCGACCTTGATGCCGTCGGGGGCCCCCTTTCGGCCCGTGGTAAAGGGGCGGGCATCCGCGAAGAGACGTCGGTTTTCGAGCACGCCGTCGTCTTCGCGCACTTCGTAGCGGTACCAGGCCGGGCGATCCGGATCGGAGTCGCTCAGGTACAGGCCCTTGCCGTCGGGCGAGAAGGCCAGGCCGTTCGGGGCCGTGAGATCCTGGACCATGAGCGCCGGCTCGCCGCCGGGCGGGAGCCGGTAGACGCCGCTCATGGGGAGCTCCTTGCCGGGGTCCTTGAAGCCCTGGGGCAGGCCGAAGGGCGGATCGGTGAAGTACAGATCGCCGTTGGCGCGGAACACCGCGTCGTTCGGGCTGTTCAGGCGCTTGCCCTCATAACGTTCCGCCAGTGTCGTCATGCTGCCGTCGGCCTCGATGCGCACGACGCGCCGATCTCCGTGCTGGCAGATGACGAGCCTGCCGCTCATCGGATCGATGGCGAGCCCGTTCGAGCCGGGCGCACCGCCCGTGAACGGGGCGGTACCGGTGTAACCGCTCGGCTGCAAGAAGACCGATACCCCCGATCCCGAGTCATAGCGGTGGATCACGTTGTTAGGCACGTCGGAGAAGAGGAGGGCGCCTTCCCGGCGCAGCCACACGGGACCTTCGAGCCAGGCATACCCGTCGGCGAGCTTTTCGAGCTTGGCATCCGCCCCGACGATCCCGTCTAGACGCGTGCCAAGCCGCACGATGCGGCCCGGAGCGGCCGGCTCGCTCGCCCCCTCCGCCGCGACGGCGGGGCCGGCCGGGAATGAGACGAGTGCGGCGATGACCAACCAGGGGCCGAGGTCTTGTTTCATTGGGATCTCCGGAGCGTCTTACGGGATGCCCTAAGATAGCCCGCCGCGGGCGAGAAGACGATCTTCGTGGCGGGCACCCGGCGCCGACCGATTTCCGCGGCGCATATAGGGCGGCCACAAGGGCCGCCCCTACGCGGCACCTGCGCCGCCCCGTGTAGGGCAGGCCTCGTGCCTGCCCTCTTGGGGCGTGGATAAAGAACGAAAAAGGGTACAGGAAATTTCCAATAGGCCTGGCTATGCCTGCAACTGCCCGCGCAGCACAGCCCGGATAATGGCCTCGCTCGACAGGCCCTCGGTGTCGAGGGTCTGGACGTGGCGGCTGGCCTCCTGGGGTTTGTAGCCGAGCGCCACGAGGCCGCTGATCGCATCCGCTTTTGCGTCGCTGAACGCATCGCCGGCCGGTGCCGCGCCGCCCGGAAGCACGCCGGGCCTCCAGTCGGTGATCCGATCGCAGAGCTCGACGATCAGGCGCTCGGCGGTCTTCTTTCCGATCCCGGGGAGGCGGGTGAGCCGGGTGAGGTCCTTGGTCTCGACCCAGACCGCGAATTCCTCGGGGCTGGTTCCCGACAGGACCCCGAGCGCGGTGCGCGCACCGACGCCGTTGACCTTGATCAAGGCCCGGAACAGGCGGCGCTCGGTCTCGGTCAGGAAACCGAACAGTAAATGGGTGTCCTCGCGGACCGCCAGGTGGGTGTAGAGTCGCACCTCGGTTTGTGGCTTCGGAAGGCGCTCGAAGGTGCTGAGCGGGGTTTCGATCTCGTAGCCCACGCCCCCGACCTCGAGGAGCAGATGCGGCGGGCTCGCCTCCAGCAACACCCCGCGGATGCGGCCGATCATGCCCAGCGCCCAATCATGCCCACCGCTTGGCGCGCATGCGCCGGCAGGGGAGGGGGCTGCTTCGGGTGTGTCCATGGCACAGGGCGACGGCGAGCGCGTCGGCCGCGTCGGACTGGGGTGCCGCATCGAGCCGCAATAAGACCCTCACCATGTGCTGGACCTGGGCCTTGTCGGCGCGGCCGAGCCCCACGATGGCGAGCTTGACCTCGGCCGGGGTGAACTCGAACACCGGGAGATCGGCGAGCGCACCGGCGACCACCGCGACGCCCCGTGCCTGGCCGAGTTTCAAGGCCGAATCGGGGTTGCGATACATGAACACGAGCTCGACCGCCATCTCATCCGGCCGGTAGAGTCGCACCACCCGCCCTACGCCCTCGAAGATGAGCCGCAGGCGATCGGCGAGCGTTCCGGACTCGGCGTCGAGGCACCCGTGCGCGACATGCGTGCTCCTCTGGCCGTCGCTGTCGATGACGCCAAAGCCCGTGACGCGGGATCCCGGGTCGATGCCGAGGATGCGGGTCAAGGGGCCGCCAAGGAGTCGATAAAGCGTTTCAAGCCCTAAAGGCGAGCCAGGGTCTCTTCGCTGATGTCGGCGTTCGAGTAGACACGCTGCACATCGTCCAGATCCTCCAAGACCTCCAGGAGGCGCGTCATCTTCTGCGCATCCTCGAATTCGAGCCTCGCGCTCGTGGTCGCCCGCATGGTGATCTCGGCCAGCTCCGGATCCCAACCCAGAGCGGCCATGGCGCCCTTCACCCGTCCGAACGATTCCGGCGTGGCCAGGACATCGATGGAGCCGTCGTCGTTGACCACCACATCATCCGCCCCGGCCACGAGCGCCGCGGACGTCAGGTGGTCCTCGTCGCTACCCGCGGGATAGCCCAGCACCCCTTGTTTCTTGAAGAGATAGGCCACCGAGCCGTCGGTGCCCATGCTCCCGCCCGCCTTGGCGAAGGCGTGCCGTACCTCGGACACGGTGCGGTTGCGGTTGTTGCTCATGCAGTCCACCATGATCGCGACCCCGCCCGGCCCGTAGCCCTCGTAACGGATCTCCTCGTAGTCCTCGCCCGGCCCGCCGCCGGCGCCGCGCTTGATGGCGCGCTCCACGGTGTCCTTGGTCATGTTGTTGGCGAGCGCGCCGTCGATGGCCGCGCGCAGGCGTGGATTCGCCGACGGGTCGCCTCCGCCCATGCGCGCGGCGACCGTGATCTCGCGGATGAGACGGGTGAATAGCTTGCCCCGCTTGGCGTCCTGCTTGCCCTTGCGGTGCTGAATATTCGCCCACTTGCTGTGACCGGCCATCGCCTGCTGAGCGCGTGGAAAGACCGGCGACAGTGTACCCGAAGTGAAGTAGCGCGGGACTCGCGCTAGTGTCAGCGTTCGGCCCTGACGTCGTTGAACGACTTGATTTTGGTGTCGACTTCCGCGGTGATCAACGGTATCCGGCGAGCGGCGCCGCCGGCGGCCGGCGTCACATGGGCCGCGAGCGGGCGCGGCATGAGCTAGCTCCCCGTTCGCGAGGTCGTATCGAGCTTGATGGGCAGGCGCCTTCCCTCGGGGTCAAAGCCGGCCATGATCCGATCATAGACGAAGTATTTCGCGGGCGCCGGTCAGCCCGGGGGGACGGCCGCACCCAAGGCGACGTTGCGGTGAATCAGGATCATGGGGGGCCGGTCCGAGAACTGTCCGGTCCTTGTCAAACTGCAGAGAATGCTTCAAAATACACACGGCCATGTACACACACGAGGACGCCATGACGACATTGATCAGCCGCACCTTCCAGAACGGCAATAGCCAAGCGGTGCGGATTCCGCAGGAGTTCCACCTTGACGCCAGCCGTGTCGCCATCACCCGGAACGAGCAGGGCGATCTCATTATTCACCCCTTGCTGACCGATCGGGGCGCGGCACTGCTGCAAGCGCTTTCAGCCTTCGACGACGACTTCACCGCGCTGCTGGAGGAGGACTGCGCGAGCCAGCCCGCCTTGCAGGAGCGGGAGGACCTGTGACCAGCTACATGCTGGACACCAACACCCTCATCTACCTCATCAAGAACAAACCGCCGTCGGTGGCGAAGCGCATCAATGCGCTGGCGAACGATGCAGTGCTGTGCATGTCCTTCTTCACCTTTGCCGAATTGCTCAAAGGCGCCGAGCGCAGCGCGCGCAGAGCGCAGGTGCTGCGCCGGCTCGACCGCCTGACCCGAGAAATCCCCGTGCTCTACGACACGCGCCGCGCGCTCTGCGAACACTACGCGGTTCAATTCGTACGCCTCAAGGAGGTGGGCACCCCCATCGGCGCCAACGACCTGTGGATCGCCTGCCACGCGCTATCCGAAAACGCCACGCTCGTCACCCACAACTTGCGGGAGTTTCAGCGGATCCAAGGCTTGCGGGTGGAAGATTGGGTGGATTGAGCCGGTGTAGCCAGGATGCAGCGAAGCGAAATCCGGGAAACGCCCCCCAAAGCTACCGTGGCGGGGTCCCTGCACCGGCGGCGATCCCAAGCCCCTCTGCCTGCGCGGCTTTGCCCGACAGATCGTCGATCCCTGGGTTGCGCTGCGCTTCACCCAGGCTACGATCCTGAAGGACATGGCCCTTTGAATCCTAATCTATGCGGCCCGATCCCGCGGTCTACCCTACGAAGGAGGTCTCGATGAAGCTCTACCACTTCCCGCCCTCTCCCAATTCCCGCCGGGCCCTCGCGGTAATCCACCACCTCGATCTCGATTGCGAGCTCGTGCCCGTCGATCTCTTCCAGGGCGAGCAAATGCGGCCGGAGTTCGTGGCGCTCAACCCCAATCATATGATCCCGACCTTGCTCGATGGCGACTTCGTGCTCTGGGAGTCGAACGCAATCATGCAGTATCTCTGCTCCAAGCGGCCCGGCAATCGGCTTTGGCCCGCGGACCCGAAGGCCCAGGCCGATATCAGCCGTTGGCAGTCTTGGGGGCTCGCCCATTTTGGTGCCGCGTGCGGGGTCTTTATCTACGAGCGTCTGGTCAAGAAGGCCATCGGGCAGGGCGATGCCGATCCCGCCGAGATCATGAAGGGCGAGCTGCGCTTCCATCGCTTCGCGAAGGTCCTGAACGGATGTCTCGAGGGCCGCGCGTGGCTCTGCGGAGACGGGGTGACCTTGGCCGACTATTCGGTCGGTGCGCCCCTCTGCCTCACGACGATCGCGGGCTACCCCATCGAGCCCTACGGCGAGATCCGCCGCTGGTACGCTGGGATCGAAAGGCTCGAACCCTGGCGGCGTTCGGCACCGCCGGACGGCAAATGATGGAGGGAGGGCAATGACGAGCGGAGGGCCATGACGGATGGCGGGGCGTTCCGTCTGGAGCGCCGGCCCCTGCCGCCCTTTCCCGGTTTCATCGCGGCACTCGGACCGGGTATCGTTTGGATGGCGCTCGCCCAGGGCAGCGGTGAGCTGATCTGGTGGCCCTATATTATTGCCAAGTATGGGCTCACGTTCCTGTGCCTCCTCATCCCCGCCTGCCTCCTGCAGTTCCCCTTGAACTTCGAGATCGGGCGCTACACGCTCTTGACCGGAGAGAGCATCTTCCACGGCTTCCTCCGCTTGAACCGCGGCCTCGGGGTGTTTTTGTGGGTGCTCATGAGCCTGTCGTTCTTATGGTTCGGCGCCTTCGCGTCGGCCGGGGGTACGGCGCTCGCGGCCTTGACGCACTTCCCGGACGGATGGAGCGCGCGCGGCCAGACGCTCTTCTGGGGGTATGCCTCCATCTTCGTATTCGTGATCGCCATCTTGCTCAGCAAGGTCGTCTATGTCTTGATCGAGAGTTTAATGAAACTGGTCGCGGTGGTGACGGTCGCGGGCTTGCTGTGGGCCTGCCTGGAACCAGAGGTGACGGCGACGGCCCCGGCATTCGCGCGCGGTCTTGCGGGACCGGTGGGCCCGCTGCCGCGGCCCTGGGAGATGGCCGATGCCGCCAAGCTCTTGACCGCGATCACCTTCGCCGGTCTCGGGGGATTCTGGGTCTTGTTCTATTCCTATTGGTTGCGCGAAAAGGGCAGCGGCATGGCCGCCCACGTCGGGCGCATCACCGGGCCGCTTTTCGGCCGACCCGAGCCCGTGACGAGCGACGGCTATCTACCGGAGGCGGAGCCCGAGACGGCGCGGCGCTGGCGGCGGTGGCGCCGGTTCCTGTGCTCGGATGTCCTCATCGGGATCGGCGGCAACCTGCTCACGACCCTCATGACCTGCCTGCTCGCCTATGCCCTCCTGTTTCCCAAAGGCCTCCTGCCCGAGGATTACGAGCTGGCGGTGGTGCAGAGCCGCTTCTTCGAGGCCGGCTGGGGCGAGGTGGGACGGGTGCTGTTCCTGGTGGTCGCGGCGGCGTTCCTCACGGACACCTGGCTCGCGACCGCGGATGCCGTGAGCCGCATGCAAGCCGACATCGTCCAGGTGCTGTTCCCGCGCGCCCGGCGAATTGAAACACGCCACTGGTATTTCTTTTTCCTCGCGCTCTTGACGGTCATTACTTCGTTCACCATGCTCCTCGACGCCCCCGGACCCTTGATCGTGACGAGCGCGCTCATCGGCTTCGGGGGCACGGTGATCTTTCCGGTAGCCCTGTATTTCTTGAACCACCGCCTGCTTGCCCCCGAGTTGCCAGTCTGGGCCAGGCCGGGGTCCTGGTCGGGGATCTTGTTGCTCGTCTCGTTCCTGGCTTACTTCGCGCTGGCGCTGGCCTATCTCTGGGCCGTGTGGGAAACCCGGTAGCGTGTCGCCGAAAGCAAGGTCATTAAACGTAGGATGGGTAGAGGGCGATAGCCGAAACTCATCACAGCCGCGGCCGGATGATGGGTTTCGCTGTGCTCTACCCATCCTACAAGCTCTATCTCTGGGCCGTGTGGAGGACCGCGTAGCGTGTCGCCGAAAGCAAGGTCATTAAATGTGGGTGGGTTAGGCGCGCGGTCTGCGCCGTAACCCGCCAACCCGGTGTGCGCCCTGCGTCGTATTTTCTTTCCACCCACGATGGATCTCTACACCAACTTCACTCAGCTGAGCCGCCGTGAGCGCGAAGGCCGCGACTACCGCATCCGCTGGCGGATGGGGGGCTCGGGTGTCGCTATCGTGGCGCCACACGGCGGTGGCATCGAGCGCGGCACCTCGGAGGTGGCCGATGGTATCGCAGGCCGGGAGCACGGTTTTTACGCCTTCGAAGGATTGAAATCCGTCGGTAATCACGTCCTGCACCTGAGCAGCAATCGTTTCGACGAACCGCAAGCACTCCGGCTCGTGCGCGGGGTACGGGCCTTGATCACGATCCATGGCGCGAAGGGCCGGCAGCCCGCGGTTTATCTCGGCGGGCTCGACTTCGTGCTGCGCGAGCGCATCGCCGAGGCCCTGATCAGTGCCGGATTCCTGGCAGTCGACGACCCGAGCCCGACCCGCCAGGGGCGTTCGCCATCGAACATCTGCAACCGCTGTGTCTCGGGTCGCGGCGTGCAGTTGGAGCTGAGCTATGGTTTGAGGACAACGCTGTTTGCGGGACTGCGCCCCGCAGGCCTCCGAAGGCCTACGTCGCTGTACCTACGTTTTGTGGATGCCCTGCGAGCGGTGCTCGCAGGGCATGCGCCGGTTGAAATGCGATTGGTCATCGCGGAGAAATGAACATGGGCGTGCAAGCTGCGCCGGCACCCATCATCTGCCCCGACTGCAACGGCGAGAATCCCGCCGATGCGGTCTTCTGCGGCAACGGCGAATGCCACAAGGCGCTCGGCGAGTTTCGCTATGTGATCGAAGAGCTGGCGGCGCAGAGCACCTTCCTGGAACGTCTGGCCGATAAGGTCACGGCCTTCACAGGCCGCCCGCACTTCGTCACGGTACATGTCCTCTGGTTCCTCGCCTGGGTGATCCTGAACTCCGGAGCCATCGTCGCCGGCGTCGTCTTCGACGCCTATCCCTACAGCCTCCTCGGGATCATCCTCGCCATCGAGGCGATCTTGATCACCAGCTTTGTCCTCATCAGCCAGAACCGCCAGAACACCTACCAGGACCAACGCGCCGAGCTCGATTACGAGGTCAACGTGAAGGCCTATCGCAAGCTCGTCGAGATCCAAGCGGCGCTGGCAGAGGTGACGGAACGATTGGAGGCGCTGGAACGGAAGGAGCGAGGCGGTTGACTTGACTGGCCGCCGTCGGCGGCAGCCGGCCTTCCTTGCGGCGATGCAATAACAGGAATCGTTGACGCTGCCGTGGAAACCGTGTAGGGTCGCGAAAGGGACTCGGGGAAGCGTCTTGCCCTTGCACGGTGCAAGATCCCGCACCGTTGGAGGGTGACGGACCGTCGCATCAGATATGCGATGTCACCATGTACCGCGGGTACCTGATGCAAGCAACGTGGTTCAAGGCGAAATGCTAGGTGAAAACCTCGACGTAGAAACGGGGGATGACCTTTTCGCATACGGATACATCGATAAAATTGGGCTGTGATGATAATTGCCAAGCCAGGCGACCCATGGAAGCGACACGATTCTCTCGACACATCTTTCGTTCGCTGTTCCTGACCGCCCTATTCCTGCTTATTATCCTGGGAAAACCCCCGGCTCTGCCGGGGAGGCAGTAGCAGTTCGACATTTAGGGGGGTCCATCGGGGAAACTCCATGCCTGAGCCGCCAAGCACTCGACTGTGGAGAATCCCGATGGATGAGCATGAAAGCCTAAGCCACTCGAAGTGAGAGTGTAAATATCACGTGGTGTTCATCCCGAAGTGCCGTCGTCAGACGCTGCATGAGGAGTTGCGGCGCCACTTAGGAAAGGTGTTCCGAAGGTTCGCGGGATACTTCGTCTCCACGGTGGGTCGTGATAAGGGGATGATCCGAGAGTATATCCGTCACCAGGAGCGAGAGGACCAGCGACTTGAATCTCTGAACCTCTGGCGCTGAATCGCCACCTTTAGGTGGCCCAAGAACATTTACCCCGGCATGTTGACGAGAGCGGTGGATACGCGGCTGCCGACCGACTTCGGTGAGTTCCTGCTGCGCGCTTATACGGACAGCGGATCGCAGTACCTCCATCTCGCTCTGGTGAAAGGAGCGGTGGAAGGTCTCGACGCCCCGCTGGTGCGCATCCATTCCGAGTGCCTGACGGGTGACGTCTTCTCGTCTCAGCGCTGCGACTGCGGGATCCAGTTGGAAGTCGCGTTGCAGGCCATCGGACTCGAGGGATCGGGGGTGCTCATCTATCTGCGGCAAGAGGGGCGGGGGATCGGTCTGCTCAACAAGCTCCGCGCCTACAGCCTGCAGGATGGTGGGCTCGATACCGTTGAGGCAAACCTGCACCTCGGGTTCGGGGCCGATCAGCGCGAGTACTCGGCCGCCATCGCCATGCTCGAGGATCTGGGCGTCAACGCGCTACGACTGCTCACCAATAACCCGGCGAAAGTCCGTGCGGTCGAGCGCTCGTCGATCCGCATGGTCGCCAGAGTGCCTCTGGTGGTGCCACCGACGGACCACAACCGCGGGTACCTGGCGGTCAAGCGCTTGCGTCTGGGGCATCTCCTCGAGGACCTCGGGCAGTGACGACACGGGAAGGGATCGTCGAGACCCACGCGGCAGCAGCCTGTTGGCGCGCCTTGACCCTCCTGGCAGAAACGGTCCGCGGCCACGGCGCGCCGATCCGTGGCTGCTCGCTGCTCATCGGGGAGGCTCCGGCGGTGTGCCTGGACTCGCTCACTCCCCCGGCGGGCGACGGCTGGCGGGTCTCTCTCTTGCTCGATGGCGAGTCCGCCTCGAACGGCCCGCCGGCGGGCCCAGGCGAAAGCCGCTACCGGCTCGACGATCTGATCGTGCTGCGCAGGCTGACCGACGGCACCCTGCCATCGGCCGCCGCGGCGCTGCTCGAGATCTACCTGCCCTATTGCATGGCGCCCGTTCACGCCCGGCGGATGCGGCGTTCGTTCACCGTCAGTCACTTCGCCCAATCGCTCGATGGCAGGATCGCCACGGATCTCGGCGACTCCCGGTGGATCGGCTGCGCGGAGAACCTGGTTCACGCCCACCGAATGCGTGCCCTCTGCGACGGCATCCTGATAGGCGCCCGCACCTTGCGCACGGACCATCCGGCGCTGACGGTGCGCCACGCCGAAGGGTCGGACCCGATCCGGATCGTCGTCGGCGGCGGCGTCGATATCGACATCGACTGCCTCGCGCGGGCGGGCCCGGGTCGTATCCTCTTGATCGGCGAGGGCCAGGTACCAGCGTCGCCGCAGGTCGAACGCCTCGCGCTGCCGACCGACAACGGGCGCATCGCCACCACTGCCATCCTCCGCGAGCTCTACCGCCGCGACATCCTCTCTGTGTATATCGAGGGTGGCGCCACCACCACCTCGGCTTTCCTCGCCGAGAGCAACATCGATGTCTTGCAACTCCACATCTCGCCGCTCATCATCGGCCCCGGGATCAGTTCGTTCCAAAAGCCGGCGATCCGGTCCGTCGCCGAGTCGGTGCGCTTCGACAGCCACGTCTACCGGTCGGTCGGTGACGGCATGCTGTTCGTCGGAAGAGCCGCATCGTGACCCGGCGGGTCTTGCTGGTTTCCGCGGCGAGCCCGTACCCCGTCGTTACCAATGGCTGCGCCCGACTGGTGAGCGACTATTCGACGCGCCTGTTCCCCGCCGATAGGGTCTATCTTCTCCTCACCCGTCCGGGTGACTGGGCCCCTCTGGGGCTCTATTTCGGCAATCAACCCGTGGCCGGCGACCTGGAAGTTTCTGGTCTCCTCGCCCACGATTTCGCTTTCGTCCTTTTCATCGGATTCAAAGAGACCGAGTTCACGCTACATCTCGCTCGTTCCCGAGCCTCCTTCTGTCTCACCGATACCTATCCTCACCCCGATGTGCCCCAAGGGCTCTTCCGTGGCATCCTGTCCCACCGCAGTGACGATCCGCACCCGCACCTGCTCATCGTCGGCGGTTCCTACGACGATGAGGTGTTCTATCCCGATCGAGCGGGGCCCGATCGAGCCGGGCCCGATCGAGCCGGGCCCGATCGAGGCGGCGAGGAGTTGGTGCTCAGCGTGGGGAGGATCCATCCGGACAAGCACCAGCTCGAGCTTTGCGAAGGCTATCGGGAGCGGATCTTCGAAGAGTACGGACTCCCGCTCTATCTGGCGGGAGGTATCGCCGATCCGGACTATTTCCACGAGGTGGAGCCGTTCATCGACGGTGTCAGCGTCGTCTCGAGCATCGATCCGGGGCAGCCGCTCGCCAGCTCCAATTGGCGCTCGGCGCGGGAGATCGCCCTGCTCTGCCACCGGGCACGGCTCTGCGTCCTGGCCTCGCCGAAGGAGAGCTTCGGCCTGGCGCTGATCGAGGCGATGGCGTGCGGTACCACCTGTGTCGTCAACGGCGACTACCGGGGCTTCGCGCAGGCGGATCTGCGGCCGAACGTTTACGGCAACATCACCGGCAAGCGAGGCTCCGTGGTCGATCTCGCGGCCCGGGCGCTCTGCGACGACGTTCGGATCGACGCTTCCGAGTGGGTCAGGAAGTACGCACTACGCGAGACCCGTCGGGTCCTGTCGCGGTTTATCGATAGCCGCCTGTAGGTCGATGACCACCTGTAGACGGTCCCTGTACTTCGTCGCAGCCCACCGCGTGGCGGTGCGGGAAGAGCCACTATCTCCGCCCGGCGCCGGAGAGGTGGTGGTCGAGACCGTCGTATCCGCGATCAGCCCGGGCACCGAGATGCTGGTCTATCGCGGCCGGGTGCCGGCCGACATGCCCCTCGACTCGTCCATCCCCGCCCTCGCCGAGGCGTTCGCCTTCCCTCTCAAGTACGGTTACGCCGCCGTGGGTCGGATCACGACCTTGGGCGCGGGCGTCGGCCGAGAGTGGCTCGGAGAGTTGGTGATGGGCTTTCATCCGCACGAGAGCCATTTTCTGACCAGGCCTGCCGAGCTCGTCCTCGTTCCCGCCGGGCTCTCGCCCGAGGACGCGGCCTTCCTGCCCAACGTCGAAACGGCAGTCACCCTCCTGATGGACGGCCAACCGATCGTCGGCGAGCACGTCGCGGTGTTCGGGCAGGGTGTGGTGGGGCTGCTCACCACGGCGTTGCTGGCGCGCATCCCCCTCTCCGATCTGGTGACCTTGGACCGTCATCCCCTGCGGCGCGAGCGCTCGCTCGACCTGGGTGCGCATCGGGTCGTGGACCCGGCAGCGGCCGGCGAGCTGGAGCGCTTGCGCTCGTCTTGTGATTTGACCTACGAGCTTTCCGGCAGCCCGGCCGTTCTCGACGAGGCCATCGCCGTCACCGGCTTCGAGGGCCGAGTCGTGATCGGGTCGTGGTATGGCGACCGGCCCGCCCACCTGCGCCTGGGCGGGTCCTTTCATCGCAGTCGCATGCGCCTCATCAGCAGCCAAGTCAGCACCATCGCCTCCCGCTTTGCGGGACGCTGGAGCAAAGCTCGCCGCCGGGAGGTGGCCTGGCGGATGCTCGCCGAGATCGATCCCGCCCGCCTCATCACCCATCGTTTTCCCGTGTCCCGCGCGGACGAGGCCTACGACCTGCTCGATCGGCGCCCGCAAGAGGCCGTGCAGGTGATGCTCACCTACTGAGCGTGATGCGAGTCGGCCTCGTGATCTACGGGAGCATCGAGACCCTCACCGGCGGTTATCTCTACGACCGCAGGTTGCTGGATCATCTCGTGTCAAGCGGAGATCGGGCCGAGGTGATCTCCGTCCCTAGTCGCAACCACTATCCCCGCGCCCTCGCCGACAACGCCTCGCCTTCGTTGCTTCGCCGGCTCACTCGGGAGCGCTTCGATGTCCTCTTGCAGGATGAGCTCGTCCATCCGTCCCTGGTATTCCTCAACGGCTGGCTCAGGGCCAGGGCTCGCTACCCGATCGTCACGATCGTTCACCTCTTGCGCTCGAGCGAGCAGACGGCGAGGGGGCTCCGTGGCTTGTGCTCGGCGACTGAACGGCGATATCTGGCCACTGTCGATGCGGCCCTTTACAACTCCCAGACGACCCGTCTGGCGGTCGAAGCGCTCCTCGGGCACGGGCTTCCCGGGGTGGTTGCCTACCCGGGCGGTGACCATCTGGCCGTGGAACGCTCGGAAACCGAGCTCGCGGCGCGGGCACGAGCGACGGGGCCCCTCTGTGTCCTCAGCATCGCCAACGTGCTCCCCGGCAAGGGCCTGCACGTCCTGATCGACGCACTGAGCCGCCTGCCCGCCGACAGTTGGCGTTTACAGATCGTCGGCAGCTTGACCATGGACCGGCCCTATGTCGAGCGCCTGCGGGGTCTGATCGGTCGCGCCGGTCTCGGGACCAACGTGCGCCTGGTGGGCACGGTGCCGAACGCCCGGATCCCGGAGTACCTGATGACCAGCCACCTACTGGTTGTACCCTCGCATTACGAGGCCTTGGGCATCGCCTACCTCGAAGCGATGCGGTTCGGGTTGCCCGTGATCGCCACCACGGCCGGGGGCGCGCACGAGATCGTCGAGCACGGCCGCGAGGGCTTCCTGGTGGCGCCGGGTGACGCCGATGCCCTTACCCGCCCCCTCCGGCTCTTGGTCGCGGACCGTGAGCTCTTGCTGCGGATGGGGCTCGCCGCTCGGCGAAGGGCGGCACGTCACCCCACCTGGCACCAGTCTTTCGAGTGCGCTCGTAATTTTCTGCGGTCCCTGGTCGCCTCCTATATCAGTCACGCCTGATGATCGTCGCGCCCATGGGTAGCGCTTATTTCTCCACCCTCAACACCGATCACCGATTGGCACCAATTGTTTTTCGCGCACTCCAATATGCGGTCTGCCCAGCGGAAAGCGATTTGGACAGTTCCTATGACCATCCGTTTATGATAGAGGCATTGTTGTCTGCTCGAGCGAATGAGTCAGCGCGGACACGCGCCCTGCGCCCGCATTTTTGTGCCGTCCGGTGTAGCACCTTGTTGGGCTAACGGTACTTGAGTAAGTCATCGACAGTAAGTGCTACGTCCTTGGCAATTTGCCTGAGCAAGATAGGAGACACATCCCGGCCCTGATGAAACGGTACGGTGGTGCATCGCCCCGTACCGTCACGAAACTGCTTGTGTGAGCCACGGTGCCTGACCTCCGTGAAACCGAGCTTCAGAAGAATGGCGACGACCTCTGCCGGCTTGAGAGTTGGTATGTTGCCCATGCCTACGCAATGGCGACGTTCTGAATCCCCACAAACTCGGACTCAAGCTGAGGCTCTCCATCTTCAAGAAGCATCGTTATGACTTCTTGAAGGTTACGATTGACCTCATCGAGCGTCTCCCCTTGGGAGTGCGCGCCCGCAAAACCAGGAACAAAACCGACGAACAGTCCCGTGTAGGGACAACGCTCTATTACCGCAGAATAAACTCTCATAACCAGCCTCCAAGTGTACGACGAGTAGAGCAAACGTAGGGCGCGTGTCCGCGCCTATCATTCGCGGTATGATTCTGTCACGCCTGATGATCGTCGCGCCCATGTTCCGGGTAGCACTTATTCTCCACCGCCTACACCGATCAGCGCCTAACGTTTCTCACGGTCCGCCCTGCGGGAAGCGATCGGAACAGTTCGTATGACCATCCGTTTATGATAGAGGCACTGCTGTCTGCTCCAGCGAATGAGTCGGCGCGGAGACGCGCCCTACGCCCGCTCCACTGCCAACACCGATCGGCCCCGAGATTAACGTGCCAAATCTCGCCCCGGCCGGGCATTCGACGGCAGGTGTGTCAAGCCATTCCCTTTCTTCGGTGCTCATAAGCTGCGATAGGTCGCACTGCGCCATCAGTTCGGTGAGGGGGTGTAGCGTGGTTTTTTCTTGGGCGCAACGATCAGTTTCCCGTCCTGGGCATCGATATTCACTTGCGAACCGGATCGCAAATGCACCAAATCCAGTATGCGCTTAGGGATGGCCATGACAACCGAACCGCCCACACTGCGAAGAGTTGCAATCGGCATGATGAGGCCTCTGGATGCTTACATTACACTAAAGTATAACTTGGTGGGTCAGGTTTTGTAAACTCTCGACTCCCCGTCACACGGCGGCGGTGCGCCCGGTAGACGAGGTCGTCCCGTCCGTTGCACGCATGGACGACCCCAATTGCTATCGGGTGGCATCGAACAGGCGCGCCGGACGAAGAACCTTCGAACGCGAAGCTGCCCCGACCCGGGCGACCGCCGAGGGCCCAGAGGTCGGTTCCTGGTGTACACTTCCCGCCCATGACGGTGCGCTCTCCCATTCACTTCGAAGGCACCACCATCCTCTCGGTGAGGCGCGCCGCCCGGGTGGTCATGGGCGGGGACGGGCAGGTGTCGTTGGGCAACACAGTCATGAAGGGCAATGCCTGCAAGGTCAGGCGCATGCGCGGCGATCAGATCCTGGCCGGCTTCGCGGGCGGTACGGCGGATGCCTTCACGCTATTCGAGCGCTTCGAGGCCAAGCTCGACAAGCACCAGGGCAACCTCAAACGCTCGGCGGTCGAGCTGGCCAAGGACTGGCGCACCGATCGGGCCTTGAGGCGGTTGGAAGCCCTGCTGGCGGTCGCCGATCGGGCTGCCTCGCTCATCATCTCCGGCACCGGGGACGTGATCGAGCCCGAGGGTGAGGTCCTGGCCATCGGCTCGGGCGGCCCCTTCGCGCAGGCGGCGGCGCGGGCGCTCTGCCTGCACACGGAATTGCCGGCACGCGCCATCGTGGAAACGGCGCTCCGCATCGCCGCGGACATCTGCATCTACACCAACGCCAACCTCACCATCGAGGAGTTGGAGGCCGAGGCCTCCCTGAATAAATGAAAATAGGGGCCCGCTAGGTATCCCATGCGCGCGCTCACTCCCGCCGAGATCGTCCGCGAGCTCGACAAACACATCATCGGCCAGGACGCCGCCAAACGCGCCGTCGCCATCGCGCTCCGCAACCGCTGGCGCCGATTGCAGGTGCGCGCGGATCTTCGCAACGAGATCACGCCAAAGAATATATTGATGATCGGCCCGACCGGGGTCGGCAAGACCGAGATCGCACGCCGGCTCGCGAAGCTCGCCGAGGCGCCCTTCCTCAAGGTGGAGGCCACCAAGTTCACCGAGATCGGGTACGTGGGCCGCGACGTCGAGTCCATCATCCGCGATCTCGCCGACATCGCCGTCAAGATGACCCGCGAGGAGGCCATGTCGCGGGTGCGCGCCCAGGCCCAGGCGGCCGCCGAGGAGCGCGTGCTCGACATCCTGCTCCCGGCCCCACGCCTGGGCAGCGTCCATGACGAGGGCGGCTCGGCGACCCGCGAGCGCTTCCGCGAGATGCTCAAGGACGGTAAGCTCGCCGATCGCGAGATCGAGGCCGAGGTCTCCGCGCCCCGGATCGGAGTCGAGATCATGGCCCCGCCCGGCATGGAGGAGATGACCCAGCAGCTCCAGTCCATGTTCCACAATCTCGGCAGCGGTCGCACCCGCACGCGTAAGCTGCGCGTCAAGGAGGCACAGAAGCTCCTGGCCGAGGAAGAGGCCATGAAGCTCATCAACGAGGACGACATCAAGACCCGGGCGGTGGATCGCGTCGAGCAGCACGGCATCGTGTTCCTGGACGAGATCGACAAGGTCGCGCGGCGTTCCGAATACGGCGGCCCGGATGTCTCGCGCGAGGGCGTGCAGCGCGATCTCTTGCCGCTGGTCGAGGGCGGCACCGTCTCTACCAAGTACGGTATGGTCAAGACCGATCACATCCTCTTCATCGCCTCGGGGGCGTTTCATCTCTCCAAGCCCTCGGACCTGATCCCGGAGCTACAGGGCCGGCTCCCGATCCGGGTCGAGCTCGATGCCCTCACGGTCGGCGACTTCGTGCGCATCCTCACCGAGCCCGACGCCTCCTTGACCGAGCAATACACGGCGCTCATGGAGACCGAGGGGGTGGGCCTCACGTTCGCGGAATCGGGGATCGCGCGCCTGGCCGAGGTCGCCTGGCAGGTCAACGAGCGCGCCGAGAACATCGGCGCCCGGCGCCTGCACACCGTGCTCGAACGCCTTCTGGAATCGGTGTCGTTCGCCGCCGGCAGCGGCGAGATCAGGGCGCTCACGGTCGATGCCGCCTATGTCGATGCCCAGCTCACGGCGCTCGCCGAGGACCAGGACCTGGCCCGCTACATCCTATGATCCCGACCGAGATCCGACTGCACCGGAGTTCGCGCGTCCTGGAGCTCACGTTCCACGACGGCCAGCGTTTCGAGCTGCCCTGCGAGCTCCTGCGGGTACGCTCGCCGTCCGCCGAGGTGCAAGGCCACGGCGGCGAGTGGCTGGTACCGACCGGCAAGGAATCTGTCAACATCACCAGGATCGAACCCGTGGGACAGTACGCCGTGAGGCTCACCTTCGACGACGGCCATAACACCGGCCTCTATGCGTGGAATTATCTGCACGATCTCGGCGCCCACCGCGAGCGCTACTGGGCGGAATACCTCGCCGCACTTGAAAAGCTCGGCTATGCGCGCACCCCCGCTGCCACCCCGTGAGCGAGACCACCGACTTCGGTTTCCGCATCCTCCCGATCGCGGACAAGGCGCGCCGCGTGGGCGAGGTCTTCACCTCGGTGGCGTTCCGCTACGATCTCATGAACGACCTCATGTCGGGCGGGGTGCATCGCGCCTGGAAGGCCTTCGCCGTGGCCCTGGCACGGCCCAGGTGCGGTGAGCGGGTTCTCGATATCGCCGGCGGTACCGGTGACATGACGGCGCGCCTCGTGGACCGGGTCCGTCCCCGGGGACACGTGGTATTGACCGACGTCAACGCCGCCATGCTGAGGCTCGGGCGCGATCGCTTGATCGACCGGGGCATCGCCGGCAACGTGGCCTACGCCTTCGCGGACGCAGAGGCGCTGCCGTTCGCCGATGGCAGCTTCGATCTGCTCCTGATCGCCTTCGGGCTCCGCAACGTGAGCGACAAGTCCCGGGCGCTGCGATCCATGCACCGCGTGCTTCGCCACGGGGGTCGGCTCGTGATCCTGGAGTTCTCGCGGGCCGTGATGCCGCTCCTGCAGCGCCTCTACGATCTCTATTCCTTCAATGTCATCCCGCTCCTCGGCCAGATCGTCGCGGGCGACCGCGCGAGCTACCGGTATCTGGTCGAATCCATCCGCCGCCACCCCGACCAGGGGGCGCTCATGAGCATGATGGAAGAGGCCGGCTTCGAGATGGCCGGCTACCATAACCTGAGCGGCGGGATCGCCGCGGTACACCGGGGCTACAAGCTCTGATCCGGAAGCGGGTGGATCCGATCACCGGTCCGGTGCCCATGCTCTTGTCCGTGATCGAGCGGCTGTCGGCACGTCTTCTCTCCCTCGACCCGCGCACCCTCGAAGCGGCGCGCGCGATGGCCGGAAAGGTCATCGCCGTCGAGCTCCTGGGTCTCGGTCAGACCGTTTACTTATTGCCCGGTGAGCATCGTTTCGAGCTGCTCGACGCCTATACGGGCGAGGTCCACGTGTGCATCCGCGGGACGCCGTTCGCGCTCTTGCGCATGGCGCGCGGGGAGCAAACAGGCGGCTTCAGCGGCGAGGTCGAGATCATCGGCGATCTTCAGCTCGGCCGCCACCTGCAGTCGATGCTCGCGTCTTTCGACATCGACTGGGAAGAGCTGCTGTCCCAATATCTCGGCGACATCGCCGCGCATCAGATCGGGAACGTCGTGCGCGATCTATCCGGCTGGGCCGAAGAGGCGCGCCACACGCTCGCAGAGGACACCGTGGAGTACCTGCGAA
Source organism: Gammaproteobacteria bacterium (assembly GCA_050740695.1). Taxonomy (GTDB): domain Bacteria; phylum Pseudomonadota; class Gammaproteobacteria; order JACCXJ01; family JACCXJ01; genus JACCXJ01. The sequence goes on along the minus strand of JBOIDR010000001.1, from coordinate 9,228 downwards.
ACGAGGCCGCGATCCTGGTCGAGACGCGCGAGATCGCCGAGTTCGTGGACGCAGTCGATGCCCTGCGCAGCGATGTGGACCGCCTGGAGGCGCGCCTCCGGCGGATCGCGCGAGCGCTGGGGCGCGACTGACCTCCTCCCTCCCCTCATGATCACCCTCGGTCAGGCGCTGCGCGTCCTCGGGATACAGCGGGTGCTCATTCGCCACCGGCTGGACGAGATCATCCTCGCGACCCACCTCCTGAGGCCCATGCGCTTCGTGCTCTATCTGCTGCCGTGGAACTGGGTACGGACCCCTAACGCGCCGCGCGCGGAGCGCATCCGCCATGCCTTTGAGGACTTGGGCCCGATCTTCGTCAAGTTCGGCCAGCTGCTGTCGACCCGCCAGGATCTCCTCGCCGACGACGACCTCGCGCTCGAGCTCGCCAAGCTTCGGGACCATGTCGTGCCCTTTCCAAGCGCGGAGGCGCACGCCATCGTCGAGCGCGCCTATGGGCGGCCACCCGCGGAGGTATTCGCGGAATTCGACGAGACGCCGCTCGCCTCGGCATCCATCGCCCAGGTCCACGCCGCGCGGCTCCGGGACGGGCGCGACGTCGTGGTCAAGGTAGTGCGGCCCGGGATCAAGAAGGTCATCCAGCGAGACCTCGGCCTCTTGTACATCCTCGCCTCGCTCGCCGAGCGTTACTGGGCGGAGGGACGCCGGCTCAAACCCACCCGCATCGTGGCGGAATACGAAAAGATCATCTTCGACGAGCTGGATCTGGTTCGCGAGGCCGCCAATTGCTCCCAGCTCCGGCGCAATTTCGAGGGCGCCGAAGAAGTCTACGTGCCGCGCATCGAATGGGATCTGACCAAGCAGACCGTGCTCGTCATGGAGCGGGTCACCGGGATCTCCATCGACAACATCGAGGCCTTGCGTCAGGCCGGGGTGGACCTGAGACGCCTGGCCGAGGCGGCAGTGCAGGTGTTCTTCGCGGCGGTGTTCCGCGACCGCTATTTCCACGCCGACATGCACCCCGGCAATCTCTTCGTGATCCCGCCGCTGGGTTCGGGGCCGCCCAAGATCGTGCCGGTCGATTTCGGGATCATGGGCTCTCTGTCCGAGTTCGACCAGCGTTATCTCGCCAACAACTTCCTCGCGTTCCTGAACCGCGATTACCGGCGCGTGGCGGAACTGCACGTGGAATCCGGTTGGGTGCCGGCCGGCACCCGCGTCGACGACTTCGAGTTCGCGATCCGCAGCGTGTGCGAGCCGATGTTCGAGCGCCCCATCACCGACGTGTCCTTCGGGCACCTGTTGTTGCGCCTGTTCCAAACCGCACAGCGTTTCCACATGGTGATCCTCCCCCAGTTGCTACTCCTGCAGAAGACGCTGGTCAACATCGAGGGCGTGGCCCGCCAGTTGTACCCGGAGATCGATCTCTGGCAGATCGCGCGGCCGGCGCTGGAACGCTGGATGGGCGAGCGCGTGGGGATCCGGAGGCTGGTACGCGCCGGTCGGGACGGCGTGCCGATGTGGGCCGAGCGCCTCCCCGGAATACCCGGGGCCGTGATCGATCTACTCGACCAGGCCAAACACGGCGATCTCAGGTTTCATGTCGAGGCGCAGGCGTTCCACGATATCCGCCGCGAGGTTCGCGCGGCCGGCGAGCGCGGCGTGTACGCCATTCTGGGCGCGGCCTTCATCGTCGGCGCCGCGCTGCTCTTCGGTCTCGGCGTGCCGGATCAGACCATGCTCGGCGAGGCCCCGTTCGGCGTGTGGGTGCTGGGCGGCTTCGGGCTCCTGATGATGGCGAACGCCTTACGGCGCTAGCTAGGATCCCGCTTCGCAGCATCCAGTAGCGCGGGCGGGTTAGCGGCGTCCTCGCGTAACCCGCCTTTCGAGATATTGCGATGTGAAATCACAGTACCTTGACCAATATGCCCATTGACAAGGACACTTGCGCGAGGGCAAGCCCAACCATCCATTTGATCACGTCCAACTTGAGCTCGGCGAGGTCCGACTTGGTTGCCAATTGCGTGGCTACCGATTCGGAAAGCGCCTCTTGTTGCGCTTCCGCCATGGCCTTGGCCTGGGCCTCGGGGACGCCGGCGGCCTTGAGCCTTTCGACGAACTTTAGGGTATCGAAGGTAACGCTTGTCATTGAGGCAGTATACCATGGTCAAGAACAAGGCCTCCGCGCAGCGAGGGCACCCTCGCGGGCTCACGGTTCCGCTGCGCTCGACCCAGGCTACGATGTCTGAAGATCGCTCACCGGACGCGGGAAAGCGATGAAGGATCACTACACCTATCGTGTGACGTGGTCGGCGGAGGATGGCGAGCATGTCGGATTGTGCGCGGAGTTCCCCTCGTTGAACTGGCTTGCCGCGACTCCGGAGGCGGCGCTCAAGGGGATCCGAAAGGTAGTGGCGCAGACCGTGAACGATTTGCAGCAATCAGGGGAAGAGGTGCCGGAGCCATTTTCCGATCGTCGCTACAGCGGCCGGTTCATGGTTAGAGTCCCGCCCGAGGTACACCGTGGGCTCGCGACCCGAGCCGCAGAGGAAGGCGTCAGCCTCAACCGCTTGGTCAGTGCGAAATTGGCCGCCGAGGGTTAGCCGGGATTTCGCTTCGCTGCGTCCGGGCTACGATGCTTGCTGGAGTTTCAGATCCCCGAGCCATAAGATCCGCCCGCGGCTCCGTGCCCTGTTGAAATACCGGTGTCGGAAGTAATCAGCTGTCCGTCCTCGGCATGGAATGCGACTGCGTGATAGAGGGTATCGAACAGGTGATGGTCGAGTTGGATCGCGAGATCGAGGGCGGTACCGTAGATTTCTGGTGCGGGTCACGGGCGACCTTCGTCACGGGCCCTGCGGATCTCATCCGCGCTCACCGCCGGTTTACTGCGACGCCGGGCCAGGATATGGTCGATGGCTTGCGCGCGGCGACCGCGCCTCCTCTCCCGCTCCACAGCCTCCAACATCAGCTCGGCAATGACAGCGCTCTTGTTGCGGTTGGCGAAAGTCTCGTTGAACAGTTGCTTCACATCGGCAGGTACGCTGAAGTTGACGGTTGCCATGGATCGCTCCTCTCAGTGAGTTTTGATGGCGCGTGCGATCACGCATACCAATCGACCGTCGTCAGGCCGGGGATCCTGGAAAACTCGCTCACGTTGTGTGTCACGAGAATGGCCTGATGGGCCTTGGCGGTGCCTGCGATCAGGTTGTCGAGCGGGCCGATCGGTAAGCCGCGCCGTTCGAGTTCCGCGCGTATGCCGGCCGCGGCGGTGGCTTCTTTCCTTTCGAAAGGCAACACCGTCACGAAGGCAAGGAAGTCTTCGAGCTGGACGCGCCGACACACGCGCGGCACTGGTTTTCGCGAGACCCACCTCCAGCTCGTAGACTGTGACGGCGGAAACGGCCACCTCCCGCGGAGCCACTTGCAAGAGACGCATGGCCACTTTGCCTTTACCTTTGAAATAGTAAATCAGCCTATTGGTATCCAGCAAGTACATTACAGAGGTTCGCGGAGCGAGTCCTGCCCCAGCCCCTGCCGCAGATCCTCGGCGTCCGGAATATCGGGCCAAGCCCCGGCGAGGGCCGCGAGCTGCCGAGGCCATTCGTCGGAAACCCGCTCGCGAATCAACTTCGCCACCCACTTGCTTTGAGACAAGCCCGATGCCTTGGCGACTGTTTTGAGCTTGCGCGCCGTGTCTTCATCCAGGTATAGATTGACCTGCGCCATGGTATCGCCCTCAAGCGAATAACGCTTGTTCACGTATATGGGCAAGTATAAGTGCCGCAGCCCTCGCTCGCAATAGTGCCTGGCGAGCAACATAGTGAATAGCAGTCGTCGGTGGAGGTGAGTATCGGCCCACTCGGCATCGAGGCATGGGACAGCCTCGTTCGTGTGCGCGCCATGACTGACCCGATCGGCGGCTCGATCAAATGCAGGTGGCGGTGCACACCCTTGAAGCGTGGGTTTCCCGAATTCCGCTTCGCGGCATCGGCGCTACGATGCGTACGCAGGCTAGAGGAGCCGGGCGTCGGCGAGGGCGGCTATCTTGCGATCGAGGGTGAGGGTAATGAGGTCGGCGCGCCGGTAGTCATCGACAATGAGCCGGTCGAGCACACCACAGCCGGTGGCATTACCCGCCACGGCGAGCTCCAGAAAGTGCATATCGCTCCGGTCGCGGCACACAGGCACGTCAGGAGGTGGCTCCGGGATCGCGACCGTCTCGCAGCATGGCAGGTAATCGGCGAGTAGGTCGTCGCGATCCGCGGCGGCAAGCCGGAATTTCGGGTAGTGGAGGACAGCAATGAGCTCCTCGGCGGTCGCTCGGCTGACGAGGGGGAGCACCGACTGCGACTGCCACGCCGGACGGAGCCACGCCAAACGACCGCTGGGGAGTATCAGCGCCGATAGGGCGACGTTCGTGTCGAGCACCAGGCGGGGAGCTACCCGCCCCTCGCGCGTGCCCATGCTACCGCGTCCGCCACGTCGCGTTCTGTGATCCCGAGCTCGGCCAGCTTGGCGCGGACCGCGTCGGCCCGCTGGATGCGCACTGGCGTCAGCACGATGCGGCCGTTTTCGGTGCGGACGTCAAAATACTCCGCGCCGCCGATCTCGGCGACCACGTCCTTGGGCAGCGTCAACTGATTCTTGCTGGTGAGCTTAGCGAGCATAGCTGCACGATACCAGGGTAAGGAAGTAAGGGAATCATACCACAGCGATCGCGCGGGCGTTGAAGGGAAATAACCTGAGAGACGGACTCCTGTCCTGGTTGGTCTCATCGGGAAGGTCGGGCGCATAGGGGACCATGGACGAAGGAACCTCGCTCCGGGAGCGAAAGTGTGCAATGCGAGGCACCGCGCGCCCCATTCGGTCGCTCGTAGACTCCACCCGGGGTATTTGGTGCGTGGAACGCCGCTGCGCGCGTTGGTGGCGCGCAGCCGGAAGCAGGGATCGAGAATGATGCGGCTCAAAGAAAAGCCCCTCACGCGGAGGGGCTTTGGGGTTGCCATGGGTGCCCGGAGGCGCCAGTTAGGGTGGTTTCCCGGATTTCGCTTCGCTACATTCAGGCGCGTATCGACCGCTTGCGCTTCGGCGATCCGGGCGACGTGAAGCCGGTGGGTGAAGGTGTTTCGGAACTGCGAATCGATCACGGCCCCGGCTCCGAGTGTATTTCGTGCGCCGCGGGCGGGAGTTGGTTATCCTGCTCGGCGGCGGCGACAAGGGCACGCAAGACCGGGATATCCAAACCGCGCTGGAATTAGCGCGAGGGGTGTGAGAGGTGGACATGGCCGAGATCGAAACCATTCCCTGGGATTCCGCCGAACACTTGGAAACAGAGGAAGATATGGCGCTATACCTGGATGCTTGCCTTCAAGAAGACGACCCGCCGTTGATTACCCATGCGCTCGGCGTCATCGCTCGCGCCAAGGGTATGTCACAAGTCGCGCGCGAAACCGGCCTGGGGCGGGAAAGCCTGTACAAGGCGCTCTCTCCGGAGAGTAAGCCGGAGTTTGCGACAGTGTTGAAGGTGGTGCGGGCACTCGGTTTGCGGCTGCACGCGACAACCGCACGTGTCTGAATGCGTTGCGGCGCAGTCGACCGTAGGTGCGCTGTGCGCACCATTCAATCGTTCGTGCGTGTAACGCGCGCTGCGCTGCGCTGGGTGGCGCGCAGCCGGAAGCGGGGAGCGAGAATGATGCGGCTCAAAACCGTAAAGGTACGCAATGCATGCCCTACAAAGCTACCAGGCTTTGGTCGGCCTTGGTTTCCCGGATCCGCTTCGCTTCATCTGGGCTACGCTGGGTGGGTTGACCGCCCATGGCACGGCCGATCGTAGCCCGGGGTGAAGCGCAGCGGAACCCAGGGATGGACGACCTGTCCGGCAAAAAAGAACGCCCCTCGCAGCCAGGGGCTTTGGGGTTGCGTCGGTTTCCCGGAGGCGCCACGGTGGTTTTAGGGGTGGTTTCCCGGTTTCCGCTTCGCGGCATCCGGGTTACGCTGGGCTGCCTTGGCCTTGCGCGCCGTGTCTTCATCCAGATATAGTAAATCGTAGGGTACGCACCGCGTACCTAGGGCGCCGACCACTCGCCAGGGGCAATGGTACGCAATGCATACCCTACGAGGCTTGCTCCAACCGGGGTGCTTGGTGCGTGGAACGCACGCTGCGCGCGTTGGGGTGGAGCGCAGCTGGAAGCAGCGATCGAGAATCATGCGGCTCAAAAGAAAAGCCCCTCGCGGGGAGGGGCTTTTGGTGTTGCCTTGGTTTCCCGGATTCCGCTTCGCGGCATCCGGGCTACGCTAGCTCTAGGTTTGGCGCGTGATGCGCGTCCCAGATTGCGGTTGGTCGTACTAGCGGCAGTTCGCCGGAACGTATGCCGCCGGGGCTCCGGCACATGCCCACTCAACAGGTTGCCCGGCCACCAACGTGGGAGTCATCGTAACCACCGTACCGCCAGCTAGCGCAGTCATAGTGGCGGTAATGACTCCCGTAACATCAGTGAGAGCGACCGACGCCACATTGGCTGTTGCGGCCGGTGCCGTCCATCCGGACGTGGCGAGCGTGAAAGCGCCGTTAGTCTGAAAGGTCTCGGAAACAGCTACTTTGGCGGGTGATGCCAAAGACAACCCTTCGGAAACCCGCGCCCGAATCGTGTAATCCTGATACGCCGGAATGGCAACCGCCGCCAAGATACCGATGATCGCCACGACGATCATCAACTCGATCAATGTGAAACCTTGCTGGTACTTCTTCATGTATAACTCTCCTTTTGAAATTGAACTATGTTGGGTGGTCCGATGGACTTGGACTGTGTCGGAACGTGACGATCGAACTTGAGCTACACGACCGGGCATCATCCCTGCCGCCCGCGGTCGTTAGCGGCGGCTTGCGGCGTAAGTGCAGCGGGTGTGCCAGCTTGCTTGCGGCTCAGGCGGAATGCCGGAATGGGTGGGAGGGAAGCGCGTGCGGGACGCGCGGGGTCTTGCTGATATGGGCAAAACGGGCAGCGGAGCTGACCCGGCGCGTCAGCTTGTTGACGAGGTGCGTCAGCTTTGGTGAGGCCGTTACCCCCACCCTAACCCTCCCCCGCTACGCAGGGGAGGGGACCGGGGATCTCCCTCCCCTGTCCGTGCCGTTTACGGACGGGGGAGGGTGGGGTGGGGGTCCGGCCGATGTTCGCTAACCAAGCCGGTTCCCCTCCGAAGCGCCGTTACCCCCACCCTAGCCCTCCCCCGCTTCGCAGGGGAGGGAACCAGGGATCTCCCTCCCCTGTCCGTGCTGTTTACGGACGGGGGAGGGTGGGGTGGGGGTCCGGCCGATGTTCGCTAACCAAGCCGGTTCCCCTCCGAAGCGCCTTTTCCCCCACCCTAGCCCTCCCCCGCTTCGCAGGGGAGGGGACCGGGGATCTCCCTCCCCTGTCCGTGCCGTTTGCGGACGGGGGAGGGTGGGGTGGGGGTCCGGCCGATGTCCGCTAACCAAGCCGGTTCCCCTCCGAAGCGCCTTTTCCCCCACCCTAGCCCTCCCCCGCTTCGCAGGGGAGGGGACCGGGGATCTCCCTCCCCTGTCCGTGCCGTTTACGGACGTCGGAGGGTGGGGGTCGGCCGATGTTCGCTAACCAAGCCGGTTCCCCTCCGAAGCGCCGTTACCCCCACCCTAGCCCTCCCCGCTTCGCAGGGGAGGGAACCAGGGATCTCCCTCCCGTGTCCGTGCCGTTTACGGACGTCGGAGGGTAGGGTGGGGGTCCGGCCGATGTTCGCTAACCAAGCCGGTTCCCCTCCGAAGCGCCGTTACCCCCACCCTAGCTAGCCCTCCCCCGCTTCGCAGGGGAGGGAACCATGGATCTCCCTCCCCTGTCCGTGCCGTTTGCGGACGGGGGAGGGTGGGGTGGGGGTCCGGCCGATGTTCGCTAACCAAGCCGGTTCCCCTCCGAAGCGCCTTTTCCCCCACCCTAGCCCTCCCCCGCTACGCAGGGGAGGGGACCGGGGTCTCCCTCCCCTGTCCGTGCCGTTTGCGGACGGGGGGAGGGTGGGGTGGGGGTCCGGCCGATGTTCGCTAACCAAGCCGGTTCCCCTCCGAAGCGCCGTTACCCCCACCCTAACCCTCCCCCGCTTCGCAGGGGAGGGAACCGGGGATCTCCCTCCCCTTTCCATGTGCGGACAGGGAACGGCACGCAACATGCCGTTTACCTCGACATGAACAAACCACACTGGCGTTCCTCCGAAGCGTTGCAACTCCGCGCACGGCAGCTGCGTCGCGCGATGACGCCTGCCGAGGTGAAATTGTGGCGATACCTACGGCATGGCCAACTCGGCATGCAGTTTCGGAGACAGCATGCCGTGGGTTGTTGCATCGTGGACTTCTTTTGCGCCAAGGCCAAGTTGGTCGTCGAGGTAGACGGCGACAGCCACGGCGACCGCGCGGAAGCGCAGTACGATTCGGAACGCACCCGTTGGTTACGTGACCAAAAGCAGTATCGTGTCATTCGCTTCTGGAACGATGAGGTGTTGTATGAAACCGAAGTGGTAGTGGCGCGGATAGCGGCGGCGTTACCCCCACCCTGACCCTCCCCCGCTACGCAGGGGAGGGAACCAGCGATCTCCCTCCCCTGTCCGCGCTTTCTGCGGACGGGGGAGGGTGGGGGTGGGGGCCAGGGTGACGTGCACTGACCACGCCCCTTCCCCGCCGCACCGCCTTCTCCTCCACCCTAACCCTCCCCTGCCCGCGCTTTCTGCGGACGGGGGAGGGTGGGGGTGGGGGCCAGGCGTGACGTGCACTGACCACGCCCCTTCCCCGCCGCACCGCCTTCTCCTCCACCCTAACCTCCCCCGCTACGCAAGGGAGGGAATTCGGGCTCCCTCCCCTGCCCGCGCTTTCTGCGGATGGGGGAGGGTTGGGGTGGGGGCCAGGCGTGACGTGCACTGACCACGCCCCTTCCCCGCCACACCGCCTTCGCCTCCACCCTGACCCTCCCCCGCTACGCAAGGGAGGGAATTCGGGCTCCCTCCCCTGCCCGCGCTTTCTGCGGACGGGGGAGGTGGGGGTGGGGGCCAGGCGTGACGTGCACTGACCACGCCCCTTCCCCGCCGCACCGCCTTCTCCTCCACCCTAACTGTTGACGGGGTTGTAAAAGCGCGTGATTTTGGTGGTAAGTGCGGGTGCGATCGGTTGGGTCGAGGGCGCGATGTCAGAGCGGCGGCGATGTGAGAGGCACGTGGGTCGCTGCCGAAGAGGAT